>JAAUSO010000042.1 GCA_012033205.1 Richelia sp. SL_2_1 | reverse complement strand
GCTTTTAATTGCTCCTTTACCTGCACAATGGGAATTACCTTCTTTAATTGCTTTTTGGGTATCTGTAGCTTTAACTTTGATTAGTGGTGCAATTTATCTTTTACCGCAAAAGACTACGGAAGAAAGTCAAGTGGTTGTGAAATGAATCTGAAAAAAGCTACCCGTAGCGATTGGAAAATACAGCCAATGCCAGAGTTAAAAACTTGGCTACAGATTGAGGAAATTTTTACTAAAGAAGAATATATTTATCTGACTTGGGGACTAATTCCCATGTCAATGGATGATAAATGGTTTATTTATGTTGAAGACGATTGGCTGTATTTCCATCGTAGTTGGACGGGCGATTGTATTTTTCAAGTTCGTTTAGAACGATTTGAAGATGGCTATTTAATAGCTGAAGCATGGGTTAATTGCGACCAAAATCAGCGTTATGATAAAGATATCCTATTTTGGATTGGTTTTCTAATTAGAATAAATCAAGATAAAGAATATTGTTGCGGTAGAGTGATTATTGCTTTTTTCATTTGCATTTTCATAAAAGAGGCTTCAGCAAATATTAATATGTTTATTAATCCAAATTTTCTAGTCTTTATAATAAGTTTTTTATCTCATCTATTTTCAAATCTCAATTCTAATCATTGGGGCTTTCATGGAGATTTATATGATTTTATCGACTATTATTGCAAATGTAATTAGATTTAGGTGTCTTATTATAGAGAGAAAGTTGGTATTAGTCAACCGCATTAAAATGGATGAGTTTATATTTTAGCCCGACGGAGAATGCAATTCTCCGTCTAATAGGGTAAGTCCTCTCAAGAGGACTAAAAAATGAATAATCTAGTATTTATGTATTTAAATCAATTTACTAACTATACAATCATAATTAATATTTATTACATTCAAAAATTTAACAGTCCTCTTAAGAGGACTTTTGCTATGAGACAGAGAATTGCATTCTCTGGCGGACTAAGGGATTAGGGAATTGGGGATTGATAATTGGGAATTAGTAATTGGAAATAAGGACTAAAGTCCTTACTATGAACCTTTATATTTGTTATGTTGAAAAATTTAACAGTCCTCTTAAGAGGACTTTTGCTATGAGACAGAGAATTGCATTCTCTGGGTGACTATCTAAATTACTGCTTTTAAAATCTCCTCATCAACTGAAAAATCAATTTCTGATTTATCTCGTTCTGATGTTAAATAATCATTGTGAAATGAATCTTTCAATCCAGAAACTAAATCGTAATCTGGATGCCAATCTAATTGTGTCATGGCTTTATCAACGGATGCAAAAAAGTGCTGCATTCTCATGGGAAAAGCTTTACGTTTGCCAAAATCAAACTTTTTCGGGTCGTAATGTACTATTTGAATATCATCGGGTGATTTACCCGCAGCGACAGCACAAGCACGAGCTAAACCGTCAAAAGTAACGTAACGATTTCCCGAAATGTTGTAAATTTGTTGTATTGCTGTAGAATTGCCTACAACTTGAGCCATTGCTGAAGCTAAGTCTTTAACATGACCCAATTGAGTAATATGCAATCCATTACCGGGAATGGGAAGAGGACGATCGCGAACAATTCTATCAAAGAACCAAGCTTCTAAATCGTTGTAATTTTGAGGTCCGTAAATATAAGTAGGACGAATGGAGGTAAAAGGAAAGCCATTTTCTGCAAGATAACTTTCTGTATGATGTTTACCCTTATGACGACTTTTAGGGTCTACTGCATCTCCTTCTACATGAGGTAGAATATCAGATTTGAGATATACTCCAGCAGAACTCATATAAACAAAATGCTGCAAACGGTTTTGAAAAATTTCTGCTAATGGTTGAGTATCAGTAATTTCCCGACCATTGTTGTCAAAAATAACATCAAAATCTTCCTTGCTTAACTTTTCTTTTAGTTGATTTGGATCAGTACGATCGCCGTTTATTTGAGTTACCCGTGGAGAAGGTGAGGGACGATTACCGCGATTAAAAAGTACTACAGAATGTCCTTGTTCTACTAATATTTGAGTTAGATAGACACCGATAAACCGAGTGCCTCCCATAATTAAAATTCGCATTGAATCCCTACTACATAAATTACTTGTGGGCAAAAACAAAACTGAGAATGAAGCACTAAAAATGTAGGTCAAAAAAGTTACATATTTTTTGAAATCGATTCTTTGGTAACGTCATAGACGTAAAAACTTCATCCTTTTTGAGATTATCAGGTTGCGGTATGTTCACAGGAACTTATATTGTGGAAAATAGGTCAGCAAAATGGTTATTTACTTTTCTTTTAACTAAAAAATTGTTCTTTATCTATGAATGCTAACTGTGCCTTTAAAGTATGCTTTGGTGCATGAGTGGCTTACACCATTAGCAACAGGTGGTTCAGAACTCGTAGTACGGGAAATTTTGAATCATATTGATGCTGACTTGTATGCTCTGATTGATTTTGAATCCGGCAATCCGGAAAGTTATTTGCATAAACGTAAAATTGGCACAACATTTTTACAGCATTTTCCCGCAGGTAAACAAGGTGTCCAAAAGTACTTGCCGTTTCTGCCATTGGCGATCGAACAGCTGGATTTACGTGAATATGATGTAATTCTTTCTTCATCTCATGCCGTTGCGAAAGGTGTTTTGACCACTCCAGACCAAATACATATTTGTTACTGCCACAGTCCCATGCGCTACGCTTGGGATTTAACTTTTGATTATTTGCGAGCAAGTAAACTAGGGAGAGGAATGCCTGGATGGGCTACGCGCTATGTACTGCATCGGTTAAGACAGTGGGATGTAGTGAGTGCCAATCGTGTAGATTACTTTATTGCGAATAGCGCCCATACTGCCCGGAGAATCTGGAGGTGTTATAGAAGAGACGCAAAAATTATATATCCACCCGTAAATACCGAAGAGTTTCCCTTTTTATCTGAAAAAGAAGATTTTTACCTTACCGTTTCCCGGTTAGTAAGTTATAAGCAAGTAACTTTAATTGTCGAAGCTTTTAATAAATTAAAAAAACCTTTGGTAGTAATTGGCACTGGAAATGACATGGATAAAATCCAGAAGATAGCGAAATCCAACATCCAAATATTAGGATGGCAGCCTGATGATGTGGTAAAAAATTATATGGCTAAAGCCCGAGGTTTTGTCTATGCTGCTTGTGAAGACTTTGGTATTGCCTTAGTCGAAGCGCAAGCTTGTGGTACTCCGGTAATTGCCTATGGTGCTGGTGGTGCTTTGGAAACGGTGCGAGATATTCGTTCTTATGGGGATACAGGAACGGGTATATTTTTTAATCAGCAAACAGAAGCATCTCTAATGGAAGCAGTAGAAACTTTTGAAGCTAACAGAGAAAAATTTAACCCTGAATATGCTAGAAAGCACGCTACTCAATTCTCCAAGGAAATGTTTGCTTCTCGTTATCTCGACTTTGTACATACCTGTGAACAAAAAAGCAATGAAAGGGAGCGAAAAACTTGATTCTCTATTTCAGAATGGAAGAATAAAGTAAATTTGCTTCCCAAGCACTTTTCAAAGCTCCATAAGCTTTAAGATTGGGACTATGTGTGGTGTGGATTGTAAGGAGTATGATGACGGCACAGACCTCACTTCTCTCCGGTAAGATTACGCGGACTTTATTTAAGCGCAGTCACCAGAAAAGTAAGCCAAAATTTAAGCCCCTTGGTTTTTCTTTTGAAACTTTAAAC
This sequence comes from Richelia sp. SL_2_1, assembly GCA_012033205.1. Lineage (GTDB taxonomy): Bacteria > Cyanobacteriota > Cyanobacteriia > Cyanobacteriales > Nostocaceae > Rivularia. The sequence continues at coordinate 39,954 of JAAUSO010000042.1, read as the reverse complement.
GGAGAGAAAGCTAAGCGACTGTTCGATATAATATTTTCCCTGTTAGTACTAATTGTGTTTTCTCCTGTTTACTTAATTTTGGCTGTGCTGATTGCTTTAAGCTCCCATGGTCCAATTTTTTATATTCAGGAAAGAGTCGGGAAAAATTATCAGCGGTTTAATTGTATTAAATTTCGCACAATGGTGAGTAATGCCGATGAAATTTTGATTCAAATGATGGAAACATCACCCCAGTTCAAGCAGGAATTTCAGAACAGTTTTAAACTGAAACAAGACCCTAGAATTACGACAATCGGCAAGTTTTTACGAATTACCAGTTTAGATGAATTTCCTCAGTTTTGGAATGTTTTAAAAGGGGATATGAGTGTCGTTGGACCTCGACCTTTAGTAGCAGAAGAATTGCCAAAATATGGATGTCATATCAATCAAGTTTTGACTATCAGACCGGGAATTACTGGTTTATGGCAAGTCTCTGGACGCAATGATATTCCTTATCCTAGAAGAGTTCAAATAGATTTGTACTATGTCAAATTTAAAAGTTTTTGGCTAGATTTATGGATTATTTTGAAAACGGTTGCTGTTGTGGTTATACCAAAAGATAACGGAGCTTATTAAAAAAAAAAGGCTTGATTTTTATTCTAGGGGCAGCAAAGTTGCCCCGTTAAATTTATGTGCCATTTTTTTGCTTAAGAATAATTAATATTCAAGCTGATTATTTAAAAAAGTTATTTATATCGGTTTAACTGTTGTTATATTAATCTGAAAAAGTCAGTTTGAATGTTTAAAAAACTACTTTTCATTAAAAAAAACTGTGTATTCTTTTTACTTTTAATAAATAAATAAACTAAATAAAACTTAGATTGTCTTGATAAATAAAACACTTTTCGATACTAATTTTATTTAAATCTGCTGCGCGAATATCGTTTGCTAGCGAAGTAGCCATTACCGATTACCCATTACCAATTAATTAATTTTGAAAATATTTCTAAAAAATTAATATAATCTTTATAAACGTAGTAAAAATATAAAGTTTTTGTAAACATAAAAAAATATACTGGATAGATAATTAATCTCTCGTTACTGTTTGAAGGGTTTACTAAAAAAAACATACCAACAGTATATTTACTTAAACCACCGCGATATTACTTAAAGAGAAATCGCAGGTTTCCCCGGAGGGCAAGTAAGTGTATTCCTGTTAACTTATACCAGGCTACCTGTATTAATTTCATTACAATATATAAGGAACAAAGGAACAAACGAGAATGACCCAACCAAAGCGAGCGTTGATTACTGGTATTACCGGACAAGATGGTTCTTATCTAAGTGAGTATTTATTAGAACAAGGTTATGAAGTACACGGTATTATTCGCCGTACTTCTACTTTCAATACAGATCGTATCGACCATATTTATGAAGATCCTCATAAAGAAGGAGTGCGGTTATTTCTTCATTACGGTGATTTGACAGACGGTACCACGCTACGCCGCATTCTCGAAGAAGTCCAGCCTGTGGAAATCTACAACTTGGGCGCTCAATCCCATGTACGAGTAAGCTTTGATTCACCTGAATATACAGTAGATGCTGTAGGAATGGGAACCCTGCGTTTACTAGAAGCAATCCGCGATTATCAACATCGGACTGGTATTGAAGTGCGCTTCTACCAAGCTGGTTCTTCAGAAATGTTCGGTTTGGTACAAGCAGTACCGCAAACAGAAACAACCCCATTTTATCCACGTAGCCCTTATGCTTGTGCAAAGGTTTACAGCCACTGGCAAACTGTTAATTACCGCGAATCTTACAATATGTTCGCGTGCAATGGTATTTTATTTAATCACGAGTCACCCCGACGTGGTGAAACTTTTGTAACCCGTAAAATTACTAGAGCAGTTGCTCGGATTGTTGCTGGTAAACAAAAGAAAATTTATATGGGTAATTTAGACTCCAAGAGAGACTGGGGTTATGCGAAAGATTATGTACGAGCAATGTGGCTGATGTTACAACAAGAGCAACCCGAAGATTATGTAATTGCCACAAACGAAACCCATTCTGTACGAGAGTTTCTAGAATTAGCATTTAATTACGTAAATCTTGATTGGCAAGAATACGTAGAGTTTGATGAGCGTTATTTACGTCCTGCGGAAGTAGACTTGTTGATTGGAGATGCTTCTAAAGCTAGAACAAAGTTGGGTTGGACTCCATCAGTAACCTTTGAACAACTTGTAGCTTTGATGGTAGAAGCAGATTTACAAGCTTTGGGTTTAACTTCTCCTGGTGAGAAAATAGGCGACGCGATTAAAGATAATGCGATGATTCGTCAAGAATTGGGCGCACTACATATGTAGAATTTGGGATTTTAAGTACTTAGGCAAAATTAATTGTGTATTTGTCATTGCGAGTGGAACGAAGTGAAACGAAGCAATCTCAAAGTGTTGCGATGAACCGCACCCTACGGGTGAATGCTGAGTCCTGACGGACACGCTGCGCGTTTACGCAGTATAGCGAAGCTAACGCTGTCGCTCGCAATGACACAATTAATTTTGCACACCCACTTAGATTTTAGATTGGTGTTGACTTTGAGTGTTTTTCACGTATATTTCTTGGAAGTCTGGGTGCATATTCATATAGAAACGGTATGATACAGCCGCTTTGATTCTAAAGAGCTAACGGTGAGAGAAATATGAGAATCTTCAATCCAAAATCTAAAATCTAAAATCTAAAATTGAACTGACAGCACGAGTGTTTTGAATATTATTAATTAGGACGAAAAGAAAATATGAATTCTTTAGAGTTAAACAATAAAAGAATTTTAGTAACTGGTGGTGCTGGTTTTTTAGGTCGTCAAGTAGTTGATCAACTTATTAAAGACGGGGGCAGACAGGGATAAAAATTACAGTACCGCGATCGCGAGATTATGATTTGTGTGTGATGGAAAACTGTAAGCGTGCGGTTGACCAACAAGATATTGTAATTCATTTAGCGGCTCATGTTGGTGGTATCGGTTTGAACCGAGAAAAACCTGCGGAGTTGTTTTACGACAATTTGATGATGGGAACCCAGTTAATTCATGCTGCTTATGAAGCTGGGGTGGAGAAATTTACCTGTGTCGGTACTATCTGCGCTTATCCTAAATTTACTCCGGTACCATTTAAGGAAGATGATATTTGGGATGGCTACCCAGAGGAAACCAATGCTCCTTATGGTATTGCTAAAAAAGCTTTGTTAGTCCAGTTACAAGCTTACCGTCAACAGTACGGTTTCAACGGTATTTATTTGCTACCAGTAAATTTATACGGTCCGGAAGATAACTTTGATCCTAGAAGTTCTCACGTTATCCCGGCATTAATTCGTAAAGTTCAGGAAGCCCAAGATAGAGGAGATAAAGAGATTCCGGTTTGGGGTGATGGCAGTCCTACCCGTGAGTTTCTTTATTCTGAAGATGCTGCACGGGGTATTGTGATGGGTACTCAATCATACAATGACGCTGAACCCGTGAATTTGGGAACTGGTTACGAAATCTCTATCCGCGATTTGATTACTACAATTTGCGAATTAATGGGATTTGAGGGTGAAATCGTTTGGCAAACTGACAAACCAAACGGACAACCCCGTCGCTGCTTGGATACCGAAAGAGCAAAGCAAGCTTTTGGTTTTACTGCTCAAGTAGACTTCAAGGAAGGTTTGAAAAATACGATTGAATGGTGGCGCGAAAATGCCGCTCAACCTGTAGCGTAGATTTTACAGTATTTATGTATTTATGTAGAGACGTAGCACTGCTACGTCTTCCGCTGTTTTGATTGGTATCAATAATTGATTGAATTGATATTAGATATATTTATAATTAAAAATTTTTTCCCCAATATTATAAAGAGACGTTGCATTGCAACGTCTTTACATAATTTATTTGTATTACCATTAATATTTATAATTAATTCCTATAAATTAACTTGTTAATCAATTTGTGAATCGGGCAAAACATCAATTGGAAAAAGCAGAATTACGTCGTAATATTATCGAACAACGTCAATCTCTTTCAGAATCAGAATGGCGGCAAAAAAGTCAAGCTATTTGTACAAATCTTTTAAATTCACAGTTATTTCAACAAGGGAAAACAATTCTTGCTTATTTTAGTTTTCGTCAAGAACCTGATTTAAGTTATTTATTCTCAGATAATACAAAAAGATGGGGATTTCCTCGCTGCATTGAAAAATCCCTAATTTGGCATATTTGGCAACCTCAAAATCAAGTAATCACTGGTAAATACGGAATTGGTGAACCACATCCCGATGCAGAAATAATTAATTGCGATCGCGTTGATTTAATTCTAGTTCCTTGTGTTGCTTGCGACTATCAAGGTTATCGTTTGGGTTACGGTGGTGGATATTATGACCGTTTATTAAGTTCTCCGGGTTGGGAATTAATCCCGACTATAGGTATTGTGTTTGATTTTGCTTGTTTACCTGAAATTCCTGTAGAAATTTGGGATAAAAAGTTAGATGATATTTGTACGGAAATTACTCTTTTTTCGGTCAAAGATTACTGAAAAAAAAACCTTACTAGACGCAGAGAATACAGAGGGAAGAGATTAAAGAGAGATGAGCCGCATTTTAGGGGTGAACCCTGAACTAACTTTTTTAAACAATTAAACCCCCTAGTCTTCTTGGTAAATAAGGAGACTGGAGGGTTGCATTTAAGGAAAAATTTCATAGAAAATTGGTAAAACCCGGACTATTTTTGATTTTAAAGTGATAGGTTACCAATTTCGATTAATTTTCGACTTACTGCAATTATTATTATTTTTAAACACAAATAAAAGGCAATTATTGATTGATAATTGCCCTAACAAGCGCCGTTTTTCTTGAGTACTACCCAAATCGTTTTAAATATGAGAAATAAATCGTAGGATACAGACCACTTACGTTGGTAATCTAAATCCATTTGGACTATCTTTTCAAAATCTTTGATGCTGGAACGACCGTTTGCTTGCCATTCTCCGGTAATTCCGGGTTTGACTCGCAGTCTTTCCCAGTGCTGTGGTTGGTATTGCACTACTTCATCAGGAGTCGGTGGACGAGTTCCAACTAAACTCATTTCTCCTTTGAGTACGTTCCAAAATTGCGGTAATTCGTCCAAACTTGTACGACGTAAAAATTTACCTACACGGGTAATCCGGGGATCTTCTGTACATTTAAATATATGACCACTGGCTTCGTTTTTGACTAAATGTTTGAGTTTCTCGGCTCCGACAATCATTGAGCGAAATTTCCAGATACGGAAGTTTTGTCCATTGATACCGCAGCGAATTTGGCTGTAAAAAATCGGACCAGGATTATCTAGTAAAGTTAACATCGCCACCGGAATCGCGATCGCGGCAGTTATGATTAACCCAATAATTGCTCCTACTATGTCAATCAATCTTTTCGCAATACTGATTTGCGAAGGATGAGCAGACTGGTAACTTAAATTCCAGGAGTCAGGTGGACTCACTAATACTAAGTTTTGTTTGGTATCGCGCTTGAAAGCAGGAGTACTATTGATAACCATTGTTAGCAGTATTATCACGTAATAAATAAACTTCTCAGTGCCAATATAGATAACTCCAAAGCCTAAGTGTGGCTAAATATTAAAAATTCACCAAATCTTTTAATAAAACTCTGATTTGTTAAAATTTATATTTTATTTATAAACTTGGTAATCATTTATGCAGACTAAAAGTTGATGGTGGTTGGTGGTTGGTAGTTAGTGGATGCTTGATAACTGATAACTGTCAACTAGATACTCCTACTGCAAAATTGACAATATAAGGCTCTTCTAAAGACTGATGAGCGCTGGCTTTGATTGTGTCGAGGTAATTGCGTAAATGCTGCAATTGTCGTAGGTTGGGACGGTAGGAAAGACTGCCTTGTTTGTCAAATAATGGTGATGCAGCAATCGCTTTGTAGTTGGAGTTTTGTACGGAAGTTTGGCTGAGCCATTGCATATCTTGGCTATTGGGTATTAAACCTGGTGGTATTTCTCCTTCTAGAAAAGCTAATAAGCGTTGCTGACAAGTGCGAGTGTTGATTCCGCGTGCTTCAAATAATTGGATGACTTCGCCGAAGGATAATGCTTTTTCTGGTACTAGCCGCAGTAATTCGGTAAATAAGAAGTAGTCGGTGTATTGCTGTCTGGGTATTTCTAATACTAAAGGATGTAGGGGCAGAACGCACAATCCGATGGCGACGGAAGAACAAGCGGGAGTACCGTTTTCACCGAGATATTTTTCTTGAATAATTTTGGCACTGGGAAGTTTTTGACGCAACCAACGACTAATAGCAGTGATGGATGAAACACCACCGCACAGAATAATTTGGTTGATGGCTTCTGTAGGAATACCGCGTGCTACTAATAGTTTATTGAGTTCACGGTTAATCCGACGGACAAATGGGACAAATACTTGGCTTTCTAAATCTCGTCGCTGTAATTCCCATCTTTGATCTGCAAGTTCAATAGTAAAGGATTCTTGGTGCTGCAAAATTAACTTCAAGGCAATGGCGGCATCTAATAGTGCTTTACCCAAGGGGGAGCTTTCGAGTCTTTGCTGTAAGCAAATCCGTTGACTGATGTCGGGTTCTCCAGGGCGAGGTAGTTCTAAGTTATTTAAACCTAAGCTAGAAAAACGTACTTTGTCTAAGCCGGGAATATTTGGCTTCCAATGCAGGGGGTTGTTATCGTTAGGGTTATCTGGTGATTGGGAGTTGCGAGATTTTCGCCATTTTTCCGGTAGTAATAGTTGAGTGATAATATCTTGTTCCATTGCTTTTCCGCCGCAGGTAAAGCCGTGGAGCATAAATTCGTTGTGTGTTAAATCTTGCAAATTTTCGGGTAAATCTACTAATGCCATTTCGGTGGCGTTGGCTCCGATATTAATGACTAAGGTGTTACCTATAATTTGAGTATCGCTGGTGGCAACAGCCGGGGAGTTTTCGTTGTTGATTACTTTGACTATTTCGCCGTTAGCACCTTCTAGTTTTGCGATTAAGGTGGCGATCGCTTCTTCAACAAAAAATACTTGTTGGGGATGTTTGACTAATTTACTGATCAATAATGATTCACGGATGTTAAAGCGATACTGTTCTGACCAATTGGAAGGACAAGTACAAATCACACCGGCGATGTTATCAATAATACTATCAAATTCGGATTTTTCGATGCCGATGGCAGTAGCAGTTAATCCTAAAGTGGTGCTATTGGAGTCGGATTTTAAGGTTAAAAGCAGTTTTGAAAGGGAACGGACAATCCATACTAAGGGAACTGTGGAAAATTCATTGAGTTGCAGTATTGGTTCCCATTTCTGACGCATTTCGCTGGAAGCTGTTTCGGAAAGATTTTTGTAAGGAAGGGAAATTTGTAAATATGGTTTGAGATATGCTGAATAGATATTTTGTTCGGCTGGGTTTTCCTCTGTGTCTTTATGAGCAGCGCTTTTGGGAAGATAAACTTCGGCTGGTAAACGGAAATTTCGGGTTTGAGAAGCTGTTTGAGGCTGCTGCTGCGAATCCCAATAAATTGGATGTATTACTTGGGTGGAACGATTTAACAACGCTGCGGAAATTCCTGTTGTTCCTAAATCGATTCCTAAATACCAAACTGTTTCGCTAGGGTTTATAGAAGGAATTTCAGTACTACTAATTACCGGAGGATTATTTTCTGGGGAGCTTTGTTGCTCTAGAGTAGTAGTTTTTTCAGTTTGGGGAAGTGGGTTTAAATCGGTATTCGCTTCTATTTTTGTATCTGGTTGAGGTTGAAAAGTAATCGGTAGGGTAATTTCTTTTAATTGGGGTTTTTCTGGTGTAGCGGTTTGTGTAATAGTTTCAGATTTGCTTGAAGCAGCCAATTCTTGCTGTTGAATTGGTTTACTGGTTTGAATTACGTTTAATTGGGAATTATCGGGTATTGGTGTAACTACGGACGGTGTTTCTTCAAACAAAAGTTCTGTCAGTTGGGTTATTGTATCTTCACTGGCAGCTTGTGTTTTGCGTTTATAAGTATAAGAAGTAGTTTGATTTGATTCTAATGTATTTGTATTTGTATTTTTTGTGGATTGATTAGCATTGTCTAAACCTGAATTATTCTCATTTAATGAGGAATCTGGTACTGATAATTGAGCGCCATAATCTATAGAATCTTCATTCTCAGAAATATCAACAGTTTCAACGGTTGGTGATGGGGGTGTATATTCAAAAACTACTTCTTGAGAAATAACTTCTTTCTCTGTTTGGGTTTCTGGCAATTGTGAATTGAGGTCGTAATTCTGGGGATTTGCTACATTTATTGTGGTCTGTAAATCTTGCCGGGAAAGTGTTTGATTATTTGAAATAGTTAAATTATCGCTATCAAATAAACTGGCATAAAGTTGATCAACTTCGTTCTCATTGGTACTTTCTGAAGTAGTATTTGCAAGCAATTCTTCGGTTTCTAATTGTTCTTTTTTTAACTCATTTAATACTGCTTGCATTTTTTCCGGGGAATCAAAAGCTTCAGAATCAACAACTATTTCTTGTTCAATGATTTCCTCTTCAACTTCTTCTGGTTCTTCTGTCCATTCTATTTCTAAATAATCATTTTCTTCTAATTGTTGATTTAACTCACTTACAGATTCTTTTTCGAGTTGAAAAATCACTGCTTCCAAATCGGATGTCATGGAAGTATCATCTTCATCCTCTTGAGCTTGAGAAAATTCAATATTATCAATGGTTTCGTCGGGGATAACTGCTAATTTTTCGTGATTTTCTTGAGTGTAAACTTGTTCGGAATCAACATTTTCAACATTTTCAAAATTCTTGGGATTGCCATCGTCTGCTTCAACTGCTTGAGTGCTGGAATGTTCGATAGTTTGTTGTAATAATTCTTGCTCTTGAGCAGGTGGAAGGTTTGCGAAATTTTTAATCAAGCCTTCAAGTAACTGTTCTCCTTGTACTCCCTTATAATGCATTCTTGCTAATGCTTGGGATAAGGAATCGTGATAAGCGTGAATATTGCGCTGTAATCCTTCAAAAACAACATTGACCGTACCATCTAAAGCTACTAAACGCTGATCTAAATCATTTGTCAACTGAGTTAAACTTTCTACCCGTACTGAATCTACTTGATTACCAGAAGCGCCCAGAGCTTTCTGACTCGTAATATTTCCAGAACCTTTCACCACATTTTCATCTGACAAACGATTGCTTAACACCTGCATAAATTCAGAAATGATTTTCTCTTGCGTTGCCAATTGTTGCGCTAGAGAATAATCGTGTAGCCGTTTTTTCTCCAACTCTCGGATTTCACTCACCAAATTGGCTCTTTCTTCCAACAGCATTGTTAATTCTGCTTTGAGTGGCTGTATTAACTCAGAAAGATTATGATCGGGAGATTGTGTTTTTTGTCGCTCAACAGAATCTTGGTTTCCTTCTCCCACGAATTTTGCCACCAGAGGGGGTAATTGTGCTGGAGTCAAAGTCTCTTTTTCTTCTGCTTCTTTGACGAGGAAATCCCGGATACGCTGTAACACCTCACGTGGCTCTTCCTGAGAAGAAACAACCCCCCACAAACGCTTTCCTTTGTGAGCGAGTAATTGATCAATGTCTGCAATCATGCTTTGGATTTGGTTTGCGCGGGAAGTCACGTTGATTTTCCTTATTGTGAACTTTACAGATGTAATGGCGATCGCCAACAGTGAACGCAATCAGTTTAGAATTACTAAAAGTAATATTATCTATCAGGTAGTTATTAGGTTATTGTCAAGAATAGAATAGGAACAAGATGAATATGGGAATTAATCGAGTTTTTAGCAGTCCTAGGCTGTTTGACATAATTGTTACTAAGTAATTTGAGGTTTGAATTTAAGTTTAAGTTTGAATTTAAGTTTAGGTTTAAGTTTGAATTTGAATTTGAATTTAGATTATAAATTGTATCTTTTAGTGTTGGATTTGGGAAAAATCCCATCAATAGTAAATATAACGAGTAATTATCTTGGTACTGCTGGGTTTTGGTAAATTCTGATCAAAGTTGTACTTAGTTTAAACCCAATTTTAAATAAGTTCATAAGTTCCTTGGAAAGCTTGCCGAAAACTCAGAAAAGTCAAGACATTCCCAATTACTGCGTTTGCCGTTGACTCTTGATTCCCAGGGTGCGGCTGATTAACAGTTACTTGCTGATTTTTTTTGTGTAACATAGTTTAGTTTTGTTTGGTTTTGTTTTTGCCTGGGGCTGTGCTTTCATAGGTGGAGCCACAGGCTGGTTTGGAAAGTAATTTGTATTACAACTAAAATCAAAATGTCCCAATGGAAGATAGGTATAGCTTGCACCCTCTTGCCAAAGAAGTAACTCTCTCAACTCCTTTTTTTGAAGGGCTACCAAAAACCGCCATTGAATTAGCTTTAAGCAATCTTGTTAGTCGCTCTCACCCAGCGAATCAGGTAATTTTATTAGAAAATGACTGGGGTGGTTCCGTTTATTTTATTGTGGAGGGTTGGGTCAAAATTCGCACTTACAATCTAGAAGGTAAAGAATTAACGCTAAATATTCTTGGTAGAGGAGAATTATTTGGTGAAATGGCTGCATTAGATGAAGTACCTCGCTCCACCGATGTGATTACTCTCACTTCTACTCAAATCGGTAGTTTACCATCCCAAGATTTTATTAAATTACTCAACACCGAACCTTTAGCGGGAGTTCGATTAGCACAGTTAATGGCTCGCCGTTTGCGACAAGTTAACCGACGCTTACGATTACGGGAATCGGATTCAGCTTCTCGCGTGGCAGATACTTTGTTATTTTTGGCAGAAGGACAAGGGATAAAAAATTCCACGGGTGTGGAGATTCCTAATTTACCACATCGGGAGTTGAGTAGTTTGAGCGGACTGGCACGAGAAACCGTAACTAGGGTATTAACTAAGTTAGAAAAGAAAAAATTGATTAACCGTGATGGGGATGTTATTTGTATTCCCAATGTATCAGCGTTAGAACAGATGATAAATTAACCGATGGCACACCGTCTTTCACATGGATATTCTTAATTCTTCTACGGATGATAAAGGGGGAAACAATTCCTTTAATCAAAACCCTTCCAACAATTCAAACCATCAGGATTTGGCTACTCCAGAATTTCAAGTCGATGCACCATTACAATGGTGGAAACGGCATTTTTGGCAAGTACCGGCAGTTTGATTTGGTTTATTAATTTTTATTTCCCTTTAGGTCTTCTTAAAGTATTTTTCCCCATCCCCATCGCTTTAGTTTATCTACGCTGGAATAGTAGAGCCGCATGGATGTCAGCTTTAACCTCCGGTTTGCTGCTATTAGTATTAATGGGACCAACCAGGAGTCTGCTATTTGTCATCCCCTATGCTTTTATGGGAGTACTTCTAGGTTCAGCATGGCACCGTCGCGTTCCTTGGATTGTTTCCATCAGCTTGGCTACCCTTCTTGGTACAATAGGTGTGTTTTTTCGCCTGTGGTTACTATCCTTACTCTCAGGTGAAGACCTGTGGATTTACTTGATCAACCAAGTAACCAACATTTTAGAATGGTTATTCCTTAACTTAGGAATCCTCACAACACCCAGCCCCTTTCTAATTCAAATCGGTGCGATTTGCTTAATATTACTTAATAATTTTATATATTTATTCGTAGTACACATAGCAGCATGGTTATTATTAGACCGATTAGGCAATCCCATACCCCGCCCACCGCAATGGGTACAGGTGTTGATGGATTATGATTAATGATGGGAATAGGGAATAGGGAATAGGACAAAGAGACAAATAACTCCGGTGGTACTAACTCCGGTGGTACTCGTCGTCAATCTAAAATCTAAAATTCCATGCTTAGTATATACACAAATATTACTCAAGGTGAGGCTTGGATTTCTAAGTATAAAGGTGAAAAAGCTGCATTTGCCTGTGTGTTAGGTTTCACTAAAACAGGCTTGATTCCTGGTATTTCTGCTGCTGGTAGTACTCCTGAAGACCGAAAATATACGGCTTTGGCAGATGCTGAGTTTTTATACTATGGAACAAATAAAAAAGGGCAATATCCCTTACCTCCACTGATTGCGGGTGCGTCTCCGGTGTTTATTACTCGCGCTGTTGTAGAGACGCTAGGTATTCCAGTTTATCTATTTAATGCGGGTTTACTCGAAACTCCAACCGTACCAACTATTGATTTGGGAGGTGTACCGGCTAAATGCTTGAGCCAAGGTGCAGCAATGGATTTTGCTACAGTACAACATTTGTTAAATCAAGGAATGATTTGGGGTGAAAGGCTTTCTCGTAACAAGGAAAACGAATATTTAGTTATCGGTGAATGTGTTGTTGGTGGAACTACTACTGCTCTAGCAATTTTAACGGGTTTGGGTATTGCAGCCCAAGGTATGGTTAATAGCTCTCATCCCGTGTGCAATCACGCTCAAAAATGGGAAATTGTTCAAGCAGGGTTGAAAGAGATGGGGAGACTAGGGGATGGGGAGAGAAAATTTCAACTCATAACTCATAACTCCTCACTCCTAACTCTAGATCCTTTACGACTTGTGGCTGGGGTGGGAGATCCGATGCAGGTTGCTGTGGCTGGAATGGCGATCGCTGCTAGTCGTCATGGTGGTGTAATGCTTGCTGGTGGTACACAAATGCTGGCTGTATTTGCTTTAGCAAGTGCGATCGCGCAATTTTATAATTTGTCTTGGCAACCTGAAGAAGTCGTTATCGGTACTACTCGTTGGGTTGCTCCCGATTCTACTTGTAATACAACAAAATTAGCCCAGCAGATAGGTAAAAAAAGTATCATCACACCATCTCTACTTGCCACTGGACTATGTTTTAATGATTCTCGTTATGTTCAACTACAAGCTTACGAACAAGGCTTTGTGAAAGAGGGTATGGGTGCTGGAGGTGCTTGTATTGCTGCCTATTTGATCGCAAACTGGCAACAACACCAATTTATCGAGGCAATTGAAGCCCAATTAGATCGTTACTAGCAAATCTAGGAATTTATGGGACACCAGTAGTCGCGATTGGCACAGGCCCGAAGAGGGCGAACTCAGTTGTTTTTTGTATAAAAGCTTCTATCTGATTCTTTTGAGTAATAATTGCTCTTCTAAAGCCGCGATACGATTGTATGCTGCTGTTAGTTGTGCTGTAAGTCGTTGAATTTGAATATCTGGGGTTATTTGGCTATCTCCTGTTTCAAAATTCCCGTCTAGATAAACGTCGTCTACTAATACATCTTTGTGTTCTAGTTCGGGATTAAAACGAATCGAACCCTTTAACTGATATTGTTTTACATCACTAAATTTTTCTTCAGGATCTTCACCCTGACAGGCTTTTGCTAAATTAGATTCGGCTAAAGCTTGAGTCACTTTACGATCCAACTGCTCAATTACTTGATAAAGGTCATCAAGCTTATTACTCAAATTCAAGACCTGATTGGTGATTTGGTCCATTTCATATCCTAGTTCAATATGTTTACCTATATTATTATTTTTGCTGTTGAAGTTAGCTATATTTATGATTTATTTAACTTTTAAGTTTTGATAAGTTTTAAATTGCCAGCCGATACTAAATTGATTAATCCATAGATTAGCATAACAATTTTATAGAATGATTCGGGTAGCTGCTCAATATTTTATAGTTTGCGAAACAAACAAAATCTCTTGATTTTTTGCAAAAATCGATATATATCAATACTTTCCCATAAATATCAAGAGAATGCTCGCTAAATAAATCGCTAAATAATTAGAATAATTTTTCGACTTACGTTTAAAATAAGTATTTTGTATCTAAGCTAGATATATCAAGGAGTTTGGGAGTTTTTTGTTAAAGGGCGATTGCTACGGGTTTTGAGAGGGCGATCGCGCTTCTTAGTTGTCAGGTCAAAAGATCGAATATTTTGTCTATACTAACGATTTTCATGACTATATTCAATCAATAACATAATTCAGTTACTTCTAACTAAAGATATATCAAATACAATAGGGGATTTTGATATCACCAATTTGCAGAATCTATTAGTTACAATGCTTAAAGCAGTTATTAGAATGTATATTATTGCTGGATTTTCAATTTAACAAGAAAATAAATGCGTAGACGGTCATTTTTGTTCAGTACATCCACACTCGTAATGTCGCAGTTGCTTGTAGGATGTAATGCTTCCCAACAGCCCCAATTAAGAATACAGGTACTCAAAGGTTCTATTCCCGGAAGGATATTGAACCAATTTCAGAAAACTTTATCGTCAAAAATTCAGTTAAAATTATCTCCGGTAGTACAGTTGCAGGAATTATTCAAGGGATTGCAAAGCTTGCAAAAATACCAAACAGGAGCAAAAAAATCTGAAGGTTTTAAGCTCTCTCTTCCATTTGGCGAATCTCAACCAAGCAAGAGTGATTTAGTAACTTTGGGAGATTTTTGGTTAAAAGATGCAATTGAGAACAAGCTGATTCAACCATTGTCTCGCGAACAACTGAAAAATTGGTCTAATTTGTCCTCAAAATGGCAAGAATTGGTAAAACGTAACAATCAAGGTTTTATAGATAAACAAGGACAAATTTGGGCTGCACCTTATCGTTGGGGTAGTACGGTAATTATTTATCGTCGTGATAAGTTAGAAAATTTTGATTGGGAATTACAAGATTGGAGCGATTTGTGGAGGGAAGAATTGAAAGGACGAATTTCTTTACTCAATCAATCGCGGGAAGTTGTTGGTTTGACGTTAAAAAAATTAGGTAAATCCTACAATAGTGAGAATTTGCAGAAAGTTCCATCTTTAGAACAGGAACTACAAATTTTAAATAAACAGGTAAAATTTTATGATTCCACTAATTATCTGGAACCGTTAATTATTGGAGATACCTGGGTAGCATTAGGTTGGTCAAATGATGTTGTTTCTATACTTTCTCGTTATCCCCAACTTAGTGTAATTATTCCGAATTCCGGAACTGCAATTTGGGCGGATTTATGGGTACAACCAGCAGGTAAAATTGAACAAGATTTATCGAACAAATGGATTGATTTTTGTTGGAAACCAGAGATAGCAAAACAAATCGCATTATTAACTGAGGGGAATTCTCCAATTACCACAGATATTACAGCATCGGATATTCCCCAAAGATTACAGAAAGTTTTATTAACTAATCCTCAAATTTTCGATAAAAGTGAATTTTTAATTCCTTTATCTAAATCAACTACTGAGCAGTATGATTCGTTATTTAATAAAATGAAAATTAGTTAGGGAATTGGTAATTGGTAATTGGTAATGGGTAATTGGTAATGGGTAATTAAATCCGTGAAATCCGTGAAATCCGTATAATCCCTGGTCAAATAATTAATATTGTGAAATAGCAGGATTCATCAGTAAACTTGCGGCATTCATATCAATCTTACACAAAGGCTTAGTTAAATTTAAATTACAAGTATAAGTTGCTAAAGGTTCTTTTTCGTAACTAAAAACGCGAATATTGTAACCATAATCTCGCGCTACACTACCCAAATGATTAACAAAATTATAACGTTCTAAATAATCTAGAATGTTCCAAACTTCATCATTAACAATTAAATCAACTCTTCCCGGTTGAGAATTAATTTTAGGGTATGCTATCCAGTTATCTAAAAGTTTGTTTTCCGATTGTTCTTGCGCCCACCATAAACTAGGAACAGTTAATTGTTTTTGATAAATAGTATCTGCTGTAATTATATTATCTGTAGGATTAGTTAATAAATCTAATTCCAAAGGTGCTTGAGAAGGTGCAGGAATTTGAGAATCTCGTGCTTGAGCAAGTTGAGCGGGTAATAGAGAAAATGTACTAGCAACGATACTCAAAACTAATGAAATTTGGCGCATAATTAATTGTTGACAAATATTCGTGACAAATAATTTAAAACCAATACGGTTCAGTTAAGGAAAATTGTAGGTTGGGTTGAGGCTCTGCGAAACCCAACAAACCCGCTACATATATCAAGGTTTTTGGCTTTAACTGAACCGTATTGAATTTAAAACAACTCGACTCACTTTTTATGCAGGAATGTTCCCTTGATATTATAATCTTCAACTATGATTTTGACGAGTATATGAATTTGCTTCTAAATTGGATTTGTCTGTTTCAGAAAAAAGTAGCAAGTCATACTTAAACCAACACCGATGATAAAACTGCGTACCCAAAATGGATGTATTTTACGTGCTAGATAAACACTGCTATAAGCACCAATAATTGCACCTAAAGCCATGATAAATGTTTCAAACCAAACAATTTTATTGGCAAAAGTAAAATGAATAATAGCCGCTGCATTAATACAAGTTGCTAACCAACTTTTATATGCATTCAAACTATGAATATTTTGCATACCCATCAGATTTAATACAGCTAGCATTAAAATTCCACTACCACCACCAAAATAACCTCCGTAAATTGCAATGACTAGCTGTAAAGGCAAAATGATAATTAATGGTAAACGAAAATGAGAAGAATCTTGATTGCGTTTGTTTAACCATTTCATCAAGGGCTGACTAAAAATAAACAAAAGAGTTGCTATTAACATCAAATATGGAATTAAAGCTGAAAATTTCGCTTGAGATGTATGTAAAAGTAAATAGGAACCGATAATTCCTCCCACAATACTGACACAGCTTAATAATAATAATGAGTTCCGTTGGATTGAAAATTCGCGACGATAAGCGACGGTACTTGCAACAGTACCAAACCATAGTGCGGCTGCATTAGTAGCATTAGCATTAATTGCTGGTACTCCCGATATTAAAAGTGCGGGAAAAGCAATCAAACCACCACCACCAGCCACACCATTAAGGATTCCTGCAAGCAATGATGCGGTAAATAAGAAAATTATTGATTCCATGATAAAATTTTTGACAGTTGATAGTTGACAGTTAATCTGTTACCTTTAACCTTTGAACTTTGACCTTTAACCTACTTTTTGATTGCTTTTATCTGAATGCGTCGATAGTCTGCAAACCAATTGCTTTCTTGATACAACTTTGGTTTTAACTGTTTTTCTACATCATTAATTACAACCATTTTTTCTTCTTCAGATAATCCCTTAAAGAAATTTGCAGCAAACATTTTTATCCAATTTGCTAAACCAGCATCTTTATCTTGCAATAAAGTTGGACGAGAAAATAAATGACTATAGGTAACTTCAAATCCTTGTTTTTCCAATTTGGAAGCGTATTCACCGATGCTGGGAAAATACCAAGGATTCAAATTTGGTGCAGAATCAATACCAATCTTTTCTAATGCCTTATATAAAACTTTGATAATTGATTCTATATTTCCTTTTCCACCAAATTCTACAATCAAACGACCGCCAATTTTGAGCGATTTCCTAATACTATTAATTACGTTGTCCGCTTGAGGAATCCAATGTAGTACAGCGTTAGAAAATACAGCATCTACGGGATGGGATAGCTGAAAATTCCTTGCATCGGCTACTTGAAAGTGTAATTGTGGATAATTTTGTCGTGCTTTCTCAATCATCTCAGGTGCGCTATCAATTCCGATTACTTCTGCACCTTTTTCCGCAATTTTCGCCGTTAATTGTCCTGTACCGCATCCTAAATCTAATATTCTCTCCTTTGATTGCGGATTGAGTAATTGTAATAAATTTTCGCCGTAGTGCCATACAAAAGCGTGTTTTTCTTGGTACAGATTACTATTCCAATCATTATTGGATACTGATGTTTTATTCATTTTGTTTGAATTGTTTGTTTTAATAAACTTTGCGATTGAGATGTTGCAGTGTAACGTCTCTACATCATTACTTTAAAAAAAGTTTTTAATTATGTCCAATATATATTTGATGCATAATTAATATATAAAAAATATATATAAACAAATCATCACATAATTCCAAAATCTGGTGCAGGAAAGTTTGGGGGGAAGAATATCTACACCCCCAACTTTCCGCAAAATCTAAAATCCAAAATTGAAAGATGGAACTACGACACTTACGTTATTTTGTGACTTTAGCGGAGGAATTACACTTTGGAAGAGCAGCACAAAGGTTGCATATTGCTCAACCCCCACTGAGTCAACAAATCCGTCAATTGGAAACAGAATTAGGTTTTGAACTATTTCACCGTACTAAACGCAAGGTGGAATTAAGCGAAGCAGGACAAGTTTTTCTAGTTGAAATACAACAAATTTTCCGACAACTCGAACAAGCAATCCTTTTGGGAAGACAAACTAGTCGGGGAGAAGTCGGACAGTTGGTTGTTGGTTTTGTCAGTTCGGCAGCGTATAATATTTTGCCAGATATTTTACGAAATTTCCGCAATCATGCCAATAATATAAATTTGGAATTACATGAATTGACTACAAATGAACAATTAATTTGGCTGCAATCGGGTAGAATTGATGTTGCTTTTGTACGTCCACCTGTAGATAAAAATACTTGTTCTTCAAAGATAATTTTTCAAGAATCATTAGCAATTGCACTTCCTGAAAATCACCCTTGTGCAAATCTTGATCGAGTTAGTTTGCAATCTTTCGCTAACGAATCCTTTATCTTATTTCCTCGCTTTTTAGCACCGGGACTTTACGATTTAATTATCAGCTTTTGTCAGCAAGTCGGTTTTAGTCCCAAAGTTGCTCAAGAAGCAATCCAAATGCAGACTATAGTTAGTTTAGTTGCTGCCGATATCGGTGTTGCGATCGTTCCTGAATCATTACAAAATCTGCAACGCACGGGAGTAGTTTATAAATCTTTTATTGAAGAAACACCCCAGGTTAGTATTGCGATGATTTGGCGAAAAAATGATAACTCGGTGATTTTGCAAAAGTTTTTGAAGGTTATATTAAAATAAAAATTAACTATACGACTAATAAGCTAAAAAGCAGCTAAATTATATATAAAGGGCAGGGATGCCCACCCCACTTCAAACAAGTCCCCGTCCTTAAGGACGGTGAAAGTGCATCCCTGAGCAATTACCAATTACCAATTTTTATATGGCTAAACTTGAACTAAAAAACTTAAATAAAACCTTTTCTCCCAAAGTTGTTCCGGTAAAGGATATTAGTTTATCTGTGGAGGATAGCGAGTTTCTCACATTACTTGGCCCTAGCGGTTGTGGTAAGTCTACTACTTTACGAATGATTGCAGGTTTGGAAGAGGTGACGCGAGGAAAAGTATTCTTAGGAAATGAGGATATTACCTACAAACGTGCTGGCGATCGCAATATGGCTATGGTATTCCAAAGCTATGCGCTATACCCCCACATGACGGTAGAGGAAAATCTCGCTTCCGGATTAAAGTTAAAAAAAGTACCCCGTGCAGAAATTCAAGCCCGAATTGCGGAAGTAGCGGGACTTTTGGGTTTAGAAGAACTGTTTCAACGCAAACCCGGACAACTTTCTGGGGGGCAAAGACAACGGGTTGCTGTGGGTAGAGCTTTGGTACGGAAAGCTCAAGCATATTTATTAGATGAACCTTTAAGCAATCTTGATGCATTGTTACGGGAAAGAGTCCGAGCCGATATCAAACAGATATTCGCAGCCCAAGAAGCGCCGGTAGTTTATGTTACTCACGACCAAACGGAAGCAATGACGCTTTCTTCTCAAGTCGCGGTGCTAAATAACGGCTACATACAGCAAATTGCACCACCAGTAGACATTTACAACCGTCCTGCTAATTTATTTGTCGCTGGTTTTGTAGGTAGTCCACAAATGAATTTACTTACTTTACCTTGTCAAGGAAATGATGCCATACTTGGTGATTTTCCAGTAAATTTACCACAGCTTCCGACTTTACCACCGCAAATTATTCTAGGTATTCGTCCGGAACACGTTCGTGTTGCATTACCAGAAGATACACAAACTGTAAAAGGACGGGTATATTTAGTCGAAAATTTGGGGATGTACAAATTGGTTAGTGTGCGTATTGCTAGCTCCTCAACAGAATCGCCGGTTATACGGGCTTTACTGCCTCCCGACCAAAATTGGGACAATGAAGAAATTACCCTGGCTCTACCCCCTAAGAACATCCACTGGTTTGATGTTGAGTCAGGAGATGTGTTGTATCAGGTTAAAGGTTAGAGGTTAAAGGTTAAAGGTTAATAAACTCTGATGATTAGAGAATATTTTAAAAGTACTCGGCGCTTTATTACCGCTACTATAGAGGCTGGAGTACACGGTAAGATGGACTTAACGTATTTGAAACCCGTGCAGACGGGTGCCGGTTTGTGTAGCTGCGGTAATAAAGCGCCTTTTTACAATCCATAATCCAAAATCTAAAATCCAAAATCTAAAATTGTAAAAACTTTTCTACCCCGGCTTTTACTTCTGGTAAGTTCATGTAAGCGTCTGCTGCTTCGAGTAAATTATTAATATTTTCTTCGCTGGCATCATCTAAATCATCGCTTAAACGTTTACCAGTTAAAGACTTATCAAGATTGAATTGCAAACGTAAAAGCCGCTCATGAACTATTTGCTTGCTAATATACTCGTAAATATCTGAAGAAGCATCAAATAATATACCAACAATCGGTTGAGCCCATTGTAATAAACCCCAATGTTGTGCTTGTTCAAAAGGAATAATTCGGGTTCTATTTCCAGTGCCGATGGAAAGTACGGAAATTTCTTCATTAGAATAACCGCATCGTAATGCTTCAGCAATACCACAACTAGAGGGATTATTTGCTGCAACTCCACCATCAATCGCGGAGTATATTGTTTTAATTGAATAAGCAGATGTTTTATCGGGAATTCTATCCCAAGCAGGATTGACTATTGCTTGTCTAATGGCACCATTATAATTTTTAATAATCCGAGTTTGTCCGCTACCTTTACCGTCAGTAATTCTAATTTCGGCGTTTTGATATACATCATCAACAGTAGATTCATTATCGCTGAAAATAATACTATTTATACTTGCATCCTTAACATTTCCGTTAACTCTTTTATCTAATTTATGTGCTGGGAAATAAGTAGGAGCCGATGCAGAAGAAACACATACTTCCCATAAAGGAACGTTACCATAAGCTTTATCTGGTCGCCAACTTTTAAAAATAATTGGTTCCCGTTCAATCGTGTCATAAGATACAACTAATAACCTTGGTGAAGTACCAATATCAAACAATCTTGTTTCTCCGAAAACACCTTGTAAAACTTTAATCAAACCTTTATCGGAATACTTGGGAGCGGGTATACCGTACTTTAACAGTAAAGGAATTCGTTTTAAGGAAAAAAGACTTTGATAAGGAAAGATAATTGAGCTTTTATGTTGGAAAAAATCGACAATTTCTTGACTACTCCGTCCCGTTGCGATCGCTGCTGCTAAAATGGAACCTGTAGAAGTGCCGACAATTAAGTCAAAGTACTCATTTAAGGGTTGATTAATCAGATTTTCAATATCAACTAAAATTTTTGCTGCAACGATTCCCCTAACCCCTCCACCATCTAAACTTAATATCCTAAAAGGCATTTTGATGATTCTCCCTGTATGATGATTTGTATTTATTCAGCAACTGATATGATATATAAATATTTACCTAAATTATCTAAATTATTATCAATAATCTTGTCATTTGCTGCAATTATAAAATATACAAACAGTTACAAATCATAATTGTAAATACTGTGTGAAATATCAAAATGTTAATAATTTGCTTTGGTTCAATATAAAATATTTTAGATTTATAAAATTGTACTATAGATATCAAAACTGTAGAAAAACTCTAATAGGAAAGAGATATTCTGAGAAAAAATTGTATGTATAAAAAATATATAATAATACATAAAAATCAAGACGTAGCAATGCTACGTCTCTACATTATGGTTTAATTATTAAAATGAATTATTTCCCTTGAATACTCATATCCATTGTTAACTGAGAAGTCATGAGAGTTTCTTCTAAAGTATTCACATTTTTGCCAATATATTGACTATCAGCAACTAAAGCAAGTTGAGAATTTACCGGCATTACTTTATCAAGCTGGATTGTAGCTTTTCCTTTTGCACTACCTTTAAATGATTGTAGAGTTAAAATACCATCTAAAGGCAATCCGGGATAGTCAATTACTTGAGATGATTTTTCTTGTTGCTGTAAATCAACATTTAAAGTAGCAACATTATCTTTGATATTTACTAATTCATAAGTAGTAGTTTGTTTGAGATTAATTCCGTTAATATCTGTTTCAGAATTAATCTGCCATTTGCACCGATTCCCACAGCTTCTTGTGGAACTGGTGAAGATAATTGTTGTAATGAATTAGATAATTGTTCAACAAGAAACTTGATATTTACATCTACTTTTGCTGGAATTGCGTAGTTAATATTTTTAACTATTCCTTGATTATCAATTACAGCAGAACCTGTAAAATTTTCCAATTGTTCTATTTGCTTGCTAATAACTTTAATTAATTCCGGTTTAGTTTGAGCATCACCTTGAATATCTACATTACTATAAGCAATATCGTAATAAATATCTCCATTGGGTTCTACTTTAGTAACTGTTGAATCTAAAGTAATAATATAAGCTGGTAATTTTGCCCTAGGCATTTTAAAATCACCAATAGACATCAAAGTGTCTTTACTCAAGGTAACATTTATACTTTGCTTAGTTCCGACTTTCGGCGTAAAACGTAATTTTTCTTTTTTACCAGTTCCCGTATTAATAACTTTTAATTGTGGTAATTTTACACTAGTAGGTTTAGTAGATTGCTTTTGGGTTTGAATCACTACAGAAGCTGGTTGAGCATTAACACTTGTTAAATTTTGCTCTAATCCCCATCCCGCAATTACAAAAAAAATCGAACTAGCTAAAAATAATTTTTTCATCAGGTTAATAGATAATGACAACTCAAAATATTAAGTATACAGGCTGAAATTGGATTGCTCGCGATTAACTATTTTAGTTTTGTTTGCTTTGAACAATCCATGATAAACTGAAAAATTGTCAACAGTAAAATCTCATTTAATTGACAATACACTATATTTGAAAGTTCCCAATCATCATCGAAATCGAACCGGATTCCTATAACTATTAGTAAGCCAAGGGAATAGGGAACAGGAAATAGGAAAAGCATTGAACAGTATATTAATCTAAAATCCGTCTTGGAAAATTTTGGGGTTCGAGAATCTACACCCCAACGCCACTTGCTACAAGTCGGGAAACCATAGCCGAGCAGTGGCTCAACTTTCCGCAAAATCTAAAATCTAAAATCCAAAATTCAAATGAGTATTATCGTTTTCGGTAGCATCAATATAGATTTGGTAGCAACAGCACCTCATTTACCGATGGCAGGTGAAACATTATTAGGACACGATTTTTTTAAAGCACCCGGTGGTAAAGGTGCTAATCAAGCAGTCGCACTGACCAAATTAGGCATTTCTACGGAAATTGTCGGACGTGTCGGTAAACAAGGTTTTAGTGAAGAACTTCTCAACTACTTACAAAAATCTGGTGTCAAAACAGATAACGTATTTATTGATGAAGCAGTAAGCTCCGGTGTGGCAATTATTACTGTAGATGATGCAGGAGAAAATCAAATTGTCGTGATTCCCGGTGCAAACGGGTGTGTCGGTGAACAAGATGTAGAAAGACTCTCACGATTATTACCCGGAAAACAAGCACTGTTATTACAACTAGAAATTCCCATACCTGCTGTAATTGCAGCTGCAAAAGAGGCACAAAAAGCCGGAGTCAAAGTAATTCTCGACCCCGCACCAGCACAATCCGAGTTACCAGAATTACTTTATCCATTAGTAGATATTCTGACACCGAATGAAGTTGAAGCATCACAATTAGTAGGTTTTACAGTGGATGGGAAAGATTCAGCCAAGAAAGCAGCCGAAGTTTTTTTACAAAAAGGTGTAAAGTGTGCAATCGTTAAACTTGGTGCAAAAGGTGTTTATTGTGGTACCGCAACAGAAAGTTTTTTTACATCAGCATTTTCAGTACAAACAGTAGACACCACAGCCGCAGGAGACGCTTTCAACGGAGGTTTAGCCGCAGCGCTTTCCGAGGGACTTACCTTACGTCAAGCCGTGACATGGGGTGCAGCAGCAGGGGCATTAGCAGCAACCAAATCCGGCGCACAACCTTCGTTACCTGATAGAGTTGTATTTGAGCAATTTTTACAACAGAGACAGTTGACAGTGGACAGTTGACAGTTGACAGTTGTTTATTAGGAATCTACAACCTTTAACCTTTAACCTTTGACCTTTAATCTATAAAAATCCAAAATCTAAAATCTAAAATCCAAAATCGAATGACTTACGATTTAATTTTACGCCGGGGTAGATTAATTACATTTGATACTGAAGATAGTCAACTTGTGGATATTGGGATTAAAGATAGTTTAATTACTGCTATTTCCCCTAGTTTAAAAGAATCTACTCGTCAGGAAATCGATTTAGCATCAAAGTTAATTTCACCACCTTTTGTTGAGTCACACATTCATTTAGATTCAGTTTTAACAGCAGGAGAACCCCGTTGGAATCAAAGTGGGACACTGTTTGAAGGAATTCAAATTTGGGGCGATCGCAAACGTGAAATTACTATTGAAGATGTAAAAAAACGCGCTCTCACTATGTTGAAAGAGCAAGCAATACAGGGTATATTATTTGTCAGAACTCACGCAGATGTCAGCGAACCGCAGTTAATTGCGTTACAGGCATTATTAGAATTACGGGATGAAGTTAAAGATTGGATGACATTGCAGGTAGTTGCATTTCCTCAAGATGGAATTTACTCAAATTCCCAAAACGAAATGTTGTTGGAAAAAGCTTTAGAAATGGGAGCGGATGCAGTGGGAGGAATTCCCCATTATGAATTGACGCGAGATTTGGGAGTGCAATCGGTAAAACGAGTATTTGAATTAGCAGTAAAATACGATTGTTTAATTGATATCCATTGTGACGAAATTGATGATCAACAATCGCGGTTTTTAGAAGTAGTCGCTGCTGAAGCTATTCATAGACAAATCGGTAATCGAGTTACAGCCAGTCATACCACCGCTTTCGGTTCCTATAATAATGCTTATGCGTTTAAATTAATGGGTTTTCTGCAACGCGCTCAAATTAATTTTATTGCCAATCCATTGATTAATATTACCTTACAAGGACGTACAGATACTTATCCCAAACGTCGGGGAGTCACCCGCGTCAAAGAATTATGGCAAAATGGTTTGAACGTCAGTTTCGGTCATGATTGCGTCCAAGACCCGTGGTATAGTTTAGGCACAGGAAATATGTTAGATGTCGCTCATATGGGAGTACATATTTGTCATATGACTGGAAGAGAAGAAGTCAATGCTTGTTATCAAATGGTTACAAGTAATGCAGCTAAAACATTAAATATAGAAGATAAATATGGAATCGAAATCGGCAAACCTGCATCTTTGATTGTGTTAGATAAACCCGACGCTTACGAGATTATTCGTACTCGCAATCAACCCCGCTACGTCATCTCTCAAGGAAAAATTATTGCCAACACCATACCAGCAGCGAATAATTTTCATTCCCAGGGAATTGAATTGAAAAATTATTAACTCTGTAAAGATTTCGGATTGTTCAAAAACTACATTGACATTTATCTATTGATACTATAATGTTTAATAAAGGTATCAAAGTCAACTTCTGGTTCAAAATCACGTATTTTCGGTGATTTTGTCCTACTTTGAGCCGTTTTTACCCACAAACAAATTAGCAAAAATGAGAAAAAGATTATTAGGATTGGCACCATTAGCTTCAGTTTTGATTACAGCCAATATTTTGGCTGTAAGCACCTTGGAAAATAGAGCTTTAGCTAACAATGTCAATTCCAAAGCTTCCAATAATTGTATTACCCGCGAAGATGTGATGAATGCTCAAAAGACTTGGGCTGATGCAGTTGTTGCTATTGGCAAAGCATATAAAAATGGAGGAAACTATAAAGCTTTAGCAGCAGATATAGTTGATAAATTGTACGGTTATGATGAGGGTACAGTTTTATTTAAGCCAACAAAAGTTTCACAAGGACAATTTCGTTTAACAGAAGAGCAAGCCGTATCCTACTTTGTCAAAGGTAGTATCTCAGAAGATAAAGGTTTTGCTCTTCAACCCTGGAGTAAGATTAGATTTGAAAACGCGGGAATCAGCCTTGGTTGTAAGGATGCCACTACTATGGGAAACTACTATTTTACGGATGCTAATAGTGGGAAAGAAACCAAAGTGGAATATACTTTTGGCTATCGCAAAAACAAAGATGGAAATCTGATTATCGACTTGCATCACTCCTCTTTACCATTTAATCCTACCGAAAAATAATTTTAAATAAAACTTTGATATTATTATATGTAATTTCTTTAGTATCTCTAGAATTCCTAGATGGTACTATTTTTTGGCTGTATCCTAAAGGAGTAGGATGCTGGCACTAGATGATTGGATAAATTATTTTTTACAATGGTAGGATTGTTAACATGATCATCAGTTGGAACAACAAACCAAAAGTTGGTTCCAACATGGGGAAATGACGTAACCAAAACTTTGTTTTCATTAGCAGAGCCATGTCGTAAACGGTGCGCGGTTTCAACCGGCAGGTAAACTATTTTTTATGTCAAAACAACTCGTATTAATGGATCATGATGGTGGTGTGGACGATTATTTAGCAACTATGTTGTTAATGACTATGGATAATGTCCAACCGCTCGGTGTTGTGGTAACTGCGGCTGATTGTTATGCACAACCTGCGGTTAATGCTACTCGGAAAATTCTCGATTTAATGGGATTTTCTAATATTCCAGTTGCAGAAAGTAAAGTGCGGGGTATTAATTCATTTCCCAATCTTTACCGTCGTGATTCCTTTGTCGTTGACCATTTTCCCATACTTAATCAACAGGAAATTATCAGCACACCTTTAATTACAGAACCCGGTGAAGATTTTACAGTAAAAGTACTGCAACAAGCACCCGAACCAGTAACAATAATGGCAACTGGACCATTAACAAATATTGCAACAGCCTTACAAAAAGCACCACAAATCGAAACAAAAATTCAACGAATTGTGTGGATGGGAGGTGCATTAAATGTACCCGGTAACGTTGAAAAAAATTGGGAACCGGGACAAGATGGAACTGCTGAATGGAATGCTTATTGGGACGCAATTTCGGTAGCACAAATATGGGATACTCAAATTGAAATCATTATGTGTCCTTTAGATATTACTAATAATGTCCCCGTGACATCAGAAATTGTCCAAAAAATGGGCAAACAAAGAAACTATCCCATATCTGATTTAGCAGGACAATGTTATGCCTTAGTAATTCCCCAAGATTATTATTTTTGGGATGTATTAGCAACAGCTTATTTAGCACGTCCAGAATTATTTGAATTAAAAGAAATCGAAACAGAAATTATTACCAATGGGAAAAGTCAAGGAAGAACAAAAATTGCATCACCAGGAAGAAAAGTTTCTGTAATGGACAAAGTAGATAAACAAGGTTTTTATAATTATATTTTGCAACAATGGAAAAGGTAAAGGAGTTAGGAGTTAGGAATTAGGAGTTAGGAGTGAAAAATGTTATTTAACCAAATTCAAACCCAAAAACAAGGCTGCAACAGTTCCAGCAACCGAAATTTCACCCTTAATTATTTTCTGCAAAACTGCATCAATAGGAATTAAAATCACTTCAATTTCTTCAGTAATATCAAACTTAATTTTCCCCGTTTGAACAACATTTTCAGCAACATATAAATGTAATTGATTAGTATCCTTACTTGGTTTATCGTAAAAAGTTGCTATCTTCTTAATCTGTGACGCAATATAACCAGTTTCTTCTTCAAGCTCCCTGACTGCTGCAACCTCACCACTTTCCGTTTCTGGATTAAAACCACCAGCGGGAAGTTCAATAAAAAAATCACCAATTGCGTGCCTATACTGCTTAACAAAAACAACTTCTTGATTGCTAGTAATTGGTAAAATTATCGCGACATCCGGTTTAAGATAAACAAAATAATCATCAATTACTTGTCCATTCGGTAACTCAACTTCATCCCGTCTTACCTTACACCAAGGATGATTTAACGCCATATTCGATTGTAAAATCTTCCATTTATTTAAATTAGCCATTTTTAGGTTAAAGGTTAAAGGTGAATAAAATTAAATATAAATCTCAGAAAAAATCATTCTTCTCTCAGCGAAACTTTGCGTTTAACCTCCGCGTACCTTTGCGTTAAAAAAATATTATTTATTATACAAAACCGACTCATAATAAACTAAATAACTAGGTATTTTATCCAACCTCCAATTATGCAAATCGACGTAGAACTATTCACCGTCAATAAACGCTTTCCCTTAACAATTAGTCGCGGTACCACAGCCAAAACAACAAATGTATGGGTAAAAATATCCGAAGATGGTATCGAAGGTTGGGGAGAAGCATCACCTTTTAACGTTGGTAATTATCCACAATCTACTGACATTATTCAACAATCTATATTGCAAATTGCCCCCAGTTTACTAGAATTACATCCATCCCAACGTCAGCAAATTGAACTCATGTTAAATAAAGCACAAATTCCCTCCGCTGCCAAGGCGGCTCTTGACACCGCTCTACACGATTGGATGGGAAAACTTGCAAAATTACCTTTGTGGCAAATCTGGGGACTTGATAGAAGTCATATTAAGCCGGTTTCAGTGACTATCGGGATTAATTCTCCTCAAGGTGCAAAAGCAAGAGTCAGGGATTGGCTACAATTTATGGATGTCAAAATGCTCAAAGTCAAATTAGGAAACCCTGACGGTATTGATGCAGATAGAAAAATGCTTGATGCTGTAAGAGAAGAAGCACCAACACCCGACTTATACGTAGATGCAAATGGTGGTTGGAGTTTGGAAGATGCAAAAAAGATGTGTTTTATACTTGGTGATATCGGTGTAAAGTATGTAGAGCAGCCTTTACCACGAGGACAAGAACAAAGTTTGCTTGAACTAAAAAAGTCGTCTCCTTTACCCATTTTTGTTGATGAAAGCTGCTTTACTAGTACCGATATTCCTTATTTATCAGAATGCGCTGATGGTGTTAATATCAAGTTGATGAAATCCGGGGGGTTAACCGAAGCAATGCGAATGATACATACAGCCCGTGCTTGCGGTTTACAGGTAATGTTTGGTTGCTATTCCGATAGCGCCATCGCAAATACCGCCCTTGCACAACTTGCACCATTAGCGGATTATTTAGACTTGGATAGTCACCTAAATTTAATTGATGATCCTTTTACAGGTGCATTAATTGAAGAGGGTAAAATTTTACCAAATAACTTACCAGGTTTGGGAGTACAACTGAGTGCGTTTACCGCTTAATCAAAAATTGCCGTTCTGCTACATGAGGGAATTCGCGGAACTCATGGAAAAACCGGGTTATCTTTATTACGCTACAGCGATGCGCCGATAGTTGTTGCCGTTGACCGCGATTGTCCTGGACAGTCTTTACCGGAGTTAACGGGGATTCAGCGCGATGTGCCAATTGTTGCCTCTGTTAAAGATGCCATAGCCTTTAATCCCCAAGTCTTGGTAATCGGTATTGCTCCTAAAGGTGGTAGTTTACCGGACGATTATTGGCATGAAATTAAAGATGCTTTGGTAGGAGGAATGTCAATCGTCAACGGTTTACATACTCCCTTGGCTACCAGCCCGGAATTAAGAACTTTGCTCAAACCCGGTCAATCAATTTGGGATGTTCGTAAAGAGCCATCTAATATCAGTGTTTGTACTCTTGCGGCAAAAAATCTGCCCTGTAGAAGGGTATTAACGGTAGGTACCGATATGGCAGTTGGGAAAATGTCTACGAGTTTAGAGCTACATCGTGCATCGCGGTTGCGGGGTATGCGTACCAAGTTTATCGCCACAGGACAAACAGGTTTAATGTTGGAAGGAGATGGTGTCCCTTTAGATGCCGTGCGCGTCGATTTTGCTGCGGGTGCGGTGGAACAAGTAGTAGTACGTTACGGTAAAAACTATGATATTTTACACATTGAAGGACAAGGTTCCTTATTGCATCCGGGTTCTACAGCAACATTACCTTTGATACGCGGTTCTCAACCAACTCAGATGATTTTAGTCCATCGTCTCGGACAAAATGAGGTGGTAGAAGGAGTCAAAATTCCCCCTTTATCTGATGTAGTTAAATTATATGAAATCGTTGCCAGCGGTGCGGGTGCTTTTGCAACAGTACCTGTAGTTGGCATTGCTTTGAATACCAAGAATTTTGATGAATCAATGGCAAAAACTGCGATCGCGCAAGTAGAAGCCGAAACCGGATTACCCTGTACCGATGTCATTAAGTTTGGTGGGGATAAGTTATTGGATGCGGTGATGAAAGGTTAAAAGTTAAAGGTTAAAGGTTAAAGGTTAAAGGTTAGAGGGAACGCGATTATTACCAATCACTTAAATAAGTTTCAACTGTCAACTGTCAACTGTCAACTGAATTAAGGCAATTAAGTTATATGAAAATGCTGCTAATTATTCCGGGATTTTTACATGAATAATTGTAGCTAGTATTGCTTTCAATATCGGTAAATTACATGATAAAAATGCGATTATTTGAGTTGAATAAATCTGATGGACAAACTTTTATACATATTGTATACATAATTTATTCATAGTAATTGTTTGGTAATATCTAATCAAAAAAAACTAAAAATGTATTAAGATGCAAGTGACAGCTTATAGAATTGATATTTGGGGGTTATTATCCAGTGTAGGGACAAGCCCTTCTCCCTTCTGAGATAAAACACGATAGAATAAATTCAAAAATTCAATATAGTAGGATTTAGTTTTTATAAATTTAATGGTTGTTAATGGTTCCTTAATCACAATCTTCTCTGACGAGTAAGTTTATAATGACTCGGCAAGGTAAAAACAGATTAGTCATTATCGGAACTGAAATTAAAAATGTCTTTTGTCAACATTAAGGGCATTCTCTATTGATGATAGGATAAGCTAATGCTCACAGACACGATTCTCCGTAATCGCTACAAAATTCTTAAAGAACTGGGACGCGGTGGATTTAGTGTCACCTATCTTGCGGTAGATATGGATTTACCAGGAAATCCCCGATGCGTAGTCAAACAACTCAAAACTCGTAATCCCGATAACACAATTTTGCAGATTGCGAAAAAATTGTTTGAACGAGAAGCACAGGTACTCTATCGTTTAGGTAAGGGACACAAACAAATCCCCGAAATGTTCGCGCATTTTGAAGAAAATGACGAATTTTATCTGGTTCAAGAATTCGTAGATGGACACGATTTAACCAAGGAAGTTAAACCACGTCATCGATTGAGTGAAGAAAAGGTTGTTCAGCTTTTAGAAGAAATCCTCGAAGTTTTAGCTTTTGTTCACGAAAATAATGTAATTCATCGCGATATTAAATTGCGAAATATTATGCGTCGTCATGAAGACGATAAAATCGTACTCATTGATTTTGGTGCAGTCAAAGAAATCAAAGGTTTGAGCAAAAACGAACAAGGGGATGTCAATTCGACTTTGATTATCGGTACCCCCGGTTATATGCCAGATGAACAAGCAAATGGTAAACCGAGATTGTGTAGCGATGTTTATGCCGTGGGAATGCTGGGTATTCAAGCTTTAACCGGGATGTCTCCTCGTGAATTACCATTAACCCCGATAACGGTGAATTGATTTGGCTCGATTCGGCAAAAATCAGTGACAGATTAGCTGAAATTTTAACGGGAATGGTACGTCATCACTTTAGTCAGCGTTATCAAACCGCAGCAGAAGCGTTAATTGCACTCAAATCGCCGATACTAATATCACCATTAACTTCCTCGGCTTACAAAGCGGCACCTGTGACTTTACCATCAACTATTCGCAAGTCTCATCCTCCGATTTTGCAAAGTTTGGGATTGCTTGGTTTAATGGGAATTGGATTTGGTTTAGGAGTTTTTGGATGGAAGTTTTTTCAACCGAGTTTTGATGGCAATCAACCCGCTTTCAGTGAGGTTCAAGATACTATTCTTAAAAAAATAAATCCTTCAGTTACACCTCAGACTACCAATAATCAAAATAACAATCAAAATAACAATCAAAATCCACCGATATATTTACCTGCTAATACACCTAAAGCAGAAAGTAATAGAACTTTTTTACCTTTTATACCGTTTTTTAAAGAGACTAAAACTCAAATTACTCCTGAAGCTTCTCAATCAAAAGATAATCAAGTTCAACCCAGACTAGAATCTCTACCCCAACCTGTTGAACCCAGAATTTTCCCTCCCAAAAATTCGACATTTGAAAAAGACGAAAAAGACAATACAAATTTTAGTCCTGACTTATTAATCCCGAAACCTCAAAATACTCCAGATTCCCTACCAACTAATTCTATAACTCCTTCTCCAAACCCAAAAATAGAAGATTCTTCCACATCTTTACCTTCTACACCCCAAACAGAAAAAAAACCAGACCAAAATCAAAATCGCCATCGTCCGACAAATTCACCTAAGAAAACAGAATTAGAAGATAAACAGGAACAAAATCCCAACACATCTTTACCTATATCACCAGAATCGGAAAGTAAAGGCAAGGAAAAAGAAACAGAAACAGAAAATCCCACTACTCCCCCTGTATCACCAGAATCAGCACAGCCACAAAGTCCAATTCCTCCTTCTCCTTCCACACCGGCGATTGAGAATGAGTCAGCATCACCAAAACCAACTGCTTCCCCCAAAGCTAACCCTTCCCCCAAAGCTACTACGGGTAGTGTTTTAGTTCCTACTGTCAAGCCTTCAGAAACCCCAGCAGAAGAAATTAATAACTATTTTATTACTGTACCAACTTCTCCAACCCCAGAAAATCAGGTTCAACCAACTTTTTCACCCGAAGTTGAAGTTCAACCAACTCCCCAACCTTCTGTATCTCCTTTTCCCAAGTTCAAGTTGAACTTGAACTTAAACCAACTCCCCAAGCTTCTGCATCTCCTTTTTCCGAAGTTGAAATTGAGCTTGAAATTAAACCAACTCCCCAAGCTTCTGCATCTCCTTTTTCCGAAGTTGAAATTGAAGTTGAAGTTGAACCAACTCCCCGATTTGGAGCATCTCCAATACCCGAAATTGAGGTGCAAGCAATACCTCATCCCACACCGACAACACAACCTGGTTTGTCTCTAAAACGTTTCGCTATATAAATATAAATAATGGGTAATAGGGAAGAGGGAATGGGGAATGGGGAATGGGAAATGGGGAATTTGGAATTGGGAATGGGGAATTTGGAATTGGGAATGGGGAATTGGGAATTGGTAATTGGGAATTGGGGAATTGTCCTAACGATTGTGGCTACAGTTATAAAATCAAAAATTTGAATCAATTAATCAAATTAAAACCATTCAAATTGATAATTTTAGAAATATCATATATAAAAAAATGGGCGCACCTTTTCCACCATATAAATATTACCATGAATG
Source organism: Richelia sp. SL_2_1 (assembly GCA_012033205.1). Taxonomy (GTDB): domain Bacteria; phylum Cyanobacteriota; class Cyanobacteriia; order Cyanobacteriales; family Nostocaceae; genus Rivularia. The sequence goes on along the minus strand of JAAUSO010000042.1, from coordinate 6,530 downwards.
AAATTATTTTTTCCTGTACATCAAAATATTTTTAAGTTGAAGTATAGATAAAACAATCTTAAATTTCCGAGATAACTTTGCGTGAAATTGCGATCGTTCTTAAACTAAGAGTATATAAATCCCCATCATAAAAAAGCTGATTATGAAACGTCAATGGAAATCATTGATACTCGCATTGAATTGGGTATTGCTCTCGCTTGGTACTTCTGTTTTAATTATCTTGACTCAATCACCGCAAATTACAATTGCCCAACCACCAGTTGTAATTATCCAAACTTCTGAAAAAGAAACCGTACCAGATACCGATAAGCAAAAACCAGAATCATCTACAGAAGAATCTACCGAGAAGAAGCCCGAAGAAGAAGCCAAACCAACTCCCGAAGAAATTGCTCGTCAGAAAAAATTGATCGAAGCAGACAAGCTTTACCAAGCGGGAAATATAGCCGAAGCACAGACAATATACCGTCAAGCCAAACAACCTTTTACAAATACATCTGATATACAACCACTTAAACAAGCAATAGTTGATCCTGCAAAATTGTCTCCCGCAGGTAAAGTTTACTGGAGAGAAGCACAAGCGGGAATCATCAGCGATTTACGAACTAGAACTTTAGTACCATTAGAACTTTTAGTAGAAAAATATCCCGAATTCATTCCTGGTAACATAAAATATGCCGAAGCTCTGAAAAAATACGGTCAAAATAAAAAAGCTTTAGAAATTTTGGAAAAAGCCACATCCCTTTATCCCAATCAAGCAGAATTGGTACAAGTCAGAGTTGATGCTCTTTCCGACGAAAAACAATGGATGCAAGCCTCCTTAGCGGCTCGTCAATTTGCCCTACTTAACCCAGAACATCCCCAAGCTAAAGAATTTACACAAATTGCAGATGAAAAGTTGAAAAAATACACCTCTTATATCCGTAGAGAAACCAGAGGAAACGCGATCGCCAACATTATTACTGGTGTTGTCGGTTATGCCGCAACAGGTAGTCTACTCGGACCATTTTCCGCTCTTGATTCTACCATGATGCTGTTAAAAGGTGAAGAAGGTGTAGGTCGTTCCGTAGCCAAACAAGCTAAAAAGCAATTGCAATTAATTGAAGACAAAGAAGTAAACACATATATCAATGATATAGGACAAAAGCTCGCCAAAATCGCCGGTCGTGACGAATTTGAATACGAATTTTTCGTCATACCCGAAGAAAGCCTCAACGCCTTCGCCTTACCTGGTGGTAAAATTTTTCTGAATGCAGGTGCGATCGCCAAAACAAATTCCGAAGCAGAAATCGCCGGATTAATCGGACATGAATTATCTCATGCAGTACTTTCCCACGGATTTCAACTAGTAACTCAAGCTAATTTAATATCCAACGTCACTCAGTATATTCCCTTGGGCGGAACCGTCGGCAGAATACTCACCTTCGACTACAGCCGCGATATGGAACGCCAAGCCGATAGATTGGGGACAAGACTATTAACCGCCGCTGGTTATGCAGCAGACGGCTTACGTAACTTAATGGTAACAATGAAGAACGAACAGAAAAACGCTCCTCCAGTATGGTTATCAACTCACCCAGGAGGTGGTGAAAGAGTGCGTTATTTAGAAACTTTAATTACCACCAATGGATACAATCGTTACGCTTATGAAGGAGTTGCATCACATCAAAAAATCAAAGATAAAGTCAAACAAATAATCAAAGAAAGAAAAGATAAAGATAAGAAAGAGGACAATAAAAAAGACGAGGAAAATGACGAAAAAAATACAGTATCAATGAATTTAAATTCATTACCAACTGTTAATGAATCCTTAATGTTAATTTTGTTAAATTACTCTTTTTGTGCAATTAATTAACCGAAAAATCTAGGCGCTTGTTGAGGCATAAAGCCCAGCATTCTGTTAATAAAACCTTAAGATTAATATTGTTAAACTAATCAATTGATTGGTAAAAAACAATATTTTTTTTGTATTTTTTTGACGTGTTTTTTGATTGTTTGTGTGTTTATACTGGCAAACGTCAGATATAAAACAAATCATGAATAGCAAAAATTCCCGCAGACAATCAATTAGTTTTGTCAAAACCCTTTTGGCTACAGGATCAATAATGGCTGCTTCCATTGCACCTGCTTTTGCTCAACCAAAAGTGCAAATTGTTGGAGCAAACTATGGTGGTAGCGGTTGCCCTGCTGGTTCTGCAAGTGTCACCGTTAGCCCCGATGGTCAAGAATTAAGCATTCTATTCGATGGATACGTTGCAGATGCTTCGGCTAAACCCGCAGAAAGACGTAAAAACTGTAACTTAACAATTCCAGTTAAAGTTCCTGCTGGCTTTCAAGTTTCAGTCTACAAATTTGATTATCGCGGTTATGTAGCTCCTGCAACCACTGGCAGACTAACAGCAGAGTACTTCTTTGCTGGTGCAACCGGACCAAAAATTGTGAGGAACATCCAAGGTGAAAGAGACTATGTTGCTACAGACAATATCCAAACTTTAGTCTGGTCACGTTGTGGTGACAGTGTAAATATGCGAGTCAACTCAGCACTTTCCGCGACTGGAAGAGGAATTGCATCACTTGACTCTGTTGATGTTTCCCATGGTTTGAAATATCTTTTAAAGTATCGCGCTTGTTCATAGTTGAAGATTCAATACTATTTTTGACCACACAAATAAATAGAGCTATATATTTGCGTTAATACAACATTCCAATAGGATAGTTTGGATTAATGCAATTTTTTTGTAAGGGAATAGGGAATAGGTTAAAGGTTAAAGGTTAAAGGTTAAAGGTTAAAGGTTAAAGGTTAATTCACAACTATCAACTGTCAACTGTCAACTGTCAAAATATTCCCGAATCATTTATCAAAAATCTTCGTCACTACAAATTAATAACTCCCTTTTAATTTTTACTGGAGGATGATTCATGTCATCTAGACCTTTTAAGTTAGTATTTTTTAGCGGTTTGGCATTATCAGTATTATTCGGTAATAGCCCTGCAATGGCGCAATATGACTCCTCAAACGATGCTATTGTAGTACCCACCACCGGAAGCAGTGGAAACTCTACAACCACAACCACACGTACATCAACCCCCACAGGAACATCAACCACAACCTCCACAAGTAGTTCTTCACAAACCGTTGACAGCGCAACTCGGTTTAGCTGTCAAATGGATAACGGTACCTACAGCGTCATGTATTCTCCCCAAAGCCAATCAAATCAATACTTTGCTTGGGCTACTCCCCAAACTTTAGGTGGTGGTTGGGATGCACAAAAACGTTGCACTACCATAGCTCAACGCTTAGAAACCTATCGTCCACAAGGGTTGTTAGAACTTCGCACCTCAACCTTAAATGGGTATGATGTTTTGTGTGTAACTACCGAAGCCAACCCCGCTTGTCAATTAGTATTAACAGTTCCTCCCGGTAGAGACGCTTATCAAGTACGCAATGACGTTTTCCAAAACCTGATTTCAGCAGATAGCGGACAGCAAACCATCGGTGTTAACACTTATAGAGGTGGTGGATTAGAAGACGCTGTTAACTTGGGTAGAAGTATATTTGGCAATGGTAAGCAGGTAGTATCAAAAGATGCTATTCAGTTAAAACCCTTCCTCGATAAGAAAGATGGTGGTAGCGCTCAACTAATGCGAAACGTCAAAAAAACTACTCCTCAAACTCGTCCATCTCAAGCTGGTAACAAATTGAATCCCGATAGATTCCGTTAAATCAATTGTGGATTTGGTGAAGAAGTCGGGTTTCTACAACCGGAGAAACCCGACTTCTAGAGATTTGCTGTTGGGGAAGAAGTCGGGTTTCTACAACAATTTTGAGTTGTTACGAGTATTTTCGTAAAGAAACCGACTTCTAGAGATTTACGCTTGATGAAGAAGTCGGGTTTCTACAACCGGAGAAACCCGACTTCTAAAGATTTGCGGTTGGGGAAGAAGTGATTTGGGTGATTGCGATCGCCGATAATAAATGTAAACAGAATTACTGAAAACAAAGAAATGTTGAATCCTAACAAATAGCGATTCGCACTTGATAAATTACAAATATTATTTACGCTACACCATAATCTGTATACTGACCCTTGTAGGGAGCTTGCAAACCCAAGACGATATCTTCTCGTGCTATTCCCATCATCACTAATTCTTCTGCTGGGTTGCTCCCGGTTAAATTCTGTTGTAACCAGATTTTGCCATCTTTAATATCAAAATGCATGACGCAGCGATAAATACGATTAAATCCTTGCCAACCTACATTCATCCATTGATAATGATTGCGTTCCGTATCTAAAATCAGTTGGACTTCAATATTTTCATCTGAATAATCATCACTGACGTAAGTTGTCAATATTTTTTTCACACATTCTTGATACTTTGCTAGTTTATCCACTTTACAGTTACCTCATCTGCTGGATTGTAAACAATTAATAGCACTTGATATTGTTTTATGGCAGTTTGAGTAAACTCAAGTTGAAAAAATATGTTATACGTATCTAACGGAATTGCTAAATATAATAATCGCTCCGGTTCATATCCTGCTAATGCGAGACGATAACTAAGAAATTGTCCCAAAGCACAATAAAAATCCGTAATTGCAGAGGGATTTAAAAAGCTTTTGATTTCAATCGCTATTTTTTAATTTCCTTTTTCTGCGGCAATTATTTTCTCTGCTCCTAAATCTATTTGGAAGTTAACTTCCCCAAATTTAAACTTTAATGGATCATTTGTAATTATCCATTGTTCTTTTTGCAAAGCTTTTTTAACTGATTCATGAAAAATATCTTTTGCAGACACAGTTGGAAGAAAATAGATGATTTTACAGAAAATTTTAACCTATGAGGCTTTATCCTTATATTTTTTTTGGTAACAAATATTTTCTCAAAGAAACCCGATTTTTGGGGATTTGCGGTTGGGTGAAGAAGTCGGGTTTCTATGACAATTTTGGGTTGTTACAGGTATCTTTGAACAGAAACCCGACTTCTAAAGATTTGCGGTTGGGTGAAGAAGTCGGGTTTCTCCCGAAGCAGAAACCCGACTTCTAGTAAGTTAAAAAGATTGTGAGATGAAATAGTTGTTGATTAGCTGATTCACAAGGGTGTAGTTTTTAATTTTCAACTCCGGTGGTACTAACTCCTAACTCTGATTAATAAGTCGGAACCGAAGAATCAACTTCTTGACTCCAAGCAGTAATACCACCTTTAACGTTGGTACCTTCAATTCCTGCTTGCTTGAGAATCCCTAATGCTTTCGCGGAACGTCCACCCATTTTACAATGAGCGATCAGACGATGACCGTTGAGCATTTCTTTAACTTTATCAACTCCAGGACCGTTTTCGATTTCCGACAAAGGTATTAAAACAGAACCGGGAATTTGAGCAATTTCGTATTCGTGAGGATTGCGAACATCTAACAGTACATAGTCTTCTGCACCGCTATCAATTAATTCTTTCAAATCCTTGACAGTCATCTCTGAAATATCCATTTGCTGTTGAGCCTCTTGTGCTTTTGCTTGGGGAATACCGCAGAACTGTTCGTAGTCTATCAGTTTTTCGATCACCGGACGCACGGGATTAGGACGTAATTTTAATTCCCGGAAACTCATATCAAGCGCATTATATAACATCAACCGTCCGCTGAGGGTGTTACCTTTACCAATGATAATTTTTACCGTTTCCGTTGCTTGAATAGTGCCGATAATTCCGCACAAAACGCCTAAAACTCCACCTTCAGCACAGGAAGGAACCATTCCCGGCGGTGGTGGTTCCGGGTATAAATCGCGATAGTTGGGACCACCTTCGTAGTTAAATACCGTAGCTTGTCCTTCAAAACGGAATATCGAACCGTAAACGTTGGGTTTATCTAATAATACGCAAGCGTCATTTACTAAATACCGTGTCGGGAAGTTATCGGTACCATCGACGACAACATCATAAGGTTTGAGAATATCAAGAGCATTTTCGCTACTAATGCGAGTTTCGTACAAATCAACCTGACAATCGGGGTTAATTTCGTGAATGCGGTTTTTGCAGATTCAATCTTAGGTTTACCCACCCAAGAAGTACCGTGAATCACCTGACGTTGCAAATTAGAATTATCGACAACATCGAAATCAACAATACCGATACGTCCGATACCAGCAGCAGCCAAATATAACAGTAACGGCGAACCAAGTCCACCAGTACCGATACATAATACGGCAGCAGCCTTTAAACGTTTTTGTCCCTCCAACCCAACTTCAGGTAAAATCAGGTGGCGGGAGTAGCGTTCGTAATCGTCCTTCGTCAATTGGATTTCATCCAAGTTGGGATTGAGCATAACCATGCGGGAATTTGGAGGAGCAGAATTTTTATCCTACCGAATAATGTCATTATTAGTAATACGTAATTAGTAATTATTAATAAAGGTTAAAGGTCGAAGGTTAAAGGTCAAAGGTTAAAGGTCGAAGGTCGAAGGTTAAAGGTCGAAGGTCGAAGGTTAAAGGTCAAAGGTCGAAGGTCAAAGGTTAAAGGTCAAAGGTCGAAGGTCGAAGG
>JAAUSO010000207.1 GCA_012033205.1 Richelia sp. SL_2_1 | reverse complement strand
TTGCGAAAATGTCGGAGAGTCAGGGTTTTGAGAAACATAAAGGAGTTGACAGTGGACAGTGGACAGTGGACAGTTGACAGTAGACAGTTGCCTTTGGTTAACCTTTAACCTCTAACCTTTAACCTTTAACCTTTAACCTTTAACCTCTAACCTTTAACCTTTAACCTTTAACCTTTAACCTTTGACCTTATTAATTATTGCTTGGCGGAAACCTATTACAACTAAAATATTTGACAAAGTTAAAAATACTTCTGCGCTTCCGTGTAACCAATCGACATTTGCCAGAGTTTTACCGTAATGCACTTGGGAGTAAATACCTGCTGGAATAGTGACGGCGACAAATACTAAAGTGCCGTAAAATCCATACAAAGCTAATTTTGGGGTTTCAGGAGTACGAGTTATAAACCATAAGAAACCAAGGTAGGGAAATAACGATAATGCAAATAAAGTTTCTTTGGAAATCATTTTAAAGAGTGAAGAGTTAGGAGTGAGGAGTTAGGAGTTATCTTCCCAATGCCTCATGCCCAATTTGATTTGATAATTATTCTGATTTTACAAGGTTTGTGGAACGATATATCCACCAAGCTGCTGCAAAAAGGGTAAAATTACCAATTACTGTCATGCTTGCTTGCAATGTTACTAGCCATTCGAGTGATGGGGAATTCTCGAAAAAGTGCCACGTACAAGCACACATGGCGCTGACTAATGCTGGTAACATCCCAAAGATAAAGCAAACCAAGCGCGATTACCAATAACTTCGCCGTATTTCCAGATTAACCATATTGCGGCAATCCACTCTATAACGCTGGAAACGTGAATTATCCAAGTGGGAATTGAAAGTGCGTGCATAAGTAAAGTTAGGAGTTAGGAGTTATGAGTTAGGAATTGTTTATTGTAGGGGAGCTTAACGGCAGTGTAGATTCTCTTCGGGCGTTATTGTCGTTGTGTGACAGTTTGAGCAATGCCGTTACTAGCCCCAACTTAATTTGTGGTATTGAGTGTTGAATAACGAAAATATAATCAAATTTAGTTATTTGGCAGGCACCGTTCGTATAAATCTGGACATATCTATCCTTATGTAGACATATCTAGACAAAAACGTTTGTAATCTTAGTCCAAAGTCCTAAAACTACAGGCACAAACGGCAGTGCCTCTATCCCCTCAAAAGCATTGGGAATTACCTTTCTTGCAATGTTTATGCTGCCATTAGTATCAGCATTGATTATTCTGCCAGTACTCGTTTTATACAAGCCACGCTTTACACGCTTGCCACTAAATACAGGTTTTACTTCGGATTTAGCTTTGTAAACAGGTAATTCATCCCCATCTAAAGCACTAGCCTTACTTGTGTAACTTTCTTCGGTGGTAATAACTTGAATCCCATGCAGTTGGGCTTTGTATGTTAAGAGATGAATTAGTTTAGCATGAGGGATTAAGGTAAATTCTTGATTCTTCTTTTTACCAATATTGATATTTTGTTTCCATCCGTCATTTTTGCCTATAATTAATTGACCAATATCAGAAACAAGACACCAATCAATAACTCTACGGCTGACAGTATGAAGATAATTATCAATTCTTCTATCACGCTTACTGTAATCGTCTTTAATTTGTTTCCAAGCTTCTGCTGATTGCGATGCAGCTACTCGTTTATTAAAGAATTGGTTAATACTTTTTAACGGTCTACCATTAATCAACAACGGTCTAATACCGGGATGATTGGATGTTATAGCCATCAAATTATTTAGTCCAATATCTACACCAGCTACATATTTACCCGTTGACTTTACAGGTTCATTCACCGTGTAAACAACTTCAATGACATAGTGATTCAACTTAGGAACAATTCGTACTTGGTCTACATTTTTAGCTTTCGTTGGTAATGAGATGGAAGTCCCAGAAAGTTTAATTAAACATTTATTTAAAGCTGGTTTTGATATTGCGTCTTTAGGATAGATGACAATATTTCTACCACGTTCTTTGTGTTTGTATCCTGGCATTTTAGGTTTACCAAGATATTTTTCGGGATGCTTGAACCAGTCTAGTCGCGCAGCGAACCAACTTTTCCAAGCTTGTGCGACTCTACGAACGATTTGCTTGCTAATTTTGGTTGGTAAATAGCGATAAGCTTCTAAATTAGACGTTTGATGATAGATATCTATCGAGTTGTAATACTTCGATGTTTCAAAGAAGTATTGACGTTGAATATAGTTGGCAGCATTGTAAAGATGTTTTGACTGTAATGCGAGGTAATCGCACGCTTGCCAAAACTTGTGTTGTCGTTTGATAATGTGTTTCTCAACTAATTGCATTTGATGCAGGAGAGGAAGACATACTGTATGACTGTAGTATACCAATCTATGTAGCTGCGAGCGATATATCATTCTAGAATAATTATCCACGGACGGTGGGAAAGCAAGTTTTTCCCATTCAGAGGGAATTGAATCTACATCCAATATGTCTTTCAAGCATATGTGGGGTAGAAAATTAAGCGATTAAGACTTTCTTAAAAAGATAACATTGTCAATGAATTGGTTTATTTAACTAGACAAATGGGAAGATATGTCTAGCTATGGACAGAAATTACCGAACAGTTACTACCCCATAACCTGATATTTATGGAATTACCAACATTAGTTAAGATGCTAGCCGTTTTTGAGGTACTCGCAGCAGGGAAATGCCTACAATTAATATCCAGACTTCCCATAGTATAAAGCCTATGGGGGTTGTTTCGATAACGGGCATTTGAGGTATTACTGTTGCTAAAAGTTCGCTTTGCCCCAAGAGCAGCAATGGTGTAGTAAATAATCCCCACCAAGCTACCCAAGATTTAAAAAGTGGTGACGATCGCATAACTAAACCTATTCCCAAAGTCCAACCGATTAATAAAGTTTGTCCTAAATGCTCGCCGATTACAACACCGCCATATTGATGTACTGCTTGATATACTACTCTGACTGCTTCTTGTGTGGTTGCGCTGGTGTTTGGATCGGTATAAAGATTTGCTAAAACTGGAACGACGAATACCCAGCGCATTAGTCCGATTGCTTGCAAAATGCCGGAAAGTGCGCCCATTGCAGTGATAGCAGGGAGATATGGTATATGATTACGGTCTATAACGCTGTGCAACAAAATACTAACGGGTGTTAATAATAAGGCAGTTAAGCCGAAAGCAAACCAGGTAAGAATTAATTGGGTTCCTCCTGCATGAAACTTTTTCAGGACAATCTCAACTGGTTCCCGGAGAATGTCGTCATATCCAAAGGTTTGAATTAGTAGCGTGTAAGGAATATTTGATAGGATGACTAGTAAAATAAACAAAATTCCCGTAGTACGAACCAGTTTTAAACGGATCATTAGTAATTCCTTGTATGAGTGCAAACAGCAATCAATCCAACCCAAATCTTGGGTTTAACAGCTTGTAGAAATTTGGCAGGCAACCGTCAGACAAATTAGTGCGATGACAAGGAAACCAACTCGGATTGCATGAAGTCGATCCCATCGTTTTCTTAAATCTTTCCAGCCATCGGGCAACTTTTCTAAGCTCATTTGACCGATCTTGTTGTTGATCGGTACTAACTTAACAATGGTGAAGAGAATTAATAAAGACCAAATTATTGCGGCGATCGTAGTAAAAAATAGTGCCGATCTATGATGTTGGAGTATAAAAGCGATGCCAATTGTAAGTATTAGTGTCGTAACATACCAGAATGGCATAATACTGCCGTAAATACGCGCAAGAGCTTTTGTTGAAGCAGCATGACATTTATCTTCTAATTGATTCAGTTGTGGATGTACAAATGCACTTACCGCAAGTTCGTTTCCAACCATTAACCCAGTCATAATTAGCGCGATTGATTGAAGTACAATTAATTGCATGATGTATTTATTTCATTTTCAAAACTAAAAATTGAAAATCTAATAACTTTAACGCCAGTATTTGACCAAGGAATCATCAACGTCACAAACCTGGGCTACCCAAACCAAAGTGTTAATTATCGAGCTAAATAGAATTGCTCGAATACCCACAGGAATGGTATCTGAAAGTTTAAGTAACATTGCAAATTGCAAAAGATTGGTTGGCATTCCTTCAGAATTGACTTTACCGTCGATGGCTAATCCATACATTCCGCGAATAAACTGCTCAAATCCTGCTGCGGGAAGGTTTTCTGTCATAAAAGTAACCCAATCATCAGAAGCATTGCAAAAGCTGTGGTGCATTCCTGGTGGTACGTGTAAGCTTTCACCTGGTTGCAGAGTGCGTCGATTTCCTTTTTGTCCCACTTCCATTTCCAGACATCCCTCAATTACCGTAAAGGTTTCATCCATTTCGGTGTGGTAATGTAATGGGCTGCCTTTCGCACCGGGGGGTAAATCAAAGCGGATTTTGGCGTAATTTCCTTGACTTTGATGTGATGGGTGCAAAATTGTCATGCGATCGCCCGTAACTGGATTTACAATTGTCTCTAGGTTTGCTATTACCGAAAAATTTGGACTTGTCATTGTCAATTTATCCTGAGAAAATATCGTTGGAATTAATTGCTAACAGTTCAACAGTAAGGCTTTGTGCCAAAGTATGGATTGACACGTTACGCCAAAAAATTGATGGATTACGCCAATTAAAATGATTGATTAAATGATGCAGGAGGCTACCTTTTCAATCGCGATCGTGCGAGATATTGTGCAGTATGTAGGGGCGCAAGGAGTTGAGGTAGATTGCTTGTACAGCAATGCGAATATCGATCCGATTTGGCTCGAAGATCCCGATCGCCAGGTTTGTGGAGAAGTACTTAAATATCTGTGGCGCGAAGCAATAAAGCAAACTGGCGATCGCGATTTAGGATTACACATTGGTGAAGCGTTTGATCTTTGTGCCATTGGCATTGTGGGTTATGTGCTGCTGAATTGCCAAACCTACGGACAAGTACTCGAAAAGCTTTCTGGGTACACTCGTTTATTTAGTCAAGGTGTGGCAATTCACCACCAAGTCTCAGATGGTTGGGTATATTGTGAGTGCGAAATTATTGGCAATGTCAAAAATTATCTGTTGGATGAACCACGCCACCCGATTGAAAGCACGTTTGCGGCTCTGATCACCGCCACTCAACAGCTTACGGGGAAACCTCTTCTAATTGATTCTGTATGGTTTCAACATCCCTCTCCCGGAGATGATTCCGAACATCAGCGGATTTTTCAAACGGCGGTAAAATTTTCTCAACCCATAAATCGTATTGTGTTTGATGCTACCTGCTTAGATTGGGCAGTGCGATCGGCGAATATTAACTTGCTCAGTGTTTTTGAACTCCATGCAGCCGGTATGCTCAGCGCCCAGAATCAAGCGCAAGATTATACCCAAAAAGTCATAAAAGCTATTACTCATTCACTACAAGGAGAAATACCATTAATTGACGCGATCGCCCGTAATTTGATGATCAGTGTACGTCAACTCCAGCGAGAGTTACAGGCTGAAAACACTTCTTATCAAAAACTTCTAGATCAAACTCGTCAACAACTTGCCCTAGAGCATTTAAACAACCCAGAAACTTCAATTCATGATGTAGCATTTTTACTTGGCTTCTCTGAACCCAGTGCTTTTTATCGTGCCTTCAAGCGCTGGATGGGACAAACACCCAGAAGCTACCGCCAGAACAAAGGTAAATTATTAAGTTAAAAAATCCCAACCTATCCTTAAACTTTACCGAAGTTGTCACAAAAGTATCTTGTAGTGTGTCGCGATTCGTGGGAAATACATTTCTGGATGGAGATAAATAAATATATATTATTTGTTATTTATTTATTATTTATTATTTATTTATTTTTAAATCCAAAATCCAAAATCTAAAATCCAAAATCCAAAATCGATATGCGTGCTTTATTATCTGGATATTACGGTCAAGGAAATGGTGGTGATGAGGCTTTGTTAGCAACGCTTTTACAAATGCTTCCTGATTCGGTGACTCCTGTGGTTCTTTCTGGCAATCCGGAGGAAACTCAACGGCGTTACAATGTGGAAGCTTGTGAACGTAAGAATTTTAATGCGGTGATGCAGGCTTTACGTTCTTGCGATGCTTTTATTTGGGGTGGTGGCAGTTTAATTCAAGATGCAACCAGCGCTATTAGCCCATTTTATTATACTGGTTTGATGACAATAGCCCAAAAAAGAGGCATGAAAACTGTGGCTTGGGCGCAAGGAATTGGTCCTTTGAAACGTAATGCTACTCGCTGGTTAGCGCGTCAAAATTTTGCTGGCTGTACGGGGGTTAGTGTTCGCGATCGCGTTTCTGCTAGTTTACTTCAGGAATGGGATATCCCCCATATCCTCGCACCTGATCCGGTTTGGGCGCTGGAATCTCAGTCTACACCGGGTATTTGGGATACTCCCGCACCAAGGATTGCTGTTACTTTACGCGCTCATCCGGAACTTACACCAGCGCGAATAGATAATTTGACTAAGGCTTTAGTGGATTTTCAAAAGGCAACTCAATCTTTTATCCTACTAATACCATTTCAAAAAAGCAAGGATTTAAGTATCGCTCAAGCAATTGAACCAGCACTCAAAGATGTCAGTAAGATTGTTACTCTAGAAGAACCAACTATATTAAAAGGAATATATCGCGGTGTGGAAATGGCGATTGGAATGCGCTTGCACAGTTTGATTATGGCAGCAAGTGAAGGTTGTCGCTGTTTTGCGCTGAGTTATGATCCCAAAATTAATCGGTTGATGGAAGAATTAGAAATGCCGGGATGGGATATCAGTGAATTACCCGAAGATCCCAATGTAATCAGTACAACTTGGATTGAGCATTTCGCAAATGGACAAGCGCTTTCGGACGATAGAATTAAGTTTCTCACCGATAGGGCTTTGATACATCGAGAAGTTTTGCTGCAAGCGTTAACCTGAATTACCCATCAAAGGAGATACGGATCTACAACCGATAGTTTTACTGAAGATGTTTTGTCCTAACACCGGATATACTCGTGTTTTGCGGGTAGCTCCGGATATGGAAGCTGTGGGTAAATCGAGATGTAAATCCACACAACTTTGCCGTGGAAAGTTATACGTAAAATTTGACGTTTTTACAAAAGTTTATCAGTTTGCACTTTACAAAAAACTCTCATGATTAAGCCAAAAATCAAACGCAAAATGCCCTATTGCATCCAATGTCGCTTTTACGAGGGTAATATTATTGTTTGTAAAATGTTTCCTCATGGTCCGGAAAATAATTCATGTCCTTATTATGCACCAGACCCGGATGTTTCTCTAGACCAAAATAGCAACACTAAATATTAATATATTAATTATTAATTAATAAAATAAAATTTTATAGCAATCCTATTTGATTTGTGAAAAATCACGGTATTCAGCTGCCCGACTTCTTGAAGAAGACGGGGATCTAAATTAAATTCTCATTAATTAGCAGGTTATTTTTAAGTGAATTATCGATACAAATAGAAATCTATACAAATTTGAGGAGACGGACTGTATTACCGTCTCCTCTGCCCTGCGGTGCTTGGTAGCAATCACTGATTATTGCGATGAACCTGGTCTGAGTCTCTCGCGCCAAGAAGGTGATGAACCCGACGACGACGAACTAGGAGCAGATTGTTTGTTGGTAGCAGGTGCGGAAGGCTGATTAGACCTTGCTGGTGATGAGGAACGCCGTCTCTGGGGAGACGATGAAGAACGATTTCTAGGAGAAGAATTTGGTTGGGTGCTTCTTCTGCGCCGTTGACTACGAAATGAACCCGAAGATGAATTTGAAGATGAACCCGAATTTACGCTGCGACGACGGCGTGTCGGAGTAGTTGATTGCTCTTGGGTTTGAGAAGTATTTGTTGTTGTTCTTCTACGACGAGTTCTTGTACTCCTGGTTGGACTATTGCTATTGCTTTCGGTATTAGTATTAGTATTAGTATTAGTAGTAGTTATTCTTCTAGTACTACTTCTACGCCGTGAAGAATTTCTGTTGGTTGTATTTTCGGAATCTTCGTTGGTAGATTCGTCTTCTGTTTGAGGAATCGCTTTGGTGACTAATCTTCTGGGTTTAATTGGTTGTGCTTTGATACTACCTTTCCTGGCGGTTAACTTGGGTCGTTCAGGGAACTTTTCAACGGGCATTCCATCAGTAGCTTCCTTCATAAATTGCCGCCAAGTGTAAGCAGCGGTGGTACTGTCGCCGTAGGTAGGTTGGTTATTGTCGTTACCTAGCCATACACCCGTTACTAATTGAGGAATAAAGCCGATAAACCATAAGTCCCTGGCTTCATCAGTGGTGCCTGTTTTACCTGCCACTGGACGACCGATTTGGGCGCGGGTAGCTGTTCCGGATGTGACTACGTTTTGTAACATCCAGGTTGTAATGGCGGCGCTATCTGCATCTAATGCTCGCTTCCCTTTAAAATCTGATGACCAAACGACTTCACTGTTACGGTTGAGAACACGGGTAATCGCGTGGGGTTCTACGTGCATTCCTTTGTTAGCAAAGGTACCGTAAGCGCTGGTTAATTCTAGTAAATTTACTTCATTGGAACCCAAAGCCATGGAAATAACGGGCTTGATTTCGGATTTTATGCCCATCTTTTGGGCTAGATCGATAGTTGGTTGATATCCTACTTTCATTAATATTCTCACCGCGACAATATTAATTGACTTAGTAAGAGCATCTCTCATACTTATCCAGCCCCGAAAGCCTTCATCGTAGTTTTTTGGCTCGTAACCATCAATTACTATTGGTGAATCCAAATAACCGTCAAGGGGATTATTTCCAGCTGCTACTGCTGCTGCGTAAACAAATCCTTTGAATGTAGAACCTGGTTGTCTTTGGGCTTGGGTAACGCGATTAAATTTATTTTGACCAAAATCTTTTCCTCCAACCATGGCTTTAATCTCGCCATTGCGAGGATCTATAGCAACCATTGCTGCTTGTTTAAATCGCTGCCAGCGTCCTTCATTTTGCAAGGTTTTATCTACTGCTGCTTCTGCTTTTTTCTGCCAAGTAGGATTAAGAGTAGTTTCTACTACTAACCCTCCCCCTTCTAAAACATCTTTTTCAATATATTTAGGCAGTTCTTTCTGAATGAAAGTAATAAAATATGGTGCTTCTATTTGCAGTCGCTTGGGTAAACTCGCTTTCACAGTTAAGGGTTCTGATGCTGCTTGTTCTTTCTCGGCAACTGTAATAAATCCATCTTCTAACATCCGTTGTAATACTAAGTTGCGCCGTTGTTTGGCAACTTGGGGATTTTCTACGGGTGAAAAGACGTTGGGAGCGGGGGCTAAACCGGCGATTGTTGCAATTTCCCCTAAACTTAATTCCGAAACTGGCTTGGAAAAATAAACCCAGGCTGCATCGGCGACACCATAAGCACCGGAACCTAAATATACTAGATTCAAATATCTTTCTAATATCTGGTCTTTAGTTAATTCTTGTTCTAATTTCTGGGCTAAACGAACTTCTTGTAATTTGCGATTTACGGTTTTGTTACGATTTAAAAACAGAATTCGCGCTAACTGTTGGGTGATGGTACTTCCACCTTCTACCACTCCTCGCGATCGCAAATTGCTCGTAACCGCCCGTAAAATTCCTTGAATGTCAATTCCGCTGTGTTGAGCAAATCTTCTGTCTTCGGAAGCGATAAATGCTTTTTGTAGTTTATCGGGTATTTCTTCTATATTTAACTTTTCTCTTGTCGCTTCACCTTGCTGATACAAAATTGTACCATCACCAGCTTTAATTGTCAGGGTTCGCTCTCTAGAAGCAGCGTTTAATTGCTCGCGAGAAGGTAAAGTTTTATCTATCGACCATACACCATAACTAACAGCAATTATTCCACCGCTAACACCTAAAG
Source organism: Richelia sp. SL_2_1 (assembly GCA_012033205.1). Classification (GTDB taxonomy): domain Bacteria; phylum Cyanobacteriota; class Cyanobacteriia; order Cyanobacteriales; family Nostocaceae; genus Rivularia. The sequence goes on along the minus strand of JAAUSO010000207.1, from coordinate 1,518 downwards.
TCGCCCAAACCCAATAGCGACGATAAAGCGGTTTTCCTTTACCGGGAAGTTTGTCAAATACTTTCGCTGTAACTTTTTTAGCTTTACCGAAAAATTGCTGTGTTTTTCCGCCTAAATTTGTTGGTGATGATTCTGTAGTTAATTCTGTACGCTCCGCTTCAACCCAATGAGCCGGAGGCGACAATTTTTTAGCAATCAACTGCGAATCTTCATTTTTACCAGCCCCAACTAATTCTGTTGGCGGCGTATCTTTTGTGATTGATTCTGAGTTCTGATTAACAGATTGATCTGATTGAGAACTCAGCTTGTTTTGGTTCCATTACTCAACCTATCTGCTCTTTGCCTGAACCAAGAGGTAAACTTCGCCACGTTAGTTCCTCCCTTCGACTAATTGCAACTTAACCACCACGAAAAGCGTCTCAGATTGTTGCCCCATAACCGTGTTAGTATAATACCCTATAGATATAAATATAAATATTTAATTATTTATATTTAAATAATAGATTCAATATCTTACAAGCTAATATTTAGATTCTTTGCAGATTTTTTGTATTTATTAATACTTTTCATCAGTAACATCAACTAATTTACCATAAGACCTGATATTTGTTTGTATTCGGGAGATATATAGTGTGCATATTAGCGCTATTGCTTTTGGTAGTAATATGGGGGATTCACGGGCAATTTTATCAGCATCTGTAAAAATTTTATGTCAAATTCCAGGCATTACACTTAAGGCAAAATCAAATTTGTACAAAACCAAAGCTGTAGGGCCACCACAACCAGATTATTTAAACGGCTGCATCAGCGTATATGTAGATATAGAACCTTTCCAACTGTTACAAATTTTATTAGAAATTGAAAATCAATTTGGACGCGAAAGAAAAGAACATTGGGGAGCGCGGACTTTAGATTTAGATTTGTTATTATACGATGACTTAATATTAAATACCCCGACTCTACAAATTCCCCATCCGCGAATGATACAGCGAGCTTTCGTATTAGTTCCCCTAGCGGAAATTGCTCCGGATTGGGTAGAACCAGTTAGTAAACGTGTAATAAAAGAACTTGTTAAAGATGTAGACTGTTCTGATGTATGCCTGTTTAGAGGCGACTAATTTTTACCGTTATAAGTTACAACAAAGCCAATCAAAAATCAACTGTTGGCGTTGCAATTAGTACTTTCAAAAAACTAACTATGGCATTAGGCAGAGAACTACCGCAGTTATTAAAGCAGCGTTTATTGTATAAAGGACGCAAGTTTAATTTTGAAGTGAATCGCTTACGCTTACCCAACAAAGCCGAAGGAGATTGGGAATGTGTTCGTCATCCTGGTGGTGCTTTAGCGATTCCCGTAACTCAATATGGTAAATTAATCCTGTTGCGTCAGTATCGTTTCGCAGTTGGTGGAAGGCTATTAGAATTTCCCGTCCAGGTACGGTAGAAGATTCGGAAACTCCTTTCGATACAATCAAGCGGGAAATAGAAGAAGAAACTGGTTATCGTGCTAACAAATGG
>JAAUSO010000206.1 GCA_012033205.1 Richelia sp. SL_2_1 | reverse complement strand
GGATACCATCAATGTCAACAGGAGGTGCTGCAACAAAAGCGATGATGAAACAGGTGATTGCAGCTAAGAGGGTAGGAATCATCAGTACACCGAACCAACCGATATATAAACGGTTGTTGGTGCTGGTAATCCATCCGCAGAACTGTTCCCACGCAGAAGCGCTCTCGCGTCTTTGTAATGTGGTTGTCATGGTTCGGATAATTGCTATTTTTTATGATTTAGTAGGTCTTTCGACCCATGTACTTATACTAAAACAAATATTTCAGTTTGTAAAGCGTTTTCAGAAAAAAATGTAGCGGATGCTGCGAAATTCGTTCTATTTATTCCTTGAAAAGCTTACTGCATAAGGATAAATAGCTAATACGAAGAAAAATAAATTATCATTAATTAAATTAATAAACCAGGGAGAGTCGCCGCATTAATCAAGTTTAAGATTTGATGCAGCTTGTTCAATATCGAGAGTCAAATACTTATCGAGGGGCATATACATCCAATAAAGAGAGATTTGTGGGTCTTGGCTAGTTTTCTGAAAACCCATTGCTAATGCTAGACTTTGGGCGGACGGATGAATCGTCAAGGTATACAAATCGCAAAGATTCGGGAAATCAGCTTGCATATTTATTAAAGTTTGGCGAGCATCCTGTAATAACTGACATAGATTATTGTGCTGTTGATAGTTCGGATCGATTTGAAAGCTGCGAATAAAAACAGAAGTACAATCTGCATCTCCAGGTGTTGCGATATTAAAAGGATCGGTTTGGCTAGCAGTACTTAGGTGCAGACTTTTGCTCGGAGGTAGAAAAAAATTTTCCTCAGATTCGCAAGCTACAGGATAAAGAATGCAAATACCAATGGGATCTTGGGTATCGCAGCGGCGTAAAACCCGCATTCCTTTTCCATATTGTTTAGCCCAATTACGCAGTATTTTAGCTATTCTGTGGGGTGCAGCGGTAGTTTTTTTGTTCATCCAGTCGTAGTTGCTGGCTAAAAAAGTCGCAGCGGGTATAGCGTCAGTGCGGGGATTAAAGCTATCGGTGACAAGCTTTGCTGAGTGAGTAGGTTTTGTAGATTGATTGATTTCTGGTAATGGGGAACAGATACGAATACAAATATTATTGCCGTCGAATTCCTTTTCAATCAATCCTAGAGCCACTAACTTATCAATCATCATTCCCGCCGCACGTTCGCTTCCTCTGTCTTCTTGGGCGTAAAATAGTTCGTTGGCTTCGCGGTGAGTACAAGGAACAAAACCTTGAGGTAAATCCAGTTGTGTTAAAAGTTTGAGAGCAATTCCCAATTCTTGTTGCTGCTTGAGCAGTAAATAAGCCCATAACTTTACAAAACATTCAGATCGACGGCGCGTTAAACCCACTTTTCCTTTCAAAAGAGAAATATACTTAAGCCGATGTTCGACACAAAACCACTCATCAATACTCAGTAAATCCCTCACCGCAGCACTCCCCAGTAAATTGTTCTCATAATCAAGTCGCAATACAGTCATTATGAATCGATTAACCATACTGTATTGCTTAATTTAAGAAAAACTTCACCTCACTTCAGGGAAATTCTGGAAACTTCACTGAAACTTGACTTACTTCAATGGTTTTTATGGGGTTGCGGCTCAATCATTGCGAATGCACAATCCCAACCATAACAATGCTGCTAAGAACTTAAAAGGAGATAAATGATGAGCGTTTTATTTTTAGAGCAGTGTCAAAAAAATACATCTATCCAAAGAGGTATATTATATCAGAGAAAAACCAAATCGGAAAATATACAGCCTGTATCTAAACTCGATCTGATGCAAGCTGTAATTGAAAGTTTTCTTGACGGAATTTTTATCCTGACAATACAAGGTGAGTTAGTTCATGCTAACGAGAGTGCGCTTCATATTTGTCAGCAACTAAGTGGAGGTATTGATAAATTTCAAGTCCCCGATGAAATTCAACGTATTTGTAAATCTTTAATTGAAAGTCGTCAATTATTTCCTGAGCAAAACATATCAATTGAGTCAGAAATTGAGACATCTACGTCAGTTAAAATCAGGATTCGCGCTCGATGGTTAGAAGCAAATGAAAGTAATGAGAATTACTTATTAGTTACTTTAGAAGACCGCAAACAAACTAATCAAAGTATGGCGATTTCTGAAGCTATAAAATATGATTTAACCGAAAGAGAATCTCAAGTTTGGTTGTTACGCCGAGCTAATTATTCTTATCAAGAAATTGCTGATGAACTTTATATTACCATTAACACTGTTAAAAAACACTTGAAAAATATTTACGCGAAACAACAGCAGACAGTTATCAATCAAGAATTTAGTAACTGTTAATTAAATGGCATGACATCTAATTTTTCTCGAACTTCACTTAAAGGAGTACCCCAATCAGATTCAATATCCCAATCAATTAATTTTTTCGCCATTTTGCCATTTTTGATAGTATGAATAATTTCTTGTAAGTTACATTTATGTATTAGTAAACCAGCTAATACGAGTATGGCACTAGAAGGGCGAAAAACTTGAGAACGAGTAAAAGCTTGTAATATGAATTCATCATTTTTAGATGGAGAAAGCCCGGTAACAACGTGCCAAATGTCGTGAGTGCGCTGTATCCAATCTCCAGATTGTAGCGGTTCAAAACCATTTTCATCAAAAAACCGGGCTACTTCTCTGCCTAAAGTACCTTCAGGTAGTTGACGTAATTCTGACACATTAATATTTAATTCTCTTCCAGGATAAATCTGGGGATTTATCGTTTGAGCCATCTTTAAAATAAAGCCGAGATTTCCTTTATCCATACTTGAATTTTTAAATTAATTTTAGATTTTAGATGTTAGATTTCCTAGTTAAGACGGTCAAATTCGTTATTGAATCTAAAATTAATGGGGAGATAGTTGGTTATGTATCTATTTTACAAAAATTACTTTTGCAGCAAAGTACCCATAAGGGTACCTTTTTTATTTATATAATTTGTATTTAGAGTCCAAATATTGCAATATAGGTATAAGATTCCGATTATTTTGAGATTTTTTATTTATTTTTACATTATCTTCTATGACATTTTCTAATTCCCGCACAGTTACCTATAGTGCTGCTTATACGATTGTCCCTACCTACGAATGTTTTAACAGATGCACTTATTGCAATTTTCGTACCGACATCGGCAAAAGTCCGATGCTTTCTTTATCAGCAGCAAAAGATATTTTCAAAAGACTTCAAAATCAAAATATTTGTGAAATATTAATATTGAGTGGAGAAGTTCATCCACATTCATCACGTCGCAAAGAATGGTTTAATCGAATTTATGATTTGTGCCAATTAGCGTTATCAATGGGTTTTTTACCTCACACAAATGCAGGAATTTTAAGTTTTGAGGAAATGCAAAATCTAAAGAAAGTTAACGTTTCAATGGGGTTAATGTTGGAGCAGCTAACACCAACTTTATTGCAAACAGTTCATCAACACGCACCAAGTAAATTACCAGAATTGCGATTACAACAATTACAATGGGCTGGTGAATTAAAGATACCTTTTACAACCGGATTATTATTAGGAATTGGAGAGACAGAACAAGATTGGTGGGATACATTAGCAGCCATATCTCAAATGCATCAAAGTTATAAAAATATTCAAGAAGTTATCTTACAACCACACAGTCCGGGAAGTCAACAAAGTTTTGATTTTCCACCTTTTAATCCACATCAATTACCACAAGTAATAGCTCAAGCACGGCAAATTTTACCGGCAGATATTACAATTCAAATTCCACCAAACTTAGTTAAAGATGAGCAATGGTTACTCGCTTGTATAGAAGCAGGTGCGAGAGATTTAGGAGGAATTAGTCCCAAAGACGAAGTAAACCCCGATTATCCGCATATTCAAGAAAAAGAGTTGCAGAAAATATTACAGCCAGCAGGTTGGGATTTGGTAGCGAGATTACCTGTTTATCCGCAATTTGATGAGTGCTTGTCGGGGGAATTGAAAGTGGGGGTGAAAAAGTGGAGGAAGAGTTTCGATTGAATTATTAATACTTCTCAAGTTCTTGTATCAAAGCAGTTTTGACATTCTCATATTCAGCTTCAATTTGATCAATTTGCTCTTTTACTTCCTCCCACATTTCATTTACTAAGATTATTTCCAATTCAGCACATAAAGCTGCTAAATTAGTTGCTCCTAATGTTGCACTACTAGAAGACATGGTATGAATCAATCGTCGAAGGGTTTGAAAATTATTATTACTTAAAGCAACTTGAATATCTTGTAAAAATTTCGGAGTTGCTTCTAAATAATTATTAATAGTTTCTAATAAAAATTCTTTGGCATTCACCGCACAATTAAAATTAGCTATCCGATAGATTTCTTGTAGTGCCGCAGTGTCGATGGTAGAATTTCTTTGATTAGAAGATTCTGCTCGATCAATCTTGCTTACTTTGTTAAACTCTTCTTTATTCAGTTGACAATTAACAAGTACTTGCATCAGTTGTTCAATGCGAAAAGGTTTAGCAAGAAAATCATCTATACCAGATGCTAAATAATTTTCTTTATCGCGTAAGATTACACTTGCGGTTAATGCAATAATCCGGGGACGTATTAAGGGTTCCCACTCTTGACAAATATGCTGTATAGCGGAGATGCCATCCATTTGAGGCATTTGTATATCCATCAATACGACATCGTAGGGCTGACGACGCATTGCTGTAAGTGCTTCTAAGCCATTATTAGCAACATCTGCTTGATAACCCATTTGCTCTAACATTAAAGTTATCATTCTTTGATTGGTTGTGTAGTCTTCTACTAATAGTATTTTCAACGGATTTTTTTCGGCAATTGTAGTATTAATGATAATTTCAGATGGTTTTTTTTTAGTTCCCCATTCTTGGTGTAATTGTGTTTTTATTACGCAAGTAGTGATAGTAAAGTAGAATGTACTGCCTTGATTTGGCTCACTTTCAACCCAAATTTTACCACCCATTAATTCACTCAATTGTTTACAAATAGCCAGCCCTAAACCTGTACCTTCATATTTTCTATTTATAGAGGAATTTACCTGACTAAAGGCTTTAAATAAACGATTAATTCGATTGCTTGGTATTCCAATTCCAGTATCTTTAACTGCAAACTGTATTTCGCAATTATTTTTTTCATTACCAATAATTTGACGTTGACGACTTTTTACTGAAAGTTCAATTTTTCCAGTTTCGGTAAATTTAATAGCATTGCTTAGTAAATTAATCAAAATCTGTCTGAGTCGGCTAATATCCCCGACAATAACTTGAGGAAGTTGGGTATTGTGATGGAAAATAAGTTCTAATTGTTTTTCTTTTGCTTGGGGTAATAACAAGGAAATTGCTTGTTCAATACAACTATTTAAATGGAAAGGTTCTTGCTCAAATTCTAGTTTTCCGGATTCAATTTTAGAAAAATCAAGGATATCATTAATAATTTCTAGTAAAGCTTTACCACTATTATAAATAGTATCAACAAATTCTTTTTGATGTCCTGATAATTGAGTATTTAATAATATATCAGTCATGCCAATTATCGAAGCAACTGGAGTACGTATTTCATGGCTAACCATTGCTAAAAACTCTTGTTTTGCAACTTCAGCTTGTTTACGTTCGGTCATATCTCGTAGAATATAAACGTAACCTTGATAATGCTCAATTTCTGTTTGAACTTTGGAGCATGAAAAAGCTACTGGAATTATTTTTCCACTTTGAGTTTTGCAAACTGTTTCTACTTCTTTAACTAAAGGAGTTATCGGACCAAATAAAGCTGTTTGAACGTTTCCTCTTTGTGCTATTTCTTCTTTCCAATTGTCAACTTCTTGTAAAATGCTAGAAATAGATTGACCGCAAATTTCTGTTTCATCATATTCTAATAAAATTTGTCCAGTACGATTGATATTTTTAATTTTTCCTGATGGTGTTGTTACTAATAAAGCATCTCCCATAGATGTAACAATTTGGTCAATATATAGCTTAGAAGCAGTCAAATTATCCAGTAAAAGATTAGCTTCATTTTTACCTTGAACTAAAGATTGTTCCAGAACCATTCGTTCTGTAACATCTTCAATTATTATCAATAGTTCATGACTAATTTGATTATTTTTGATATTATTACCAATACAAATATCAATATAAATTGGATTTAGTGTTTGTTGAGTCCGAATCACTCCCTTTAGTTCAAAACTCTCTTGTTTCCCCGCTATAATATCCTTAATAATCATTTCAATCCCCACGAATTCGGGAAAACTAATCCTGATATCTTTCCCTAAATCCACTTCATTAAAACTGTCAGCCAGAAATTTTATTTTGGGAGATAATTCGATAATCTGCCAAAACTCGTTGATAATTAAATATTCAATACGACGTAAAGATAATATATTGTTAAATAAAGAATTCATGTGATTAAATGATTGAATTTGCTAAAAATTTAAAAATGTTATCAACGTTAATACCAGTTTTCGCTGAACTTGCATAAGTCTCAACGAAACTACTATCATCACTAAAACTATAAAGTTGTCGATATTTTTCTAAATATTCGGCATCAATTAAGTCTGATTTATTTAAAGCGATTACAGCTTTACCTTGAGGGTTAGCTTTTAAGAATGCTTGAAGATGTTCTGCAATATTTTCCAGCGATTCTCGACGTGTTACATCACCAACTAAAATTGCTCCTTTTGCTCCTTGAAAGTAGCTTGCAGAAATTCCTTTAAATTGACTACTTCCTTCTATATCCCAAATTAATAATTGTAATGTTAGGTTTTTTGGTTTTTCTGAATCGGCTAATTCGAGAGTTTTACGAGAAATTTTTACTCCAACTGTAGACAGATATTTATCGCTAAATTGTCTATCAACAAATCTACGAATTAAGCTAGTTTTACCTACACCAAAATCACCAATAAGACAGATTTTTTTCGATAAGGTGGACATAATTAATAATAAAATTGGAGATATATTTATGATACTGAATAATAGAAATATTTAATTTTTATTTAATTTTTATTTAATTTTTGTCTTCAGAAAATGCTTCTACAACAACGCAGCGCATTAACCATGAAGGCTGCTTTGTATCAATTCCTGGTGGTAAATCCGTTTTACCAACAACTTGCAAGCGAGATGGAGAAATCCCTTGTTCAATCAATTTTTTATGTATAATTTTTGCTCGTTCAAATGCTAATTTTTTAGTTGCTGAAGTTCCAAATTGAGAATAACTATATCTCTCCATTTCCCATTCTCTTCCTCTATTTTTATCAAGAATTAGTTTCTAAAGAACCATTGGAGTGAGTTAGTAATTCTGAAAGTTTTTCTTGATTTCTAAGCAGCTTAACAGAATTAATTTTACTGTTGTCATCTGCTGCTTCACGAAGCATGGGAATGAATTCGTTTTCCTTGAGACGCATTCCTAAAGCAAATAATATCTCAGCCATATCGTCTTTGGAAACTTTGCTGTGTCTCAAATTAGAAAAGTGTCGTTCAATTTCCTCCAAAACTAAATCTCGTAAAGCTAAAACTTCTTCTTCTAATTGGACTTTTGTTTGAGAAATATCTTCTCTAATTGACTTAGTTTGAGAATCTAATTCTTCATCTAAGGATTGTATGCAGCTAGAAAATTTTCTATTCAATCTATCCACTGAGAGGCGTAAATCAGTTGCTTCTTCTTCGCGATTAAGGTTAAATAATTTCAGCTTTTTCTCTAAGATTTCAAATCCTGCTTTCAATTCTGCTGTAAAACTAAGCTTAAGCTGCTCAACATGAGAAGGCATTTCTTGCTGTAAATGCGAAATATCCGATTCTAACTTGCCAAATCTGGTTTCATATTCTCTAATCTGCGCCCCAAAAATAATATCGCGGATTTGGTCAATATTACCAAGCCTTTCCCGCACTTCTTCTCTAAGCATTTGAGTCATTGGGCGTATTTCTATCTGGTAGATGTACTGATATTTAAAGTTGTTTATCGAACTTCTATTGTCATGGCAATTTCCAGTCTGGGAAGCTTTTACCAATAGAAATCTGTATCACAGAGTTATTGTTCCCACTTCCATCTGCTTTCTATCAGGAAACGCTGATATTTTTTTTAAGCGCTCCGTGCATCTAACTACTTAGCGTATGTCAAGGAGGAATTCATCCGTTTCGACGCTGGCGCAGAAAAATTACTCAATATTGCCCCCAAATTAACATTAATGAAATATATTTAGAGCCAGTTCAATTAAAGAATCAACTTTGGGATTATCAATTATTAACTACTTTATATAAACAAGAAAAAGTAGATCGAACTCAGGTTGAATCTGTAGCAAAGAATGTTATCTCAGAAGTTTTATTCGATATTGCACAGCAGGCAAACTTTGAAGCGATACATAAAAGTAGAAATATTGCAAGGATGTTGTCCATCTAAGGCACTATCCACAACGTATCGATGTTCAGTTAAACTAACTTTAAGCTGGTTAATGAATTGCTCATCATCTTTTACAACCAGAATCTTCATTACTCGGAAATACGGAAGTATTTTTCTTTTTTTTGACTTTGGCAAGTATATCCTACTGGGATGGCGAGATGGGAGAATTTTAATATGCAGACCTTTGACCTTTAACCTTAACAACGCATCTACCAAAAGAAAGAGTTTGCTTAAAAAAGCCTAGTGTAAAATAAATATAGACGTATATGGGGGACTAGTTTACTGGTCATTGATGCCTATAGAGACTATTTATGGTAAACTTCAAGGTCTGAAACACAGCCAACAAAAGCAATTGCAGCGGCTGTACCACCAGCGCATACCGGGTGATAGCTTGACAACTCCGGAATTCGCTCAAAGACTGGCGGCAATTAGTAGTGAAATAAATCAGCCAGTATGTGCCTATCTCAACCGTCGTGGACAAGTGATTCGGGTTGGGGTAGGCACTCCAGGTAAGACCCAAATTCCGCCCACAGAACTGCCGCGTTATGGTGCGGAACGACTTAGCGGTATTCGTTGTATTGCTACTCATCTAAAGCCAGAACAGCCAAATGATGAGGCTTTGACGGCTATGGCATTACAAAGATTAGATGCTTTAATTGTACTTAATATTACAGGAACGGGATTTCAACGCCGGGGCGGTGGTGCTACTGGGTATGTTAAGGAAGCTTATTTGGCACACTTAGCATCCCAAGATGCTCGCGCTCTAATTAATAATCCGACTTCTCAATTAGCAACCAGCGATTATACTTCTCCTTGCTGGAGGGTTTCACCGCCGATGAGTCTGGATGCATTGAGCAAACAAGACTTTCTCGATTTGGTTGAAGGGCTTGAAGAAGAATTCCAACGGGAATTTGTTGCCAAAGAAGTAGATAGCGATCGCGATCGCGTTGTCATTGTTGGGGTTTTAACTCAAGATAAAACATCTCATCAACAATTCGACGATACTTTGACAGAAATAAGTCGGTTGGTGGATACCGCTGGGGGGCAGGTATTACTAACCATGCAACAAAAGCGATCGCGAATTCATCCTCAAACGGTAGTCGGTGAAGGTAAAGTACAAGAAATTGCTTTAAGTGTCCAAACTTTGGGTGGGAATCTGGTAGTTTTTGACCGAGATTTATCACCAGCCCAAGTCAGAAATCTGGAACTTCAAATCGGAGTTAGAGTAGTTGATCGTACCGAACTAATTCTAGACATCTTTGCTCAGCGCGCTCGTTCCGGTGCTGGTAAGCTGCAAGTAGAATTGGCGCAGTTAGAGTATATGTTACCGCGATTAACTGGCAGAGGTCAGGCAATGTCCCGACTTGGGGGTGGTATCGGTACAAGAGGTCCCGGTGAAACCAAACTGGAAACCGAACGTCGTGCGATTAGTCGGCGGATTACTCGCTTGCAAAAAGAAGTAAACCAATTACAAGCACATCGAGAACGGTTACGACAGCGACGACAACATCAAGAAGTACCAACAATCGCCATAGTCGGTTACACCAATGCCGGTAAATCTACTTTACTTAATGCTTTAACTAACGCCTCTGTTTACACCGCAGACCAGTTATTTGCTACCCTTGACCCCACAACCCGCCGCTTGGTAGTTCCTCACGGTGAAAGTGAAGAGACCCAAGAAATTCTATTTACGGATACGGTAGGGTTTATACACAAGTTGCCGGGGGCTTTAATGGATGCCTTTCGCGCTACTTTAGAAGAAGTGACCGAAGCAGATGCCTTAGTACATTTGGTTGATTTATCTCATCCGGCTTGGCTAAGTCACATTCGCTCAGTTAGGGACATCCTAGCGCAAATGCCCATAACACCAGGCCCAGCCCTGGTAGTTTTCAATAAAATTGACCAAGCTAACAGCGAAACCTTAGCCTTAGCTAGGGAAGAATACCCGATGGCAGTGTTTATTTCTGCATATCAGCGGCTTGGCTTAGAAACCTTAAGAGAGCGTTTGGGGCAGCTAATTAGATACGCTACCGCTACCGGATAAACACTTAGAAGATCAAACTTAAATAAATTTACACTCCTGGAGAATTTTTCTTCAGGAGTAATTTTACATGGCGATTTTTAGTTGAATGGAATACAAATTTTACCTCACCCCGCCCTCTGGGCACCCCTCTCCTTAGTAAGGAGAGGGGAAGGGGGTGAGGTTTTAGCGTTTTTTTATGCGGAAAACACTAGGTATTTTTATTTTAAATGATAACCAAAACAGTGTAAATACTGAGGTATACCGTATTTAAACTGAATATGATAAATTTGTTACGCACCTGGATTAAAGCCAACGCAATTGAGTCTGCTGTTGCTCCTGATAGTAGGCTCATTCGCACTTACTTACGTACAAATAAAAAACAGTCTTAATTAACACTTAACGCGAAGTAAGGCTAAGTGCTTTTTTAGACTTTTAAAAAATAAAAAATATTTTAGATGTGTATTAAAAGTATCTTGTTTTACTTTTAACCCATTAACAGCTATTTATAACGTTCTAGAATTAAGAATTGCTGAATCAATATGAGGACGTTATGGCTGCCAAAGTAGAAATTTACACTTGGAGTACTTGCCCGTTTTGTATACGCGCTAAAAGCTTGCTGAAAAGAAAGGAGGTTGACTTTATCGAATACAGCGTTGATGGAGACGAAGAAGCACGGGAAAAGATGGCTCATAGAGGAGATGGAAGACGTTCCGTACCCCAAATTTTTATTAATGATCTGCATATTGGTGGTTGCGACGATATTTATGCTCTAGAGTCACAAGGCAAATTGGACGAGCTATTGGCTTAACAATATAAAAAGCTGATAGTTAGAGATTGCTTGAAACTGATTCCCACCCGTGCATCCGGGTGGGTTTTTTGATTTTGGAGTTAGGAGTTAGGAGTTAGGAGTTAGGAGTTAGGAGTTTAGGAGTTAGGAGTTAGGAGTTAGGAGTAGGATGTAGGAGTTAGGAGTAGG
>JAAUSO010000205.1 GCA_012033205.1 Richelia sp. SL_2_1 | reverse complement strand
CGGTTTTCACTTGAGTGGAATACAAATTTTACCTCACCCCGCCCTCCGGGCCCCTCTCCTTATAAAGGAGAGGGGAAGGGGGTGAGGTTTTAGTGTATTGGACTCAACTTAAATTTGCTATATTTTTTTATGCAATAACCAGGCAAAATGTAAATAAAAACCTTGCTGCAATCGTAACAATGTCCCTAACCTAAAGTTATACCTTACACCAGAATAAAAGCCGGGCTGATTAAACGGGTGTATAAAAAAATAAATCATATTAATTTAATGATTTATATAGAAACCCGGTTTTTTGCGTATTTTTGAGTTGTAAGTGTAAGATATCCTTAAATCAATCTCTTATTTGAGCAAGAAAACATTTTTCATGACACAAACGCCAACTACTAGAGTAACTTTTGCCAAGAACATTGGCTTTAGAAAAGAATTGAATCAACGAGTAGATGCTTATTTTGAATCCGAAAATATTACTACCAGAGATAATTTTGCAATGTACTTCAAAAGTGCAATTATCTTAGGATGGGTAGCTTTTTCCTGGATATTTACTCTTTTTTCTCCAAATATCATATGGATGAAAATACTTGGATGTATCATGTTGGGAATGGGCTTTGCTGGTGTTGGTTTTAGTGTGGGACATGATGCCAACCACGGCGGTTATTCTAGTAAAAAATGGGTTAATAGTACTTTTGGTTTGACTTATGATTTTATCATTGGTCTTTCCAGTTATTTGTGGAGATATCGTCATAATTGTTTGCATCATACCTATACAAATATCATCGGTCATGATGTGGAAATTGATGGTGATGGTTTAGTGAGAATGTCTCCAGCAAGAGAGCATAAATGGTATCATCAATACCAGCATTTGGTGATTAATTTTGTATATGCAATTATTCCCTTTTATTGGTCAATTGCTGATGTTCATCTAATTTTATTTAAACGTAAATACCACGAGTATAATATCCCCAAACCAAGCCCATTACAATTGATGATTTTAATCGGTGCAAAATTTGTTTGGTTGGGACTTTATGTTGGTATACCATTGGCGTTGGGATACAGTTCGATACAAATAATTATCGGATTATGTATTGTAAATATGCTTTATGGAGTACTAATTTGTAATGTTTTCATGCTTGCTCACGTACTCGAACCAGCAGAATTTATCGAGCCAAACTCTTTAGGAAATGTGATAGATGATGAATGGGCAATTTTTCAAGTAAAAACAACAGTTGATTTTGCTCCTAAAAACCATTTTCTCAATTGGTATCTAGGTGGACTTAATTATCAAGTAGTTCATCATTTATTCCCCCATATTTGTCATATTCATTATCCAAAAATAGCTCCAATATTAGCGCAGGTTTGTGAAGAATACGATGTACAATACAATGTATATCCAACTTTTACAAAAGCACTGATTGCTAACTATAGTTGGTTAAAACTAATGGGAAATCCTCCTCAAATAAATTCGGTAGTCCCCCAAGTTTTGTAAAAAAACATTGTTTAATGTAGAGACGTAGCAATGCTACGTCTTCATTATTTAGCGCATTTTCCATAGTTAAGTAATAATTCGATATATAACCGTTTTCAGTTGAATGCAATACAAATTAAAGTTATAGAAATTCCGACGGGCAAGGATGCTCTGTTCACCCGCAAGGGTGCTTATGATGATTCAATTTTTCGCCTTCTAACCATAATAAAAAAGACGTAGCAGTGCTACGTCTCTACAAAATCACTTCTAGATTTATTTAAAATGAGAAGTGTAATAAACCTTTTTACCTTCATTTGGAACAAAATGGCATTTTCTGAAAGAGTTCCACAGAGAAGTTAAAATTGGCTCGTCTGATTTGTGGAAATATTCACCTAAAACTGGTTTAATCGCCTCAGTTGCTTGTTTCAAATTGTAATGAGGGATATTTAAAAAAATGTGGTGAGCAACATGAGTACCAATATCGTGATGGATATGATTGATAAAACCATAATCGCGGTCAATACTGGAAATAGCACCTTTAAGAAAAGTCCATTCTTCACCGCGATACCAAGGAATATCTGCCTCCGTATGATGTAAAAATGTCACTAAATCCAGCCAAATTACAAATACAATGTATGGTCCAGCATAGTATTTTAAGAACCACATGAAACCCCATTGATAAGTCAAGAAAGCTAGTAAACCAACCATGGAAGTCCAGAGTACAGTACTAGTGATGACATCCCATTTCTCTGAGGGTTTAAACAACGGACTACTAGGTGAAAAGTGAGAACCTGTTTTACCGGGGGAACGTTTAAATAAGTATACCGGATAAGCTAGTAAAAACAGGTAATGTCTACCGATTTTTTCCACTAAATCCATTTGATTGTAAGCTGATTCCGATAGTGGATACCAACTTTCATCATTTTCTAAACTACCAGTATTTTTGTGATGAGTTCTATGACTAATCCGCCATCCATGATAGGGAACAAGTATTGGTGTATGAGATAAATGTCCTATTAAATCATTCAACCATTTGTGGCGAGAAAATGATTGATGTCCGCAGTCATGTCCGACTACAAATAATGCCCAGAACATCGTTCCTTGCATTACCCAGAAAATGGGAAAAAATAGCCATGAATCTAGGTAATAAGCTAAGCCATAAAGTCCAGCAATAATTAGAATATCACGAGCAAAGAAAAACAGAGATTTACCTACTTGAGGTTGAAAACATTCTGCTGGAATTGCTGCTTTTAAATCCCCAAGAGTAAAGGGTAGTTGGTTTGTTTCCTCTGATGATACCGCTTGAGGAGTATTTTCTGGGTTAACTGTAGAAGTTTGCACGCTTGTTACGTTACCGGATATAAAGTGAATTTTGTTGACTATCTGTTGAGTAAATTAAAGTCAGTAAAACTTAACAGTTAACAGTTAACAGTGAAGCGCAAAGCTTGCTTGTTGGACACATAATCAATTAATTATTGAGTACGATTTTCCCTAACATAATATGTCTGGTAACTGGTAACTGGTAACTGATAACTGATTAAATTTCACTAGCTTTATTCCACATTATTGAACTTATGCAAAATCGATGATTTATTATATATAACCCCCGATATTTTCAAGGGGGTTAAACATAGAAATCTCGAACTGAAAAAATCAGGAATTGTTATCGTCGTGCATAATATTCTTTAAAGGAAATGTATTCATTCTCTGGAGTATATAAATGACATCTGTCGGTAATATACTTAAGTAAAGATAGAGAAAAAGTACATTCATCGCGTACATAACTTCCCCAATTTTCTTGTAAGCTGCGATGGGCAAGACGCAAATTGTAGGAAGGAATTGCAGTAGAAATGTGATGGGGTACGTGTACGTTGATATCGTGACACAGAAACTCTACCCAACGGGGATAATTACAGTGAACTGTACCAGATAGCTGGGCTATAACTGGATTCCATTTATCTGCTGCGATAAAAGGGATATCTGGAGCAGTGTGGTGAATATAAGTAAAAGTACTCATCCAAAAATGATATACCATCCAGGGAAGTAGCCAGAACTTAATAAATCCCCAAATACCAGTTGTCGCAATTAACGTAGGAAAGCATACAGCGGCAAATATAACTACTACACCTACAGAAAGCTTAATCGCAGGTTGGTCTTGTTTGCGATATGCAGACCAATTAAAATGATGCATCGCCCAATGTACAATCGAGCTATCCACCATAAACGGTTGTATAAAAATCTCTTAAAAAGCCATTTTAAGGCTACGCCACTACTTTCATAAACCTCTTTACCTACAGGTTGCCAAGCATTATCTACTTTTAGTTTATTCGTATGAGTGTGGTGATAATTGTGCTTGATGCGCCAACCGTGGAAAGGGTAAATTAACGGCATCATAAATAAATGTCCCACTAAATCATTTACCCAAATACGTTTAGCAAATGAACGATGAGCGCAATCATGTCCGACGACAAAAAATCCTGTAGCAGCAGTACCCGTGTATATCCATGCTAAGGGTAAAAGATACCAAGGCGCGATCGCCAAAAAAAAGTAACCGACAATAACGGCTAAAACACTGCTAATTGCACTAAACCAAGCTTTACGAGCATCTTGGACGAAACACTCTGAGGGCAGAGATTTGATGATGTCTGTCAGCTTGAGTTCGGAGTCAGTAAGCTGTTTAGGTTGCGAGTGGTGTGTATTTATTGCTGATGTTGTCATGAATGGATTTAATTAAAATAAAAACTCCGCTTTTACGAAGTTTCGTAACATTCGCGATTCGGATTATATCAAGTAATTAACCCCACATATTTAGAGAAAATTCTATTTTCTTAACTAAACAAGTGGTACCCCCGCTATTGCCCTAAGTAATAATGCGTAAGCAGGGGTAACTAAAGGTTAACTTAATTTTGTCAATTTTGGATTACTCCCACAGATGAATCCAATATTCAAACAATCAATATCCAAAATACATTACTGCTTCGTAGGTGCTAATTTGACATTTGTAGCCAAACCTAAGAATTGCAGTAATTGAATCGTCATCCAGGTAAGGTCAATTTCCCACCATTGCAACCCGTGACGGGCTGAATATTGAAAAGCATGGTGATTATTGTGCCATCCTTCACCATAGGTCAATAAAGCTACCCACCAGCAGTTTGTAGAATGGTCTCCTGCATCATAGGTCTGATAGCCAAATTTATGAGTTGCACTATTGACAAACCAGGTGCAGTGCCATACAAAAATAAGACGAACGAAAATACCCCAAACTACAAAAGACCAACCACCCAAAAGTAATAGCAATCCACCCAGAGCAAACTGGATTGGTAGCATATACTTTTCTAAAAATTGGTAAACTGGGTCATCTTTGATATCTTTTGTAAAGCGGGGAACCTCAGCAAAACCTGGAGAATGGTAAAACATCCAACCCATGTGACTCCAAAAAAAACCTTTATTGGAATCATGAGGATCTAGCTCTTGATCGGAATGTAAGTGGTGGATGCGATGCATTCCTACCCATGCAATCGGTCCTCCTTGACAAGCCAGAGTCCCGCAAAATGCTAAGAAATACTCCAGCCATTTGGGAGTTTGAAAACTGCGATGAGTGATCAGTCGGTGAAATCCCAGAGTAATGCCTAAACCTCCAGTTACCCAATACAAAAAGAAAGCTACGGCTACGGCTTTCCAGTTAAAAAAAGCGGGGAATGGGGCAAGCAAAATTCCAAAATGTAAACCGACGAAAAATGAAATATGCAGCCAATTTAATGGACCTTTAGTTGTTGATGTAGCAATTGTCATGCGTTAACCTGTTTGAGAATTGTTTAGCCTAATCTGCGCGTCCGTTATGCCCCAATTTTGGGCTTTTGCGTAATGATTACGCAAAGGGTAGCGCCAATAACGCCACAAATCCCCATTGTTTAATTATTTTTTTGAGAACGGTTTTACTGATGAACAGCTTGGAACAACTGCGAGAAGCAGAACAAGCACTGTTAAAGATTTTTTCTGGAATTGACCACAAGGTCAAGCAAAATCTTCAAAGAGTGCTAAGTGCCTTTCGTCATCATAGTGTAGGGGCGCACCACTTTGCAGGTGTAACGGGATACGGTCATGATGATTTGGGTAGAGAAACGTTAGATCAAGTTTTTGCACAAATCATGGGAGCGCAAGCCGCTGCTGTCAGGGTACAGTTCGTTTCGGGGACTCACGCCATAGCTTGTGCTTTATTCGGTGTACTCCGTCCCGGTGATGAAATGTTGGCTGTAGCAGGCGCACCCTACGATACTCTCGAAGAAGTCATTGGTTTAAGAGGTAAAAATCAAGGTTCACTAATCGATTTTGGCATAACCTATCGCCAATTGAATCTCACCCCAGAAGGAACGGTGGATTGGCAAGCTTTAAGCCATGCGGTAGAGCATAAGACTCGTTTAGTATTAATACAGCGTTCTTGCGGCTATTCCTGGCGTTCTAGTCTTTCAATTGCCGACATAGAGAAAATTGTGCATTTAGTCAAGCAGCAAAATCCGCACACTGTTTGTTTTGTTGATAACTGTTACGGTGAATTTATCGAAACTCAAGAACCTACTCATGTCGGTGCCGATTTAATCGCTGGTTCCTTAATCAAAAATCCCGGAGGAACCATCGTCACTGCTGGTGGCTACATCGCTGGACGCGAGGACTTAGTGGAAGCCGCAGCTTGTCGTTTGACGGCTCCGGGAATCGGTAGAGAAGGCGGTGCGACATTTGACCAACTTCGTTTGTTATTTCAGGGATTATTCTTAGCTCCACAAATGGTAGGGGAAGCAATGAAAGGCACTCACCTGACTGGTTATGTTTTTGACAAACTAGGATATCCCGTTAACCCCACACCTTTTGCACCTCGTGGAGATGTAATTCAAGCAATTAAACTCGGTTCTGCGGAAAAACTAATTGCCTTTTGTAAAGCCATACAGCAGCATTCTCCCATCGGTTCCTACCTCGACCCCATTCCTGACGAAATGCCGGGATACGAAAGCAAAGTAGTCATGGCTGGGGGGACATTTATTGAAGGTAGTACCTTAGAATTTTCCGCTGATGGACCATTAAGAGAACCATACATAGTTTATTGTCAAGGGGGAACTCATTGGACTCATGTGGCGATCGCTCTTGAAGCTGTGATTGAGGTAATAGGAGTTAGGAGTTAGTTTTGTAGAGACGTAGCAATGCTAAGTCTGTACCGGAGTTAGGAGTTAGTTTTGTAGAGACGTAGCAATGCTACGTCTGTACCGGAGTTAGGAGTTAGTTGACAGTTCTTATTTATTTCTCCTCCGAACCCCATCCCGAAAGTCACCCTACTCTGGTAACTTATATTGTCCGACAATCCGCTTGGCAAATTCTGGAACCTGCTTTTCTAACTTCTCTGGATGATTACGCTTTGTATATAAATAATTCCGTGTAAAGTGAGAATCGATGGAAAACCTGGCATATTCCAAACCTTTTGGACCAATTTTTTCAATTACTACACCCATTAATTTCGCTGCCCACATAGGAAGCGTCACCCCTTTATCGTAAGCCGGAATACTCTGCTGTACTGCGGCTTGGCGATTTCCTTGGGACATCACTCCTTGAGTATCAATTTGGTCTTTGACTACATCCAACATTTCCTGACCGCGTTCGTTTCTGACCACAATCCACTGCCAACCAAAAGGTGCGCCCATATACCCAACTACAATATCTGCTAGGGAATTTACGTAGTCAAAACAACTCATACAAGAAGGAGCAAATACATCTTTGAGTTTATTTGTTTTTAAACCAAAGAAAGGTACGGTTTCCGTTGAACCATCTTCATGTTTGAAGTGAACCCGGAAATCTTGCATAAATTCGTAATGCACTACTGTATCGGGAGATTTGCTTGTAGTTTCTAGAAACTTTTGTAATCCAGCGCGAGTAACATTATCAACGCAAGGGGTACCCAAGACATAAAGCTTTTCCAAACCAAGTTGTTTTTCTACAGCACGTAATGCTTGAATTTGACAACCAACACCAATTACCAACAATCGTTTCATTCCGGATTTTTCAACTTGTTCTAATACAGAAAGATTCGGTGATAACGTTGGTTTATTGACTTTTGCTGCCAGTATTTCTTCGGGAGTACGAGCGATAACCGGCATTGGTTGGAAACGGTCTTCTTTGGTATTTTGGACACAAACCACACCTTCGACAATACCGCGATTGAGCATTTCAATGGCAATAGAACTAACAATCCCCGTCCATTGTGCGCCGGGAATTGGTTCTTTTTTCCGCGCTGCCATCATCTCTTGCTGTACCCCGAAATAAAGTTCGTCAGGGTTATCAAGATTGCGCGATCGCGAATGACTTTGTTGTTCGAGTTCTGCTATTTGTTGATTAAGAAAAGCACAAGCTTCTTTGACATAGTGAACATAATATGTATCGCACAGTCCGCACTCGCTACAGAGTTCTTTGGCAGGGCGAGGGCTACTGGGTTTGAGGGCTTTGGCTTTTTTGTGTTTGGGAAAATCTACTGAAGTCATTAAAATATAATGCTTATAAAACTATGATTACTTATTTATCAATATGCCAGAAATAATATGCCAGAAATTAGTACCTAATTAATTATTTTTTAACATTAAGACATCATATTAATTATTTATAGAATGTCTCGGAAATTATTTATATTGTTGTTAAAGTCTTGTAAACTTTACCCTAAATTAATTTACAAGTTCAGTAATAAGCTTGCATAGCAGCTAAATTGTATATTTGGGCGGGCAGGGATGCCCACCGCACAAGAATTAGAATAATTTAGGTTATGTGATTTAAATGCACAACATATCCTACTCATTAACCCGCATATTTATCTGACTTAATTCTTCCCATACAACTCGCCGTAAAATTTCCTCTAAAGGTTCCCGATGCTGTTCCACATATTCACGCAAAGCATTATTTATCAAAGTCTGATAGTTTCCACCACCAGCAAGATGGACTTGTTCGCGGAACCACATCAAAATATTATCATCTAACCGAATTGTAATCCTTGTTTTACCTTCACCTGTAAGCTCAATTGCTCCACGTTTACCTTGACTAAAATCATACTCAGTATCCATGATTTATGCCTCTTCCTCATATTGCTGACGTTTGAATAAGTACTTAGGCAAAATTAATTGTGTATTTGTCATTGCGAGTGGAACGAAGTGAAACGAAGCAATCTCAAAGTGTTGCGATGAACCGCACCCTACGGGTGAATGCTGAGTCCTGACGGACACGCTGCGCGTTTACGCAGTATAGCGAAGCTAACGCTGTCGCTCGCAATGACACAATTAATTTTGCACACCCACTTAGTAGGAAAAACTATCAAGAACTACCAAGAAAATTTATAATTTGTTCGTAGATAAATATTTTGGTTAAAGTTAAAACAGGTTCATAAATTTTAGGACTTTACAGAGACGATGGAACTGTGGTGGATTGGTGGAATTATTTTTGGCGGTATCATCGCTATATTCTTGATTTTTTATTTCCGAGGAACTTTTCGTCAGCGTATTGCCTATAGATTTACAAATGTTCCCCAACCCCAAGATAAACGTTTTCCTCTGGCTTTAGCCAGCCTTTCTAATTCAGTTTCAACTACTGGTAAATGTACTGATTTTTGGCTCGAAGCTGCGTCGATTTTTACTGCTCGCCAACAAGCAATCAATAACGCTGAATATAGCATTCATTTTGAAACATTTATTATGACTCCAGGCAAGCGAGCCAACGAATTTGCTGCTGCGCTTGCCGAACGTGCTGCGGCTGGAGTTGAGGTAAAATTGATAGTTGACCATTACGGTACAAAAGGACTACCCAAAAAATATTGGCGACGTTTACAAGCTGCGGGTGTTGATATCAAGTTTTTTAATTCTTTTAATCCCAGAGCGCCCATTGATTATCTTGCTCGCACTCATCGCAAATTATTAATTATAGATGGAAAGACTGCATTGATTGGTGGTGCGGGAATTTCTGACTTTTGGGATGGGCAAGATGATATTAAGAATAGCGGACCTTGGTATGATTTTGAAATGCGCTTTGAAGGTGCTGTGGTTGCTGTACTCGAAGGTATGTTTATGCAACATTGGGCATATCTGCAAGGCATGGCTGATTTAGACACAAGAACTTTTAATCCACAACCGGCAGATGATTCACAAATTTTGGTGACAGCAGGAGATGATCCTTCCTATCGTGCTTCTTCCGTCAAGGCTCTTTTCCAAACTAGCATTTACGCCGCAACCAAAAGATTATGGATTTC
This sequence comes from Richelia sp. SL_2_1, assembly GCA_012033205.1. Classification (GTDB taxonomy): domain Bacteria; phylum Cyanobacteriota; class Cyanobacteriia; order Cyanobacteriales; family Nostocaceae; genus Rivularia. Next base: position 1,708 of record JAAUSO010000205.1, on the reverse strand, counting down.
TAGCCCCTATTTTATACCTGATGATAATTTCAAACAAGCTTTAATTGCAGCTAAAAAAAGAGGAGTTGAAGTACGTATTTTAACTAATGGTTCTAAGTCAGATAAAAAATTTGTATACTACGCAGCTTGCGAACAATACCGACCTTTTTTAAATGCAGGTATTGAAATTAACGAATATCAGCCTAGTATGTTGCACGCCAAAGCTTTACTTGTTGATGATTGCTGGATAAGTACGGGAAGCGCTAATTTTGATTCCCGCAGTTTCTTTCATAATGATGAGCTTGATGTTTCCACATCTCAACCGGAATTAGTCAAAAATATTGAGCATCTATTTCAATACGGTTTTTCTCGATGCAAACAAATGAATATAGCTAGGTGGAAAAACGCCCAATTTGGCAGAGCTTAGTTGGCCGTGCTGTTTTCTTTTTTCAGTCACAACTCTGAGTTGACAGTTGACAGTTGACAGTTACCTATTGCCTCTTGCCTCTTCCCTCTTCCCTCAATTTAAGAAAATCTTCATTCAGCTTTCATAATTCTACGTAAAACTTTTTTTACCCTTATCGAAAGGAAGTGCTAGAATCCATCGAGTAGAATTTAGTAAAATTAAAAAATAGGATAATCATGATGCCAGTTGCCAGTAAATCCATTAAGTTTGGTACCGACGGCTGGCGCGGCGTTATTGGCGATGAGTTCACCTTTGAACGTTTAGCCCTGGTTGCGCCAGTAGCCGCGCAAGTATTATTGTATACATATGGCAAAATGGTAGGTAATCGTACCATCATAGTTGGTCACGATCGCCGATTCATGGCAGAAGATTTTGCTAAGTTTGTTGCTCAGACGGTGATGGATGCAGGCTTTGACGTAGTGCTGACTGACACTTTTGCCCCAACTCCAGCTTTTAGTTGGGCAGCAAAAGATCAAAATGCCTTGGGAGCCTTGGTAGTGACAGCTTCTCACAATCCAGGGAAGTATTTAGGATTGAAGGTTAAGAGTTGTTTCGGTGGTTCTGTACCTTCAGAAGTAACCAAGGAAATTGAAAATTTGTTAACACAATCGGTGTCTTTTAATTCACCATCTGGCAAGCTAAAAACCTTTGATCCTTGGCAAAGCTATACTCAAGGATTGGAAGGTAAAGTTAACATTAGCAAGATTAGAGATGCTATAGCTAATGGTAAATTGACTTTATTTACCGACGCGATGCATGGTGCATCTGCCGGTGGATTAGCAATGCTTCTCGGTGAGCAAGTCCAAGAAATTAATAGCGATCGCGATCCTTTATTTGAAGGTGGTGCGCCGGAACCTTTACCCAAGTATATTTCTAAGTTTATACAATTAATCAAAAATCATCGTCAAGCCAATCCTGAAGGTTTATCAGTGGGATTGGTATTTGATGGTGATTGCGATCGGATTGCGGCTGTGGATGGACAAGGAAACTTCCTAAGTTCGCAAATCTTGATTCCGATACTAATCGATCATTTAACTCAAAGACGCGGCTTCACCGGCGAAATAGTTAAAACTGTTAGTGGTTCGGATTTGATTCCTTTAATCGCTAAATTGCATAATTTGTCACTTTACGAAACCCCCGTAGGTTATAAATATATTGCTGATCGAATGTTAGATGCTGAAGTTTTACTAGGTGGTAGAAGATCCGGTGGAATAGGTTATGGAAGTCACATTCCCGAAAGAGATGCATTGCTTTCGGCATTAT
>JAAUSO010000204.1 GCA_012033205.1 Richelia sp. SL_2_1 | reverse complement strand
CTTGAGCTTCTGGACCCCACAATAACAACAGGGAATGTCCCATGCTGTCTGCGGGTGTCGATACTGCTACGGTCAAGAAGTTACAGCCTTCCAAGTAGGAAGATGCTAAACCGTGGGTATACCAACTCGATACAAAAGTTGTACCTGTGAGCCATCCACCTAGAGCCATGTAGGCACAGGGGAAGAGTAATAAACCCGACCAACCGATAAATACGAATCTATCTCGCTTTAACCAGTCATCGAGTACGTCAAACCAGCCTCTACTACTAGGGGCGCGTCCAACTGCGATAGTCATTTGGACAAAAATCCTCTTTTACTAAAATTGCAACGCTTAGCACGCAAACGACATTTTTATTTGGTCACTCTCAACAGTTTTAATACTGTCAATTTTATGAGAAAATACCACCATAAGAGCAGTTATTTCTCAGGGTTGTGCCAGACCCCAATCACAGACTGTATTCACAGACTTTGATTGCTTAATAATTCTTAACTTATCACATTAATCAAGTTTTTGTACTCAATTTACACTCAAAAATCAAGTATTAAGTGCAAACCTGCTACATAATATCAATATCAGAAATTTTACAATTTGACACAACTTTTCTCAGAAAACTTAAATTTGTGAGAAAATCTAAAGAAATGAGAATAGCGATATGCTGAAGGCATCTAGCTTCGCTAATCGCGACAGTGGCAAACTTGTAGTCATAGAGAATTTTGCATAACCTTTAAACCCAAATTAATGACATGACGGCATCAACAATCATTTCTCAAGGCAGTAGCAGTAATGTCCTCACACAGAAGGTTCTGGGTTCTCGTAGATTTAGCAATTACTGGTGGGCAACAATCGTTTTTTTAGGAGCTACGGGCTTCTTGCTAGCCGGATTGTCAAGTTATTTTCACAAAAATTTACTTTTAGTCACAGATGCAACTCAGTTGATATTCTTCCCTCAAGGTTTAGTAATGGGGTTGTACGGCATCGCCGGTTTGCTGTTGTCTTCATATTTGTGGTTAGCAATTTTATGGGACTTAGGAGGCGGATACAACGAATTCAATCGGGAAACAGGTCAGATTAAGATTTTCCGTTGGGGATTTCCAGGTAAAGATCGTCGCATTGAAATCGACTTTCCCACTCAAGACGCGCAATCGGTAAGAGTGGACATCAAAGAAGGAATCAACCCCCGTCGCGCCCTTTACCTACGAGTAAAAGGTCGCCGAGACATTCCTTTAACAAGAGTTGGTCAACCATTATCCTTAAAAGAATTAGAAACTCAAGGCGCTCAGTTAGCGAAATTCTTGGGAGTACCGCTTGAAGGATTGTAGGAAGACTGGATTGGTAATTGGGGATTGGTAATTGGTAATTGGTAATTGGGAACCAATCCAAAATCCAAAATCTAAAATCTAAAATCTAAAATCTAAAATCTAAAATCTAAAATCTAAAATTGATTAAAGGCTAAGATACTTGGGTTGAGTTTTGTATTAAAAATGCTGTTAAAGGCTCCTAAATATTTTTTGGTTACACTTTTGATTGTTGGTGCTTTGATGTTAAACGGATGTTCTGGTAACGAAGTAACTTCTACTTCTCCAGACTCGACAGTGGCAGCAGCAGACAACGACACAACCGCACAAGCGACTCTTGCATCTGAAGTAAAGAATGAGGCTTTTCCAGGAATGAATGATTTACCGAGACTAGAAGGCAAAGCTACCGTAGTGATGACTGTTAATGGTTCGCCAATTACTATTGAATTAGACGGAACCAATGCTCCGATTAGCGCCGGTAATTTTGTAGATTTAGTCCAAAAAGGCGTATATGACGGCTTAACTTTCCATAGAGTAGTACGTGATCCCCAACCATTTGTAGCTCAAGGTGGCGATCCTAAAGGTAACGGAACTGGTGGTTATCTAGATAAACAAACTGGTAGCGAACGTACTATCCCTTTAGAGATTAAGCCACAAGGGGCAAGCGAACCGATTTATGGTAAAACTCTTGAGATGGCAAATGTTAGTAAGCCACCAGAGTTACAACATAAAGCAGGTGCCGTAGCAATGGCGCGATCGCAATCGCCCAATTCTGCTTCATCGCAGTTTTACTTTACTTTGGCAAACTTACCTTTCTTAGATGGTAACTACGCAGTATTTGGTAATGTCACCGAAGGGATGGATATCGTAAACAAAATTCAGCAAGGTGACAAAATCGAAAAGGCTGAAGTTACCAAAGGTGCGGAGAATTTGAAAAACGCCGAGTAATTAGGATGAGGAGATGGGGGGACAAGGAGATGGGGAGACAAGGAGATTGGGGAGCAAGATGCTCCCACTACAAATAAATGTTTTCTCAATTTATAACTCCTAAATCCTAACTCCGGTACAGACGTAGCAATACGCCCCGTCTCTACAATTCCGGTGGTACTAACTCCTAACTCCTCACTCCCAACTTTTCACTACTCACTCCTAACTCCTCACTCCTAACTCCTCACTCTTTAAATCCAAAATCTAAAATCTAAAATCCAAAATTGAATCGGGTTGTAGTTACTGGTATTGGTTTGATTTCTGCCCTAGGTAATAACCTGGAGGATAGTTGGCGGTGTTTAATTGCGGAAAAATCTGGAATTAAGCTGTATCAACCGTTTCCAGAATTGCGATTAGCGAAGCTAGATGCCTTCGGCATATCGCTTGCTTTGGGTTTAATTGACAATCAACCAGCAGAGTTAACAATTCTGACTAAAAAAGCTGTTGCATCTGCTTTACAAGATGCTTCATTAGTTCCACCTTTACCCGATTGCGGAATTGTAATTGGCTCCAGTCGCAGCTATCAAGCAGAATGGGAAAAGATGGCAAGGTGGATGTATGAGGAGAAGGAGACAAGGGGACAAAGGGACAAGGTAGAAAATTTTTCTCCGCCTCTCTCCTTCCTTTCCTCATTACCTCACATGAACGCGATCGCAACGGCAAAACTTGTAGGTGCAACTGGGATTGTATTAGCGCCGATGGCAGCTTGTGCTACTGGTATTTGGGCGCTTTTTCAGGGTTTTAATTTAATTCAATCTGGGCGATGTCAGCGAGTGGTTGCGGGTGCGGTGGAGGCACCAATTACGCCTTTGACGATAACTGGTTTTGATCAAATGGGAGCTTTAGCAAAAACTGGCGCTTACCCTTTTGATGTCAATCGGGAAGGATTGGTTTTAGGGGAAGGTGCGGCGGTGTTTGTTTTGGAATCGGCAGAATTAGCACGTCAGCGGGGAGTGAAGATATACGGTGAAATTTTCGGTTTTGGGTTGACATCAGACGCATATCATGCCAATAAGCCAGAGCCAGATGGGAAAGGTGCAATTTCTGCGATTCGGCAATGTTTACATCGCGCTCATATTTCTGTGGAAGATATTGATTACATTCACGCTCACGGTACAGCTACGCAGATGAATGACCGGGTTGAGAGTCTGGTTATACAAAGTATATTTGGTCAAAATGTAGCGATTAGTTCTACGAAGGGCTCAACTGGTCATACTCTGGGAGCTTCCGGAGCTTTGGGAGTAGCTTTTTCTTTAATGAGTTTGCAGGAACAAATTTTACCGCCTTGTGTTGGTTTGCAGAAATCAGAATTTGATTTGAATTTAGTTCGGGAAGCGCGTCACAGTAAAATTAGCCGAGCAATGTGTTTTAGTTTTGGCTTCGGGGGACAAAATGCCGTTGTAGTTTTAGGTAATGGAAGCGGCTTGAAAAAGAATTGATCAAAAATATTGAACTTTTTAAAATGTCAATATATATACTACTTATGCATTACAAACAAAATAATGAATAGAATCAAAATATTTATCGGTTTTGGCGTTGTTTTAACTTCAATCTGTCTGAGCTTTCCTGTAAAAGCAGGGAACCCGCAACATTTAAAGCAGTTGCGAGAAACAAAGCAGTGCGCGAAATGCGATTTGAGTGGAGTTGATTTGAGTGGTGCGGATTTAAGCTTTGCAGTTTTGGTTGGTGCAAATTTGAGTGGAGCGAATCTCAAAGGAGCTAATTTAAGTAATGCTGATTTAACAGGTGCAAATTTAACTGCTTGCGATTTGAGTCAAGCAAATCTTAATCAAGCCTATTTAACTAATGCTAATTTACATCAAACCAAGTTTATTGGAGCTTCTCTAGGCAATACAAGAGGACTACCAATCATGACTGCGATCGCGCCTTTCAAACCTCTACCTTTACCTAATTTTAATTTACCACCATCAACACAGATCAAATTACCAGCTTTACCGCCAATAAAACCGACACAACTAAAAATGCCATCAATACCAGCTTTACCAACAATTCCACCATTTCCAAAGCAGCCATTAACCCTAATACCTCCAAAAAAACCAGTTAATTCCCAATCATCGAATGCTTATCCTGAGAAAATTAAACAAGCATTTTTAAGCGGTTGTACTAGCAAACTGCAACCGGAAATGCAGTCAACTTGTAGCTGTATGATTGATAAAGTCGAAAAAGAATATACTTTAGGGGAATTTTTAGAAATATCTTTAGAATTAGCAGAAGGTGAACAACCACCAGCACGTTTTCTACAAATAGCTTTGGAGTGTGGAACTCAACTACCTTCAGCAATATCTTATAAGTTACCTAAATACAGATAAACCAATGAATATCTCTTGACATGATGGGGGACAAAGGGATGGGGAGAAATAAATAAAAATTGTCCACTCTCAACTGTCCACCGTCAACTGTCCACTGTCAACTCCTCTTCCGTCTTTCTTCGAGTTTAAGTAACATTTCTGCGTGCATTTCGCGGGTTATGGGATAAAAATAGGTGAGAAATAATCCGCAAATTAAACATACTATGGGAACGGGACCAACTGTGATACGGATAGCAGATAGTGCGGTTTCTGGCTGTATGGGTAATTGAATTTGTCCGCGAATATTTTCTTGAAATCCTGAAGTTTCTAAAGCTATTCCGACTAAAAATAAACCAAAAGCTAAACCAAATTTTTGCAGTAATACCATGAAACCATAAAATACTCCTTCGCGACGTTGCCCGGTTTGTAATTCATCTAGTTCAATCACATCAGGCATCATTGACCAAGGAACTAAATAAGCAACGGATACCCCTGAACCTGCGATTACTGCTAAAACATACATTAAACCAATTTGACCCGGCTGTAAAAAGAATAATCCTGTAGCTGCAATAATCCATAAAAACATTCCCATAAAGTAAACGGCTTTTTTACCAACTCGTTTACTTAATGCACCCCAGACAAACAACATTAATAAAGCGGTTCCTTGTACCCCTATCATGACTGCGGGTACATCTGATTCTTGCAGTTTCATGCAATAAATTACAAAATAAGGGATAACACTAGCGGTTATTTGTACTCCCAACCAAGAAAAAAGATATATACCAATAACGAATAAAAAAGGTTTATTCTTAAAAACTATTTTTATTTGTTCTGCGATGGGAAGTGATTTGTTTTCCTCGGTTTGAATACGTTTCGCTTCAAAAGCCAAAACGCGATCACGAGTTCCCCAAACACACCAAAATAGTCCTAAGATTGAAATTACTCCACAGATTGCTGCTAAAACTAAATACTGTTGTTGACGGTTAATAGTTTCAGAAAATATTGGCGAAAATATTAGTTGTGCTAAAAATAATGAAAGAATACTACCGCCGATGGAAAAAGCAAAGCGAATACTATTAAGACTGGTTCTTTCATCGTAATCTTGAGTTAACTCTGGAGTCATTGCCGTATAAGGCAAATTAACTACCGTATAAAATACTTGAGAAATCACCCCAATGATGACGTAATACCAAAATAATTCCCAAACATTGGTAGTCGGTACAATCCACTGTAAAAAGAAGAAAATACCAAAAGGAATTGCACCATATAATAACCAAGGAAGACGACGACCCCAACGACCCGATTTAGTGCGATCGGTCATCACTCCTACTATTGGGTCATTAATAGCATCCCAAATCTTACCTACCATTAAAATACTACCAGCTAAACCTGCTGGAATACCTGCCACATTTGTAAAGAAAAATAGTAAATAGAATACCGAAATATTTGCAGTAATAGCCGGGCCCAAATCTCCTGCACCATAAGCTAACTTGGTTTTTAAGTCAAGTTTTTGATCTTTACCAACATCTTGGGGATAATCATCAGCCGCAGAATTGTTCATAATACCCACACTCGTATTAAAATAAAGAGTTTGGCATCTACTATTAGTATTAGGTTTAAATTAACTCCCTTATGCCAGACCTTTATATCTCGTGGTCAGATTATCACCACAAAATTGAACAACTAGCTGCTCAAATCTATGAATCCGGCTGGGAATTCAACCAAATAGTCTGCCTTGCTAGAGGTGGGCTGCGAGTCGGAGATCTTATTTCCCGTATATACCAGCAGCCGTTAGCAATATTAGCAACATCATCTTACAGCGGTGCGGGCAAGCAAGAAAGGGGTAAATTAACCTTTTCTGATCATTTAACTATGACTACAGAAACTTTAGGTTCGCGAATTCTCTTAGTTGATGACTTAGTAGATTCAGGAATCACCCTCAAAGATACTATTCCTTGGTTAAAGAAAAATAGTGCAACTAATATTGAAGAAATTCGTACTGCTGTTATTTGGTATAAAGCTTGTTCGGTAATAGTTCCTGATTACTATACAGATTATTTATCCGACAATCCTTGGATTCATCAACCATTTGAACATTATGAATTCATGAATCCAGCCCAACTTGCCGAACAAAAGTTAGGAGTTAGTTGACAGTTGACAACTAATAACTCCCAACTCCTAATTCCTAACTCCAAACTCCAAACTCCCGTACAGACGTAGCATTGCTACGTCTCTACAAAACTAACTCCTAACTCCTAACTCCTAACTCCTAACTCCTAACTCCTAACTCCTAACTCCTAACTAAAATAGTGCCAGCCATATCGGCAGAGTTACGAGTAATAATACAGTTCCTAGGGCAATTGTACTTACTGCTAAATCACTATCAAGTTTGAAGGCTTCGGCAATTATCAAAGTGGAGAAGGCGGGAGGCATTGCTGTTTGTAGCAAAATTATTTGTGCTGGAGTACCTGTTACCCCTAAAAGTGGTAAACTGATGCCTAAAATTAGTGGTACTAGCAGCATTTTGATGGCGACGCTAGCTCCTGCTTGGGGTACATTCTGCCAAGAGTGGAGTCGGCTTAATCGCATTCCCATTAAAACTAAAGATAAAATTATCCCACTCCAACCAAATTTTTCTAAATAAAATTCTGCGACTTGGGGAATTTTTACTTGACGAAACAGCAAACCGAATCCAAAACTCCATAAAGCAGGATTGATTAATAAAACTTTGATGTTTTGCCAAAAGTTGGCAGCACTACCACCAAAGCGGGCTGCAAGCGCAACACCTAAACCCCAAGTTCCAAACAACGAACCTAATAAATCGTAAAATAACGCCCAGGCAAAATACTCAGTGCCATATATTGATAACGCGATGGGATAACCAAGAAAACCAGTATTTCCTACCATTGCCGATAAAATAAAACTTCCCTGAGTCGGCGATTGCGGTATTGTATTTGTAAAATAACAATGCCATTTTATTCCCATCCAAGCAAAAAATGCTCCTAGTAAAATGGCTAGATAAGCAACTGCGGGTGCAATCAAAACTGCTCCCGATAAATCCGCTTGCCGTAAAAAAGCGACAATTCCTATAGGTATACCTATCCAAAATAGAAACTGAGCTAAGCGAGTTGGAACCGTACTTGGGAGCCTGCGTCCCAGGATAAATCCAATTAAGACCAATCCCGACAGCTTAAGGTATAGTTCTAAAAGGTTTGTCAAAACGTTTTAGCAGGAATTGCATATGTAACCTGTAATCTAACAGGTTTCCTTCTCTCCAGTCTACAATCTTTAATGATTACTGAACATTCATCAGGAGTTGAGCCTTGAATAATGAGTTTTCCGAAGAAGTACAAAACTCAACCCCCTCTGAAATTCGCGAAGATATTCCCCAAGCTTTGCGCGATACTCCTGATGCGGTACCCAAGCTAGGTTTAAATCCCTCGTTTTTGGCGATCGCCGGAGTCACGGGTTTTGTTCTGCTGGCTGCAATCAGTGGTTTGATATTTTACCTTGCTGCTCCCAAAAATACTTCTGAGCCGCAAGTTTCCCCTAATGATACAATTACTCCTAATGCACAAGATAGTGATTCTGTCAATAAAAAAGCTCTTTTAGGTCATTTAGAATACCCAGAAGCTCCAGAATCAGAAATTGTAGCAGTAAATGCCAACGGACGGGTAAGATTACGAGCATCTGCGGGTAAAAAATTTGAGCAGATGGTGAAAGATGCCGGGAAAGCTGGTATCAGATTAGTACCAATTTCAGGGTTTCGCTCGATTCAAGAACAGGAACAGTTATTTTTTAAAGTAGGTGCCAAACGCAACCAAACACCAGCCCAAAGAGCATCAGTTAGCGCTCCTCCCGGACACAGCGAACATCACACGGGTTATGCTGTAGATATTGGTGATGCTGCAGTACCTGCAACGAATCTGAGTGAAAATTTTGAAAATACTCAAGCCTTTAAATGGCTCGAAGCTAACGCAGCACGTTACGGTTTTGAATTATCATTCCCTAAAGATAATCCACAAGGTGTAAGTTACGAACCCTGGCACTGGAGATTTGTTGGCGATCGCGATAGTTTGGAGACTTTTTATAAATCAAGGGATATTAAGCCAATTCCCACACCATAATCTTAAAAAACACGCAAGTCTTAAAGAATCTGCCTCTTTTTAAAGGGCAGAGTGTCAAAAATAACCTGTGTAGAGACGTAGCAGTGCTACGTCTTTTTCTTCAAAAACAACCTAAAAGAATTCGGGTTTTTCAATTTCAATATTCCTAAAACCAGATAACTGAACGAGAAAATAATGGAGCTAAGCGGATTCGAACCGCTGACTTCCTCAATGCCATTGAGGCGCTCTACCAACTGAGCTATAACCCCGCAAAATGCATCTTTAATGATGCCTTAATTCTTAATTGTTTGTCAATACACTTTATTTGAAGAAATTTAACAATGAAATTAATGATAATGATTAAGTAACAAAAAAATTATGATGAAGCTTGTAGTAAGTAGCTCATACAGTCTCCCATCAGAAAGTAAACTACCATCATAGCCGCAGCTGAAGAAGCAACTAACATACCAGCTAACATCAACGAAAATTCTTTGTCTTCAAAAGCTTTTTCCATTAAGTGTAAAGACCAAGCTACTAACGCTATATCAAAAAATAAAATCGGAATCAACATATTTCTTAAGTTATATTAATTATTGTTAATTTATATTAACATTGTTTCTCAGAACTGTGTTGAACCAATTTAGATGTTGAGAAAGCGAAATTTTTTCTTTTCAAAGCGAATTTCGGACGGGTATTTTTCGCTCATTTAAGTAATTTTTGATTTGCGCTACACTCAGCTGTCCGTAATGCAAAAGCGATGCTAATAATGCGGCTTCTGCTTGTCCTTCGGTAACTGCGTCATATATGTGTTCGCAGTTTCCCGCGCCACCAGAGGCGATTACTGGAATATTTACAGAGTTTGCAATTGACTTTGTTAATTCAATATCATAACCAGCTTGAGTACCATCAGCATCCATACTCGTTACTAACAGTTCTCCGGCACCTCGTTTTTCAAGTTCTTGCGCCCAGTGGAGGGCATCTAAACCAGTATTTTCTCGTCCGCCGCGAATGTAAACATCCCAACCAGAAATATTTGTATCTAACCTGCGTTTAGCGTCGATCGCGACAACTATACATTGATTGCCAAAACGTTCGCTGGCTTGATTAATAAAATCTGGGTTTCGTACCGCAGTAGAATTAATACTAACCTTATCTGCTCCAGCTCGTAACAGTTCTTTAACATTTTCTAAGGTTTGGATGCCACCGCCGACAGTTAGGGGAATAAATACCTGTTCGGCAGTACGGTGAACTACGTCAAGAATAATACCTCTGTCTTCATGAGTAGCTGTAATATCCAGAAATACGATTTCATCTGCGCCAGCTTGGTCGTAAACCTTTGCTAATTCTACTGGGTCGCCAGCATCCTTGAGGTCTACAAAGTTAACTCCTTTTACAACTCGTCCCGCTTTGACATCTAAGCACGGTAAAATTCTCTTAGCTAGCATGATTTATGAAAGTACTCCTATTGTATTGACCCGGAATATAAATTTTAGAACTGACACGCTCTACTCGACAAAAAAAATTTGGCATCAGTGTTTTTTCGTATTTCCTGCGGCGATGAATTTTTCTTGATTGCTTCAATTTTTTAAACAAGCCTTCACACTATTTACAAGCGGACTATGGCGATTATCTCCTCTAAACAACAGCCCCAGCCTCAAGAACCAGACAAACAACCACGTCAGCGAAAGCAAGTTGCGAAAGAATCGAGCGATGAAAATCTTTTGCAACCCCAAGCAGCGATAGATGAAACTGACAACAAGGAAGAGGGTATTCGTCCACAGCGATTTGCCGATTATATTGGGCAAAAAGATTTAAAAGATGTACTTGAAATTGCCATTAAAGCAGCCAAATCCAGAGGTGAAGTACTAGATCACCTACTGCTTTACGGTCCTCCAGGGCTGGGTAAAACCACAATGGCAATGATTTTAGCATCAGAAATGGGGGTTAATTATAAAATTACCAGCGCTCCTGCTTTGGAACGTCCCCGAGATATCATGGGATTGCTGATTAACCTTAAGCCTGGGGATATTATCTTTATTGACGAAATTCATCGCCTCTCTCGAATGACCGAAGAAATTTTATACCCGGCGATGGAAGATTATCGTTTGGATATTACTGTAGGTAGAGGTTCGAGCGCTCGTACCCGCAGCATTCCCCTATCAAAGTTTACTTTAGTTGGAGCAACAACCCGCGTCGGGGCTTTGACTTCTCCTTTGCGCGATCGCTTTGGTTTAATTCAAAAACTGAGATTTTATGAAGTAGAAGAACTCAGTCAAATTGTTTTGCGAACCGCTCAATTACTTAAAACTGATGTAAACAAAGATGGAGCCTTAGAAATTGCTCGGAGAGCCAGAGGAACACCGCGTATTGCCAATAGATTACTCAAGCGTGTCCGCGATTATGCTGAGGTCAAATCAACTGGGGAGATTGATGAAACCATTGCAGCTGAAGCTCTACAATTATTCCAAGTAGATCCCTGCGGCTTAGATTGGACTGACCGCACAATGTTAAGCACTATTGTAGAACAATTTAATGGCGGTCCTGTGGGATTAGATACAATTGCCGCTGCGACGGGTGAAGACACCCAAACTATAGAAGAAGTATACGAACCATATTTAATGCAAATTGGTTACTTACAGCGGACTCATCGTGGTAGGGTAGCAACACCTGCTGCATACAAGCATTTAGGTTTTAAACCGCCAAATGAACAATTATCTTTGCTTGGGTAATTGGTAAAAATAGTTAGGAGTTAGGAGTTAGGAGTTAGGAGTTAGGAGTTAGGAGTTAGGAGTTACGGAGTTAGAGTAGGAGTTAGAGTAC
>JAAUSO010000203.1 GCA_012033205.1 Richelia sp. SL_2_1 | reverse complement strand
TATGTCGGTTTTCTGTACCAGCTATATAATAGTTATAGGCTTTATCAGAATAATCAAGATTATAAACACTACATAATACTATAAAACACTGCATTGGGTTAATGATGCTCTATGCATATTAAAATTTATTTGTCCAAATTTTATAAATCTGTAAGCTAACTTTTTATCCATAATTATATTATACCACAGTTTTTAAATTTTGTCAATAGTCTGTTTTAAAACTTTAAGGTTTTAACTTTTACTTGACAGAAAGCAATATTTATGATATAATATAAACTATGAAAAATACGGGAAAATATAATAGAGATTTTGTTGAAAAAGTAAAAGAATATTATTTAGCCAATGAATTTTCACTGGAAGAAATAAGTGAAAATAGTGAAAGTCTATTTTTAAAATACATTCCTTTAACAGACTTAAAGGCTATGTCCAGAAATGATATTATACAGTGGAGTGTTTTAAAGGCTAATAAAGGACGAAAAACGGATGATGTTCCTATGGCTGAAAAAATACTTGCTGTTGCTAATAAACTTTATGAACAGATGTTTAAAGAAGGTGATGAGGAATTAAGTCCAACACAATTAGCTCAAACAGCTAAAACTTGGTCTGATTTAGTTGATAAAACCAAACTAACTAAGGATACAACATCTGCTAAATTACCAACTCAGCAGGTTAAAGATATGATTGATAAGGCGTTAGCAGAGAATAAAAGATGAGTAGTAGTTTTATAGGATTAACTCCATATCAAATCGAAGAGTTGATGAAGTGTTATAATGACCCGATATACTTCATTGAAAACTATGGTTGGATTGAAGTAAAAGAGATGGGGTTAATTATACCAGCAGTATTATATGATTATCAAAAAACCATATTAAGATGGCTGGTTAATAAGGAGAGTGGCGTTGTACTTAAATCTAGGCGCGTTGGCGGGTCTACTGTTGTTGCATTATATCTTGCGTGGCTTATTAATTTTAGGCGTGGTATTAATGCCTTGTTACTATCAAGAACAGAAGATAACGCGAAAAAACTATTAAATAAGGTAAAATTTTCGTTTTTTAATATTAAAAAACATACATCTGATGATTATAGTTTAGCTGAGGATGCCAGTTGGATGTTAAATACCATTGCTGTGAACAACCAACAACTATTTGCTACTGGTTGGTTAGATGATGAAGGTAATATCACAGGAATGAGTGAAGTTGCATCACTAACGACTACATCTGAATCTGGACGTTCTGAATCAGCTACATTTGTCTTTATGGACGAGATGGCATTTATTCAAGACCAGGAAGGTGCATCAAGAGCTTCCAGAATTACTACTACAAGAGGCGGTCACTGGTTAGCTGTTAGTTGTCAAACACCGGATGTTTACGTATTTACTGATAATGGTATTCAGCAGCTAGGTGATTTTATTAACAGGGATAGTAAAGTAGGGGCTTTCTCAAGCATTAATACTACAAATATATTAGGTAGTAATGGCTTACAGAATTGTGAACTTACATACAATAATGGATTATGTGATACATTAAGAGTTATTACTGAACTAAACTACCAAATTGAATGTAGTCTTGAACATCCCATATTAGTCAATCGATATGGGAAAATTGCTTGGTGTCGGGCAGAAAATTTACAAATAGGGGATTGGACTCCTATTAATAGAAATAATAACTGTTTCGGTCAAACTAAAATAGAACACCCTTATTTATTAGGTCTTATTCTTGGAGATGGTTATATATATGAACCAACCAAGAAGATTACAATGACTTCCATAGATGAAGAATTGCACCAATTTTTAGAAATGACTTATGGCTTTATTAGACAGAAAGACAATATACATTCCTGTAAAACATTAAGTAATATTGTTAATTATTACGAGTCCATAGGGTATAAATTTGTAACCGCTAAGTATAAAGAAATACCATACGTAGTATTATTATCTGATAAAGAATCGCAGAAATTAGTTTTACGTGGTTTATTTGATACTGATGGTTGTTCAACTCCAGATGGAAGAGTTAGTTATGTATCAACATCTGAAAGAATGATAGACCAAATAAGAATGATGCTACTAAATTTTGGCATAACTTCTGCGAAGTATCATAAAGTATCAAAACCGACTGAAAGAGTTAAAGTAGAATCTGAACAATGGATACTGGAAATAGGATTGGATGCCTGGATATTTTTTGATGTTATTGGATTTGGTTTAACCAGGAAACAAAATAACTACAAACCAAGCAAACAAAAATCACTAAAGGATATTATTCCATTTGGCGCAGTGTTGGCAAATATTATTATGTCTGATTCTAGTTGGTGCAAAGATGTAAGTCTAAGAAATAGAAGAAAGCAATTAAGACATAGCAATAGAAATAAAAATATATTGAAAGAACATCAACCAATATCATATCAATCTGCTAAAGATGTATTATATTATTTTTCTGATAAATCATATCTAAGCGAATATAAAAAACTATCAGATTTAGTAGATAAAAATTATAGATGGGTAAAAATTACTAAGCTGGAAGATTCATATAACGAAACTTGGGATTTTAGTATCCCACAAGATAGAAGTTACATTAGTAATGGTTTAATATCACATCAAACGCCCAATGGTGTTGGCGATTCGTTTCACTCTTTGTGTATGAGAGCTGAACGTGGAGAAAATAGAAGTTATAATTATTTGAAGGTTCACTGGTCTGAAGCCGGTATGACTGATAAAATGATTGACTCTGCTACTGAGGGTTTATCGGAAGCATCAAGATTACAGGAAATGGAAATGGAATTCTTATCCAGTGGCGACCCTGTATTTCACCATACACATCTTGCAGCTTGCTTTAGACCAATTGATGAATATCCAGAAATAGAATTAGATATTGCAAGATATAGAGAACAAGTTGTTAGTTCAAAAGGTGATTTATATTATTTTAGTGGTGTAGATACTGCTGTTGGTAAGCTAAATAAACGTGATTCAAAAAGAGATTATCATTGCTTTACAACATTAACAAAATCAGGTATTCAGGCATATACCTATTACACTAAAGAAGAAAGTTTAACCGATTGGGCTGGTAATATTGAACAACTACCAAACGGTAATTCAATTAAAAGAAATGGTACTGTTAGTCAATTACACTCAGAATATCCTGGGTTATTACAAATAGAGATTAACGGACCTGGACAAACTGTATATATTAATCATCAGTTACCTAGTGATGGTTTTAGCGTAGCAATACCAAAACAAACTACCTTTAAGTCTAAAGACCAAATAATAAGACAGTTGGTGTTAGCTGTAGAAGCCCACGCAATAGTTATAACTGATAGATTTACTTATCAATGTATGTCTATCTTTCAAAGAGGAAGTACTCCAGGAACTTACTCAGCTCCTACAGGCGATTATTATGATGACCCTGTTATTGCTATCGCTTTAGCTTGGGATGCTCTATTACAAACCGGAGCAATAGAATTTACTTGGGGCGCTGATACTGATAGATTAGTAAAATCAGAAGTATCAAACGAAAGAATTGAAGAAATTGACACAGCAAAACTCGGATACGGGCCTGCTGTTATTAATAAAGCCATAGATGCTAATGAAAGAGCATCTAGTTATTTTGGAGATGCACTTACCATTTTAGATGATATGGATATGTCTAAAATAGTTGAACCGGAGTTTTAATGAGAAAGAAAAAGACTGAAACCATTGTATATAATGATTATGATAAATATCTTGATGCTGATTTAATAGCATTAGTAAAAAATAAGCTTGGAGCTGATTCTGATGCTGTCTTAAATGAAATGACAGACATTATAAAATTAGAATCTAATATGCCTCCAATGTTAGATAAAAGGTAAAACATACGGAGATTGGAATTTACCGGCACTAAGTATGTATTACACAGGAGATTATCGTCCATCTGATGCTTTACCGTTGGATGTAATCAATCAGATGCTTAAATCGTCACCAGTAAGATTTGCACTTGAAATGAAACGTGCTCAAGTTGTATCTGTCTTTAGAAATAGCAGAAGTTGGAATATTGTTTCTCCTGATACAGAATTGGCAGAAGTTGTAAAAGCTAATTTACAGACTATTTTACCAAAGATGTCATTAGATTTTTCATTTAGCTCAATGGCTTACGGCGCATCCTTTCAGGGAATTAGTTTGGGAATACAAAGTAGGTATGAATTAGGAATATCAGAAGATGATATTGAAGATACTGACGCTAAACCAACTATTGACAGTAAATCAAATGAACTAGAAGATAAGACTGGATCAGACAAAAAGTTTATTGTTGCAAAGATTCCAAATTCTGTTAATCCAGCTACCATCGTAAGAATTAATCGAAAGAAAGATGGAAGTTTTGATGGATTTGTACAACAAGCTAAAACACTTAATGCTCAGGAAGTTGTTGTACCAAGAGAGGCATCATTAGTTATTCCTTACGAAGAAAGATTTAGAAATCTTTGGGGTGAATCATTACTTAAACCTATGTACCCTATTTGGTTCTGGTATGAAGTTGTTTTACGTGCAATGGTTAAGTATATGGAAAGAACTGGTACTCCTGTTGCATTAGTTAGAGCTCCATCAAGAGCTACAATTATCAAGCCAGGTACTAAAACTAAAGTAGATGGTATTACTTGGGGTATGGAAATTGCCAGTAATGTCGCTCGTTCTAATGCTGCTGTTATTCCAAGTGATACAGATGATTCAGGTAAACCATTATGGGACTTGAGTTACCTAAATTCAACTGAACGTTCACAACCCTTTTTAGATATTCTTGAGCTTCTAACACAAATGATTTTACGAGCTGGTCTTTCTGCTGATAGAGCTTTAAGTCAATCAAGTGGTGGAACTGGTTCATACGCAATTGGTAAAGTTCATCAGGAAGCAACATCACTTCATAATGAAATGGTGTTAATTCAATGGGTTCATTATTTGAATACATACTTCTTACCTTTATATAGTTTGTATAATCGCGGTCAAAATGGTCCTCCTATTTGGATGGAAACACAAGGTCTTGACCCAATGGACAGAGATAATCTTGTTGCTTTATTAGGAATTGCTCAAGGTATGCCAGCATTTCGGGAAGTTGGATATAAGATTGATTGGGAAGCTATATTTGCTACTAATAATATTCCAATGAAATCGCAAGCTGAAGCTGACGCAATTAAGAAGAAACAAGAGGAAGATAATCTAGCTAAACAAGAAGCTATGTTATCAACTCAGGCAAAATTTAATACGCCAAGTCCAACAAAACAAGCTGATGGCACATTAAAAGCTAATATGCCTAATAAACCAGCAGAAGATAAGAAATCTGATGCAAATGTAGAAGCAGAGGACCAATCTGAAAGTTTTTTAGACAACCAAGAAGAAGAAGTAATTCAGCTATTTAATCCGTTTCACTCCAAAGCAGATGGTAGATTTACATCTGGAAAAGGCGGAGTTAGTGGTGGTATAGTATCTCCTAACAAGAATAAAATAGCCGAACAACCTAAAGAATTTAATATAGGTGGATTATTAGTTAAAACGGCTTTAGTCGGTGGAGGTCTTGCTGCTGGCGGCTTAATGGTATCAAGTTTGGTTGCTCAAGCTAAAGAGAATGAGCAAATGCAAAAAAGACTAGACCTATTAGAAAAGGGGTTTACTCCAGACCAAGTAAATAAACTTATGGAAGTTGGTTATCACTCATATGCTACAATGGCGAATCCAGATGGCACTTATTCTACGACTGTGTTTTTAAACGATGGAACAATGATGGATTCTGAAAAATCTACCGAAACTAATAGCGATTTTTCTAAAGCTTTTGATAGTTTAGCTGATAAGAATAAAGAAGAGCTTGCAAATTTGATTAATCAGGCTAATATTGATATAGATAACTTATCAGACGAACAGATAATAGCCTTATCAAAAAATAGATTATTGGAAAGAATAAAATCAATAGACTCTGGTCAAATTAGTATAATGAGTGGTGATTATCAATTTGCAGATATTCCAAAGTTTAATAATAAAGCGGATGTAGACAAATTTTTGACCGATAGATATGCTGCATTAGGTATACAGCTTGATACAAAGAATATCCAGTTTACAACAGACCAGGAAGGATTTTGGGGAAATACAACAAGAGATGTTTTCGGTAATCCAATGGTAGAATTGTAAATATTGAAGAAACTTGGTTTAATAAGCTATTTGGTAGCAATCAGGGAGAAAAAGTATTCGTAACTCACGCTTTAGCTCACGAATATGGGCACTCATTGCAGGGTTTTGGGCAAGGTAATGATGGAGATATAGTTAGACCATCAGATGACGATGACCTGTACAGAATAGAAGGCGGCGCTGAGGTTTATGCAAGATTAGCGTTAGCGCCGTATAAAGTTAATGCTGGTCCAGACTATAAGGAATATACTACATCTACCGGAGTTGCAGCAGGATTGATGGGCGCTTATATAAAGCAGAATAATTCAGATTTACCATCAGCATTAAAAAGCTATAACAGTAATATAGCAAGTAATATTCAACATTATCAATATCTTAAGAATTTATTTCCTGATAGAATGGATAATAAAACAACTTTACCTTCACAAGCAACTATAAAAAGGTGGTTAGAACAGGATTATGATGTTACTACAGAACAATCTATGGACGAACTAATGCAGATGGCACTATCTATGAATGGAAATAACTAATGAATGATGAACAATTGTTAAGAACTTTGTCTTTTCTATATAATAACATTAAATCAGATGCTTATTCTATAGACGAAACAATACCTATGGATTACTTAATATATTTTTCTCCAAAAGGTAATAGAAATATAATTACCAGAGAGAATACTAAAGTAGTTATAGGTATAATAACTAGAAATTTATTAAAAATGCAGGTTCTACTAAAAGTAGAACCTTATCTAACTAAGATAGAGAAATAAAATGAATGAAAATGAATTATATACATTTGTTAGGGGAGTACAAATTCCAACCTTTCAAATTAGTAATATAGAAGCAGAATATGGTGTAAAGTTAGTTCCAGATACAGAATGGCAAATATTAAAAGCGTTGGATTTAACTTTACAAAAATACAGATTATCACACGATAACAAAGACCCTGACGTAGTAATGCTTAGAGAATATCCAGATAGACTATTTAAACATATGGTCTTAAATGTTGATTTTCTAGGTATGTCAGTTCCAGGACCATATAATAAGCCCTGTTGGTTTTCGTTTAAAAAGAATTTCTAAATATTAAAAATGGAGAACAAAATGAGTTCCAAAAAGTATTGTAAGCATTGTGATAATTACAAAGATATAAATGAGTTTTATATCAGTAGAGTGAGAAAAAGTGGTATAGATACTTATTGTATAGATTGTAATAAACAAAGAACAAAAAATGTTAAGGATAAACGAAGAAGTAATAATCTTTGTATTGTATGCGGTATTGAGTTGACTACATCTAAAAAATATTGTGATGTATGTTTACATAATAAATACGTGTACCATAAAAAATTTATTAAAACCGACTTAAGACGAAAATTAATATATAATACAAAGAAAAATGCCAAAGAAAGAAACATTTATTTTGATTTAGTTATAGACGATATTATTATTCCAGAATACTGTCCAGTTTTAGGTATTAAACTAAATTTCAACAATCAAAAATCTATGGATGATTCACCGTCAATTGATAGAATTGATTCTAACAAAGGATATATCAAAGATAATATTATGGTTATATCTTTTAGAGCAAATAGAGGTAAAAATAACCTTACTGCCATAGAACATTTAAAAATATATCATTGGATGATTGAAATGGAGAACAAATAATGTCTATTAAGATTGCTACGGTGTCCGACAGCCCAAAGATTCATTCTGGATTCGGAAATGTAGCCAGAATGTTATTAGATGGATTTTATAAACACGGTTTTGATTTATATTCATTTGGTACAATGGATACAGAGTATGATTTTAAAAGAGAATTACCATATCCATTTCAACCTACAAGTGGTTTTGACCCGTTAGGATATAGAGAAGCTGCATTATTTTTGACAAATGTACAGCCGGATGTTATCTTTGTATTATATGACCCAGGAAGTGCTATGCAATTTCTAAATATGGTTATAGCTTTACAGGATAATGGCACAATAAGACAAGCACCTATTGTCTTATACACTCCTATTGAGGGAGAACCAATTCCAGCATCAACCGCTAAATTATTTTCTGTATTACTAGAAAGAAACGGTAAAGTAGTTTTATATTCTCCCAAGATGGTTGAGAAGGTAGAAAAGCATTATTCAGATTTTAAAGATTTATTAGATTTTGCTTATCACGGTTTGGACCACGCCGCATTTAGTCCACTGCCAAAGCAAATAAGAGATGACTATAGAAAGAATGTTGGCTGGTCAGATTATTTTGTAGTCGGTAGTGTCGGCGTAAATAAGAGAACTAAAGGCCACGATTATCTTATCTACACTGCTAGAACTTTACGTGATATGAAAAAAGATGATGGTATCAAGTTCTATTTACATACTAATCCTACAGATGGTACGCTAGGTGGATATAATCTTAAAGATATGGCGATAAACTACGGTGTTGATGATATGTTTATTTGGAAGCCTGGAACTGATGAACCTGGTGGTAATATTAGAGGTTTATCTGTATTAAGTGACTATAAACTATATGCTAAAGCTGAAACAAATGAAGATAGACTAAGGGCTATAGGATATAAAGATAGATTAGGTATGTTAGACTGTTATGTTGATTTATCTCAATTAGAAGGTTGGGGATTACCTACACACGAAGCTATGAAGTGTGGAGTGCCTACTATTTCTATTAAGGATAAATCTATCAGAGAAGAAATTTACGATGGTGGCGTATTGTGGGTTGATACATTACCATTTAGAATATGGTCTACATTACATACTGGTGTTAAACTTGCACTTGTAGACCCATTTGATGTTGCAGAATCTATTATTGAATTAAAAAATAGTGATGATGTAATCAAGAAGTTCTGGTCAGACTGTGCAATTAAAAATGCAAGTCAGTATGTATGGAAACCAACGCAAGAAAAGTTTATTAAAATAATTGAGGAAGTTTATAGTAACTATGAGTACAACGATGAAGTGTCCAGCTTGTAATACAGAGTTTGAAAAGTTAGCTAAATTAGGATTATGTCCTAATTACGAATGTCGAGCACCATTAAAAATTGTTGAACGAGAAGATGAAAACGGCAGACTTATTAAATCTTCTGTATATCGTAAACAAAAGGATGTTGTATCGAGTGAAGATAAAGAAGAAACTTATTCAACACTATACAATAGAGATGGTGTAAAGGTAGAGAAGTCCGATAAAGATAATTATATTGTTACTTATTATAAAGTTATTAAATATAATTGGATTTATTGCCCAAGTTGCGAATCTAAGATGTTTCAAAACAATATGATACAAGGTTCTTTTGAACACAAATGTCATAAATGTAAAGCAATCACAACTTACGTCTTTTCCTCTTAAGTTTATTAATAAAAATAATTGGTTTTAGTTTTACTGGAACTGGTAGATTAAAATACTTACATAATATAGAAAGGTCTGAGCTTTTACTGTCAGACCTTTCTTTTATTTCATACCGTAAGAATTCGTTAAAATACTTATCAACAAAGGGTTTATATACTTCGCCTAACTTCCAATACCAAGCAAGAAATCTCCAATTATCAGGTCTATAGCACCAACTTACAGCCATAGCTACTATTCTTGCTGCATTATATCCTATTTCTTTTTCTAATTCAATCCACTTTTCCACGTAATTTCTTCCTAAGATTTCGCATTGATTCTTCCAGGTCTAATTCAATATCAGATTTAGTAGGTTTATCTGTAAGGCCTGTTTTCTTATAATATAGTAAAGCCTGAATTAGTTTATGTGCCGTTTTTAATGACATATCCTGAGCTGGTTTATTACTTATTCTATTAGATTTCTTTATCTTTTCAAGAATTGTTGGTGATATATCTTGTTGTAATTGGTTAATAAACTCTACTTGCTTAAAAGTGGCACTCTTTTTCATCTTTTTGTCCAATCTTTAAGACTCTCCCAATTATCTCCGTATTCAACATCTGTTTTTAATGGCACTGATATTTTATATACATTTGACATTATATCTTGAATTTGTGGAATAAGAATTTCCATTTCATCTTCTGCCATTTCAAAATCTAATTCATCGTGAACTTGTAAAATCATATCTGACTTATAAAACTGTAGTAAACTATGTACTTCTACCATAGCTTTCTTTACAATATCTGCCGCCTGCCCTTGAATTGGCATATTGATTGCTTCGCGTTGAGCTGACGGTAGTGATTTTGCGTTTTCTAAATCATACTTGAAATATAATCTTCTACCTATTTCAGTTTCAACATATTTCTGGTCAATAACTTCTTGTTTTCTATCTTCAATATACTTACGAACCATAGGTAGATTTTCAAAGTATCTATCAATAAATTCTTTAGCTTCAGGTACAGTAACTTTAATTCTTCTAGCCAGTCCATACTCCGACATACCGTATAATAATCCAAAATTAACGGCTTTTGCTCTGAATCTTTGGTCTTTTGTTACCTTGCTTAGTGGTATACCAAACACAGCAGCAGCAGTAGCTTTATGAATATCAACATCTTTATTGTAGGCATCAATCCAAGTTTCTTCTTGAGCGCGATGAGCAGTTAATCTAACTTCTAGTTGAGAATAATCAATTGAAACTATCTTATATCCTGGCTTAGCTATAAATGCTTTTCTAATTAATGGTAAATCGTGGGTATATTCATAAGCAGGATTAGTTGGGTCATCTTTTTTAGTTGGAATATTCTGCAAATTAGGATTACTGCTAGATAATCTTCCAGTTTTCTTGTTTTGTTTATATTCAGTATGAACTCTATTATTATCATCAAGCAGTTTTATCATACCGTCTACATAAACTGAGTACATCTTTTGTCGTTTAGCATATTTTAAATAACTATCAATTACTGGATAATCATCTTTTATACCCATTAATACTTCAAATTCTGTACTATCTACTTTTTTCGGAAAAATATGTTTATTTATTCTTTCAAGTAGCTGTTCATTCGACCTTATATTAATATTACCAAATATCTGCGTTACCATACTTTCAAAGCCATCCATTTGTTTCTTTAATGGCTTCTTAAGTGACTCCAGATACTTTCTATCAACTAATGCTCCAACTTCTTCCATATACTGTAATACTGAAACACAAGGCATCTCCAATGTAAAAGTTTCATTTAATGTTGGAAACCTCTCTAATGATTCTTGCTCTATATGATATAATCTTTTGGTCATATCAGCATCAGCAGCAGCATATAAAGTAGCTTCTCTAATAGGCACATCGCTAAAGGACTTTCTTTTACCAACAACTTCTGCAAATTCTGTCATTCTAAATCCCAACTTACGAGCTGTTAAATCTTTTAGTCCGTATCTAGCCCCGTGTACATTACCTAATATCCAAGCACCAATCATTGTATCGAATATTGGCTCTGATATAATAAAACCGTGTCTCTTTAA
>JAAUSO010000202.1 GCA_012033205.1 Richelia sp. SL_2_1 | reverse complement strand
ATGCAAGCTTACTCTTAGATGTAATAAATGTCATCAAACTACGAATTTAACTTGCAACAAAAATCCGTTTCGTCCACCGATTTCATTTCATCCTACTCTTAAAGAAGTATTACAAGTTGATTGGAATCAAGAATATAAAAATGAATTTATTTGTCCAGCTTGCAATAAAGGTCATTTAACTAAGTTTCAATATGCTAGTGGTGCTGCTTGTAAACTTAAATTAAGTTGTAATGTTTGTGATAAAATTACATATCTTACCTGTCAGAATAAAAAACATCCAGCGGTTTCAAATCATCAAACTTTAAAGGGTAAACTACAAGTAGATTGGAAAGAAGAATATAATGATGAGTTCGTTTGTTTTAAATGTAATAATGGAAGAATAGGCAGATTTTCTTATCAAGAAGGTCTTCATAATATAAAATGTTGTTGTACATCTTGTGGTCAGTACACTACCCTTAGTTGTCAAATTTCACCACATATTCATAGTTATCGTCGCGATTTGTGTTGTCCAAATCCTCTTTGTACCAACATTGGACCTAACGGACAAAAAGGGTGGATTTATGAGACATTCAATAAAAACCGTTCTGAGAAAACTGCTAGTAATTGTAAATGCTATTTCTGTAAAATAAATTTTAATCCTACATCTATTTGTAATAGTAGTTGGAATGGCAATCAAAACACAGATAAATTATTACCTTTCTGCTTTTCAGAAAACATTTGGGATTTCCGACATTTTGTTGAGAAGCCACAGGTAAAAACACTAAACTTTAGTTCCATTAAACTTCAATGGTATCGAGAACAAGTTAAGCAATACTTACATTTTTTACTTAAATCGGGGAATTACACTTCTGTCACAGTACCCGTAAATTCTTTAGTGGCTCTGCGCCAATTTGGTCAATTATTATATCAATATCAAATACAAGACCCTTCAGGAATTAACCGTCAATTAGTATTAGTTTTTTTAGATAGAGAAAAAGCTAATTCTAACAGAACGATTCGGGAAAAATTACATATTCTTAAAAACTTCTTTGAATGGTTAGGGTTTGATGCAGCAACATTTGTCTTTGTTCGTGATATTCCCAAAGTTAGTTACGACAATCCGGATTGGTTAGATGAAGTAACTCGTAATGCTATCAAACAACATTTGTTTAGAATTCCACTTCCTATTGCTAATCAATATTTAATACAAGAATACACTGCCGCACGTCCAGGGGATATTTGTCAGATGAATTTTAATTGTTTAATAGAAATGAACGGTAATGGTATGTCAATTTTTATCAGCATAAAACAAAACGATGGCATAAGATACTTGCTACTCGTGAAATCCGTAAAGTAATTGAGCAACAGCAGCAATGGATACAACATACGGCTGGGTCTTCTTATCCCTATTTGTTTTGTCATTTTAGGAGTATTAGACAAGAATCTTATCCAGATTTTGATAACATCAAACCCCTACCCAAACCACCAAGGATAAAGAGTGGTGAAAACGCAATGGTTCGCATAATTCGTATGTTAATAGAACGAGAAAATATCCGCGATGCTAACGGACAAAAACCTTATTTTACGGGAAAAATTACTCGCCATAGCCGACTACAATTCATTCGCACTAAATATGGAATGGAAGCTGCTCAACTATATGCTGACCATAAAAGTAGCACTACTACATTCCAACACTATGCACCACCAACTAGAGAACAAATAGCATCCGTTGATTTGCCATTTCAGGAACTTCTTATGAATCCATCTAACAAGTTTCTACCTTGGCAATCTTTACCAGAAAGCTTACTATCAAATCCTACAGCCCACGAACTTGACCTAGAAATATCACCTCGAAATGTAGTTTACGGACACTGTGCTTTAGACCCAAAAATCCCTTGTCCTGTTAACCTTTTCCCTAAATGTTATGGTTGCTCTAGTTTTCGCCCGTCTTCAAGTAAATTACCCCTCTACGAACGTCAGTATCAAGGAGAGAAACAAAGATTAGTTTCAGCAGAAGAATCAGGAGCAGAGCTAGCAAAAGAAGAAGCCAAAGCAACTATTGAAGCTATGGATAAATGGCTACCTGAATTGAGGAGCATAGCCAATGGGTAATCGAGAAAAACAAGCCTTGGTTCTGCGTCGTACCCAAGCTTCGAGAAAAGAACAAAAAAAGAAACAAGTGTTAAAAGCAATTCAGGAGATTATAGAACATTCACAACCTCTTACTTTTAAAAATATAGCTACCGTTGCTGGTTGTTCGGTTTCTTATCTTTACAAATGGGATGATATCAAAGATTATATTCACTCATTACAGAAAGAGAAAGATACTACTTTAAACAAGATTGAAAAACCAGAATCTAAATATCAACCCCATAGTCTTGAAACCTTACATCAAGTTGCTAAAAAGAAAATTCATAAATTAGAAGAAGAAATTAGAGAATTGAAATGTCAGAATGAAATTCTTAGAGGTCATGTAGCTGAAATCTATGAAATAAGAGATGAAAATGAAAGATTAACGGAGCAGTTAAGACAATTAACGATTGCTAATAACAAAGGTAATAAAGTAATTCCTATACAAACAAGTAAAATTGTTTCTTCTTCTGACGAATAGGAAGTAACTAGCGATGATACCCTCTCCCCATCGGTAATGAATTATCTACAAACAATGAGAATAAAAGTAACCAATAAATTAGGCGACTTCCTACAGCGAAAATGGAATTGGATAAGGATTCATTTTTTACTTGAATGTGAGTCAACTCTTTTATATCCTCGCTTTTCTCTTCGAAGAAGCAGCTTGTAGTAAGTTTTTAAAGCAGCTTGATAATCTTGGTAATTTAAATCTGAATGACTTGCCGAACCCCCGACTTATTGCACTACCCCAAGTCTTAGTAATTATCCATTCTCCAAACAGGTTTTGGCAAAGGGTTAAGGTGTAAAATCGCGTATCTCTTTGCCACTTCGATTGAAGCCATTTGTCAAGTTGGTAGGCAATTAAGGCGTTGGTTAATTATGCTTATAATGTGGGCAAGTGCAGTTGGACTTTGGCTGATATCAAAAGTGAAAAGGTAAAGCAGTACCGGGATACGACGGGAATTAGTCCTGAAGCATTCAAAAAAATGTTAGCAATACCAGATAGGGACACGCTGAAAGGTAAGCGGGATTATGCCTTGTTGCGGCTGTTATGGGCGAACGCGCTACGCAGGGAGGAAATATCTCGATGTAACATTGAAGACTTGGATTTAGAAGCAAAGACGCTGGCTATTTTGGGGAAGGGACGAGGTACGCAGAAGGAACTTATTGATTTACATCATAAGAGTTGTGCGGCGCTTATGGATTGGTTGTGGGTGCGGAAGGAATTAGACATTAAGCAGCCGTTGTTCGTTTCTTTACGTCCGCGCTACGGGCATAGGTTGACGGGTGACGGTATCCGCAAGATTGTGGTGGGGATATCTAAAGAGGCGGGAATTTCTAAAATCATCAGCCCGCACAAAATCCGGCATTCGTCGGTAACTGCGGCGTTAGATGCGAGTAAAGGGGATGTTAGAAGCGTGCAAAAGTTGAGCCGTCACGCTTCTTTAAATACTTTGATGATTTACGATGATAACCGCACCAAGGCACAGGGTAAGATTACTGCACTTTTGGAAGATTTGGTGTGAACTACCCGCGTGCATTAGGACTGAAGTCCATAACGCACCCTACCGAACTTTGACATGAGATTTTAACCAATTTGTAAATTCTTCGCGCTTAAGTTTACCCGATGCTAGGGATAGGAAAATAGATTCTTGTTCATCTACAGAAGCATCAATTTCTACACCATTCATAACCAGAAAAACCTCCATTGCTGCATGACCAATACGCTTATTACCATCGATAAATGGATGATTCATTACCAACGAAAACCCTATCGCAGAAGCTTTATCGACAAGTGTTGGATAAAGCTCCTCTCCACCAAAAGTCATGTGAGGTTGAGCAAGTGCAGATTCTAAGGCACCCAAGTCTCTTATACCCAATGCTCCCCCGGAATGCTCAATAATTTGACGATGAAGTTCAATAACTTCAATAAGTACCAAATAACGAATCATCCTAATCGCCGATAAAGTTCAGCATTTTTTGCATTACATAATTAGCAGCTTCTGTAAAATCACTTTTAGGATGATTTAATAAATCTTCTACACTCGCAGATAATAACTCTTCGGTAGAGATTCCCAATTTTTGCGCTAATTCCTGCAATTTTTGCAGTTGATGTTCTGAGATATTAATCGTTATTGCTACCATATAACCTCATTACACTTAACTATTTTCCTGTTGTTCTTTCTAAAGTAACCTTTCTCATAAATTGCAGAAAAATCAACCTTCTTCCTCTCCTAATACTCTAATTGCTTGGTAGAAAATACCCAGATACGCTCGGCTAATTTACGATGATAATCATACCGGCTGGCGCAGGATAAGATTACTTCAATTTTAGAAGATTGATATTGATAAAAATAATCGTTATCAATTAAGACTTTACTCTTCCTCTAAGTCGTATAAGTAAGCATATGGGTAATCAAAGAGTTTTAGTAGTACAAGTTCTAGGTATTGTAGTCCAAGATTCCATGCCTCGTTTTTAACAACTGGGGAGGCACCGCTTCCTTTATGTCGCTTTTTAGGGTCGGGGTGAATAATTGCGTTTCGTATTTCAGTGATTGCCTGCGGTCCGTCATCCCAATTTTCAGCTTTTGATACATCTTTTATGTTATTCAAACGAGCGGGGATTTCTAATTTAATTTCCAAATGAGACAATAACTGCCTAATTTTATCAGCTGCTGACAGTTTATGAAATCCCTCTTTACTAAGGTTGCGCTTTTCTTCTACCAGAAAAACCCATGCCAGTCGTTCCAGCGCTGCTTGCTGCAAAACAATAGCAACCCTCTGCACCTCCAGCTTGTTTGCTGCTTTCTACGTACCATTGAATGGATTCTTGAATTAATTCGCGCCACGCAAGCGAATTCCAGCGCTGCATAAAACCGGGAAAAGCTTGGACTAATTCGGTAGAATCAGGAGAAAACCATTCGCAAGTGTTCTGCCACGAGTCGGCACGACAATCCGACCATTCTTCAAAAACCTGTTCTCCTTGGGCATCATAGCCAAATAAAAGAATTGGAGCTATCCAAATTCCCCTAGCAAACGAAAGGTAGTAAGAAAATGCCTGTAACTGCTCCCTAGCATTCTCTAAGGAGAAGGGGCTTCTATCCAACCGCTCCAGCTTGCACATATGGGTTAAGGCATAGCCGCCTTGCGTTCTCAGTAAATCGTGGATATCCCAACTATCGGGTAGCGTTGCCAGTATTATTCGCCATTCGTCAGTTTGAAAAACAAACTGACCTTCAAAGTACAGTTCTAACCAACCTTCCAGTTCTTCTTCCTCTATCCCCCACGTATTGGAAATATTAAAAAACGGAAAGTTAGTTATGTAAAACGCTAAGGATGCTAATTCTTTTTGGCTGCCTTGGACAACTGGTTCGCAGAAATATCCTGAAATTACCGACTTGTCATCAGCACCGTAATACCTTTTCTCTGAAACAGATGCTAAAGCACTTACCCCGAGTTCTGTTAACTTTAGGGTGAAATCATCTAATTCTACCTTCGTCTTTCCAAAGTAAGTAAACTCGAAGGAAGCATGGGGGCAGGGGAACCATACTAAAAGTACGGTAGCATTACCTTCAAAGACTTTTTCATCCAGAATAATCTCCGCAAAACCTTTGTAGAGAAGCATCGGTTGGTTGGGGTACTTAGAGCGGTAGAGTCTGGGTTGTGGTAGATATTGACACGATGGCGAATCAGTGGGATTCATTAGTCGAATTATTGAAACAATTGTACTAATATAGTATAAAAGATTATAAAATGAGTTGTGTGTCTTCTAAGACTCACAGTGACCGTAAATTGAGGTAATTTTTGCGATATTTGTGTATAAGGGAATGTTTATCCGCAAGTAAAGACAATTTAGATTATATTTACCCGTGCAGCTTTCTTGAATTATGAGTATTAATAAATACAATTATAATTTATCGTATGATGGACTTGACTCCACACTGGCAACAAACTCAACAAAGTAATGGGGACGCACACGCATCTTTACAATGGGTTGCTGCAAAAATCTACGAACAAACTGAGCAGAATGTTTCTGAACCGCAGAGTGATGAAATTAATTTAAGTAAAGCACTTGAACTGGGGTTGCTTGCAAGCAATGATGGAAAGATAGGATTTTCTGACCCAGAGGTTCTTAGCGATTACTTGGTACGTCACGCTGTAGATTTAGCACTTGTAGCTTGGGACGAGAGAGAAAAATTTGCTAGTGTGTTTGATGACATATATAGATGCAGTATTCGCATAAATGCTAGCAGGAAAATCACAGGTATTGTACTGCTTGTGCTGAACTACGAATACAAGAAAGATATAGTGGGTTATGTAGCTGATATAGCTAGATTGGATAATGCAAGAGAACAACGCGACAGGTCATTCTTTAACGTTTACAACCCATTCTATGACGTGCTTCCACAACTTAATTTTGAGTTTGAATCTCTAGTTGATGCACTAGAACCAATGTATAAAACTAGTAATGGATATAGAATATCCTCGATTGTCGAAAATTTAGCAGCCCTTTCTGGAAATAATGCTGATTTTCTCTACAAAAATTTTATAGAGCGCCCGGAATCGCCTATTGGTGAATTAGCTTTTGATGCGCTCCTTGGGCTAGCTAAGTTAGATTTACAAGAAGCCCATCATCGTGCTATGGCTTTGACCTATTCTGAGCAGCCAACGCTTTGTCGAAGTGGTATTGCCGCACTTGGTGTTTTTGAGTATGACACTGGTGAGCAAAATGACCTAATGCAGATAACTTTGAACAGATTTAATGACCTTAAAGGCAAATTAAATGCTGATATTGAAATTATACTAGTTCGAGCCTATGGTAATTTAGCAAGTAAATCAGAGGAAGCTGCAAGTTGCTTAGTTGAATTTGCATCGTCTCATGACACTGCGGTACATAACGAGATGTCAAGCATCTTATTTCAGAAAGGCAACAAGGCATACAATTCACCGTGGTATAAAGAATCCCTATTGCATTTGGTAAGGGCAGTTTCATTTCCCGCACAAATACTAGAGACTTTGAATTACTGTATAGAGCATTATGCAAAAAATGACTTAAATACTGCCTTTCAAGTAATTGAGTTAATAGCTTTAGGTTGGGACTACAGTAGAAGTGGAAGAGAAACTACACTGCCACAGATGCTTAATAGCACCTTTATTGAGCTATATAATAACCATATTAATGCACTGAATGCAGCAATTACTCGTTGGTTCTCATCTTCAGATATACGATTACACCTCGCTGGAAGTAATGTAATTAATTTCTTTAATTCTATTCCAGTGAATGATGATGCAGCAGCACTCAACACAAACGATAACGATGAGTTTCACTCCATTCATTCTCGTGCGATCGCCATCAAGAAACTACAGAAGTTGTTCGCAAAAAGCTTTCGCAAATCGAGTATTCACGCTAAGTAAGGAAGAACTGGATACTCTTGACGAGCAAACGGTTGCCTGTGTGCTGTATCGGCTCGCAGGTTATATAACAGATGCTCGTTCTCTTGCAGCACTATTACTATCGGCAATCAAGCGCGAACCCTATTCACACAATATTGCTAAATTGATCGTGGGCTTGTTAAGCGAATATGTGCTTTACAATTATCCGCACGAAACTGGTGATTACTTGAAATTCCGAATAGAAGATTCAGATGTCACTTCAGAAGAACTAGTAAATATAATTGAAGAAGCATTGAATCGTTCCGATGCTTATTTTGAAGCAAGGCAGAAACTGCCCCGCCTAAAAGAACTGCAACCCCCGTCACAAAGAACCTATAGTTTGCAATTAGCTAAGTGGAAACAGCAAAACGCAATGATGGAGGAAACTCAGCAGCGTTCTGTGCTTTCGAGTTTATTCCCTACTGTAAACCTTAAGCATGGTCGCGCTGTTTCCTATGAGCGAGATGGTGATTTTACAGAACCTAGGACTTACGCATTGACAAAAAAACTAGCCTATGCGCTCAAGCAGTATAAGCACTAGTTAGATTATCTACAATGTATTCACGCACAACCTTTGTGAATAGGTTCCTTTGTAATTCATACCAATTAGAAATTATTTCTTCAGAGCGCATTTTCTCCAAGCGAACAAATGCTTGAAGTGAGCAAAATATGTGCGTTTTAATTGCATCGCTATCTCTAACCATGAATCTACAAATGCCACATACCTGTTTTATTGCTCTATGAAAGGTTTCAATTCCCCAATGGGTATCATGAATTGTAATAAATTCCTTTCTTGTGACCTGCTTGAGAGATTCCTCAGTTGTGAGACATTCATCCGAAGGTAGATATAATATATAATGCCTAGAGTCTTCTTTTTTAAAGTCTTTCCTAAACAGTTTTATAAATCCAAATTCTCTCAAATGGGTTATTAATCCTTCATCTGGAATGTCCAAAACTTTTACCTGACAATACTTACCAGGTTCGTTTGATACAGTTCTATTTTTTTCTACGCCAAATAGAAAACCTAATTTTTGGTTTCTTAAAAATTTCAGATTTTCTACTCCTGAGTACCAACTATCTCCTGTTACTAATCTCGGTTTTAAACCCCAATCAATAACTTCTACTAGCATATCTTGGAAATAATTATTCTTTGTTTTTCCCTCCTTTTTATCATATATTCTATAGTTTATCGGAACTGAATTGCCACGAACATCACTATAATATAGCGTTATTAAATTTAGACCTTTAATGGTTTGATGATATTTACCCGACCAAAAATATCCAATTAGCTCTGCATATTTAGGATTGCTATATAGCTTTTCTATTACTGTATCATCAACGCTTAAAATCCCTCCTACCAAATTTATTATGCTTGTTACCATCTCAAACAAATCTTTAGGCTCGTATCTTTCTCTTAGCAAGAAACGATTCACACTGTCATGTGAAACGTCTCCCAATATCTCTGCTAATCTACAACATCCTCCATGCTTTGGCTCCGATAACAAAAACAGGGTGTAATGTTCCAGATCGCATTGCGCTGTCGAGGGTTTGCTGATTTCTCGCACTTATCCAATACCTGTTTGTAGACGACACCTGTTCTGATTACACGATTTTACCACTATGTCAATGCGTAAGTCCTAGAACCTTATAAGCTTGCTAGTTTTTTCTACGAATGTGAATTGCCACAAGGAGAATTTATCGACCCTCTCGGGCAAGATTATCTGCGAAGGCTATGGCGAAATATAGGGTTGTACAAAACAAAAAACGCAGAAGATGAAATTACTGGGGAGAGTAATGTATGAAATTGGTTATCCGTGAGTATCTGAGTATGCTACAAAGAGATCAAAAGAGATAGATGCTCTACTTCCTGACCTTCTTCTATCGATGGGGATTGATTTATTAAGTCGTCCAGGTATTGGTTCGCGCCAATTTGGTGTTGATATTCCTGCTGTTGGTATTGACCCTAAAGACAATAAACAGAAACTATTTTTATTAACCGTCAAAGAAGGGGATATAACTCGAAGCAGCTGGGATGCTGGTAAAAATGCTGTGCGTCCATCACTCAACGAAATATTTGACTCGTACTTGCGTAACCGTGTCCGACCCGAACATGAGGCATTACCGAAAAAAATTATCCTTGCAACTGGGGGTGAATTAAAGCAGGATGTTGAACCGGACTGGGTAAACTACGTTCATAGAAATACGGGTTTAGATCCAAAATATGGGGAAATTGAGTTTGACTTTTGGGGTGGCGACCAGCTAACTTTGCTTATTGAGCAATATCTTATTGATGAGTACCTATTTCCAGAGTCAGTCCAAAAACATTTACGTAAAACAATTGCACTAGTTGACCAAAACGAAGATGAACCGCGCTACTTCTATCAATTAATTGAAGGAATTTTGTTTCAGGGGAATCTACCAAAAGAAAAAAATAAAAGTGCAGAGCGCAAGCGTCAGAAAGCACTGTGTTTACTTGATTTGAGTCTTAACATTGTTTTTTATTGGTGTCAAGAAGCAGATAATCTCAAACCTGCTTTACTTTGTGCTGAACGTGCAGTTCTACGTAATTGGGATTGGATGCGTCAAAACGAGCTTTTTGATTGCAAGGTTACGAGCGAGAAATTTACCCAACTTTTTTTTACGTACCTTAAGGTCACTGGTGCATATGCTAATAAGCTTCAGCCACACTGTATTGTTAGGGATGGTTTGTTTGGCTATGGTGCTGATGAGTTAGAGTACCCCCTTCGCACCTTTGAAGTAATCGGAATTCTTGGTGTTATGGGCATGGTATTCTGGAATTTATCCGCAATTACACGCGATGAACAGCTTTGTAAAAGATATGAAGAGCAGATGCAAGCAGTTGCACAAATGCTCGCAGCCCTAATAGAAAACAATCCTCCTGCGTTTGCGCCACGTTATGACGGTCATGTTATCGACATAGCCTTGGGACTTTTTACGCTCATCGCTGCTGGGTATACAAATCAAGCTGCTCGCTGGGTCAAAGAACTCAGTCATCACATCATTTTCGCTTATCAGATTGGTAAATGCTTTCCCATAGCTTCGGATAATTATAACGACCTTGTTGCTCTGGAAGTTGGTCTAGCTCCACCAAAAGAAAAGTTGATGGAACTTTCAACGCTCCTGCCCATGCTAGCTGGTTGGTATGCTGTGTTGAATCTTGCTGATGATTATAGGGCTTTCCAGGAAGCTGTGACTCGAACTTTTAATGAGATTAGTCTTCAGCTTTGGTTTCCGGACGACGACACAGATAACCACCTATACAGTATTAATGCAGGATATGCTGGTGGGTTTACTCTCCATCCGTTTCGCTTGCCAGAAAATTTTGATGACCTTAAAACTTACATCATTCGCCTTAGCGAAAAATATAAAGATTTCAACAATATCTCGTGCGTTACTCGTGGGTGGTTTGTAATAGGACTTATTGCCAGCCGCCACTTCCGAACGCCGATAATTCCTGCATACTGGCAGAATTATGTTCGTGAATGACTTTTAGCCGCTCCACAAAACTCATAAGAATTAATTGAAAAAAGACATTAGCAAGGTATTTGAACGAAGCTATACAAAACACTTCTGTAACCCGCGACCCGTAGTTTGATTAAGCGCTTCATGTTGAAGCTTGGTTCGACTCGGTTTCCGAAAGCAACTTTTCCAAATCACCCAACAATCTCTCCAACTTCTTACGCTTTCTGGTGTCGTCCCATATTTTGGTACTCTTCAATCGCTTGCCAACATCCGAGTATCGTCTAGTCAGTTGTTGCTGTTCGGTTTCCTCACTGTCGGTTTGGTTAAGTTCATGTTTTTGTATCAAATCTTTGATTTGAGTTAGTGATAAATTTTGAGAAATTGCGTCATTTAATAAGTCCGAACGTTGTTGCTCGTCTTTAACTCTTGCAATCGCTCTCGCCTTGGTATATTCTATTTTCCCTTGGCGTAGTACTTCAAGTACATCTGAGGGTAGATTTAGCAGCGGCAAGCGGCTCGTGCGGAAGCTTTCGGCATTAAATTTACCAATGCCAGCTAAAATAGTTTCGATTTGTTCTAACTTACGGGAAACGTTTTCCGTTAACTCTATTTTGCGTTTTTTAGCGTTAGCAGCTTCGTTAAGAACTGATTTAATTTCTTCTGGTTTAACATCCATTA
>JAAUSO010000201.1 GCA_012033205.1 Richelia sp. SL_2_1 | reverse complement strand
CTAATTACTACATCCATTACTTCCCATTACCCTATTCCCATTCCCATTCCCATTCCCCATTCCCTATTCCCTATTCCCTATTACCTATTACCTATATTATGATTTGGCAAGCTGATTTTTATCGTCGTTCGCAACAAGATACATCCGGACAAGTATTTTGGGATTTATTAATTATTGATTCAACTCTTAACTTTAAATATGAAGCGAGTTGTCTTCAGTCACAAGCTAATTCTGCTTGGGTAGCTTCGCAAATTCGGCAAGCAGCAGATAAATTACCAGATATTATTCAGGTGTTTCGTCCCCAATCTTTGAGTTTAATTGAACAAGCGGCAAATAATTTGGGTATTAAAGTTGAAGCAACTCGTCGTACTGCTGCTTTGAAAAAATGGTTGGAGGAAAAGCAGCAATTCACGGCTTTGGATAAGCCACCCCCGGTACCTTTGCCAGAAAATCTGTGGGGAGATAAATGGAGTTTTGCGACTTTGCAAGCTGGTAATATCGCCGAGTTTTTTTCTGAACGTCCAATTCCTATCTTAGAAACACCCGATTTTTATTGCCAATAAATCTGGGTTTAGCTTCAACAGTGCAGGTTCCAGGTATAGTAATTTATGGTGGACGCAAATCTATGGGTTTGGCAAGGTGGTTACAGTCCAATCGTCCTGTAGCTTTAAATTACATTGCTGGTGCGCCGGATGGGTTGGTTTTGGAAGCAGGTTTAGTAGATAGATGGATTGTCGCCACCTTTGAAGATGAGGAAGTTACAGCAGCTGCAAAGCTCTATCAACAACGTCAGCAGCAAACTCAAGGGTTGCATTTTTTGTTAGTACAGCCAGATGATTCTGGTATGACTTATACAGGCTTTTGGTTATTGCAAGAAGTTAAATAAATATCTCGATCGCAAATGTCAAGTAATTAGAGGTGGATTTATCGCGATCGCCACATCCTCACTTTTGAGGAATTTTATTGAGTATTATTAAGGTAAACTATTAAAAAGATTATGAAATCACTTATCAAAAAAAATACACCGGATTCTGGCAATATTAACTCCAATAAAATAAATGAACTTGAAAAATTTAAAGGAGCAATTTGATTTACCTTTCCAATTTTGGATTGTTACCTTAGTTGCCTTTATAAATTCGGTGAGCTTCACGATAGTTATTCCGTTACTCTATCCTTATGCGAAACAGTTCGGATTAAGTGATTTTCAAGCAAGTTTACTGACCACAGCTTATGCTTTACCTCAATTTATCGCAACACCTATTTTAGGAAGACTTTCAGATCGTTTGGGAAGAAAACCTTTATTGGTAGTAAGTTTGCTGGGAACAGTTTTAGCTAGCGCCATAGCCGCAGTCACTCCTGTCGCTTGGATATTATATGTTGCGCGTATGGTTGATGGTTTGACTGGTGGAAATACTTCTATTGCCATGGCTGTAGTCAGCGATATTACCAGTGTAGAGCAACGTGCTAAGGCTTTCGGTGTTTTTGGGGCGGTGTTCCGTTTGGGTTTTGTTGCAGGCCCCGCATTAAGCTTTGTAGCGCAGCAATTACCGACATTTGCGGGTGTTTCTTCCTTGGGAATGAGTTTCCTTGTCGGTGCGGTTATTGCTTTATTTGCGACGGTTTTAACTATTTTTTTCTTACCGGAAACTTTACCGACTTCACAAACGCAACAGTTTCATTTGAGTTGGAGTGATTTCGGGTTTATGAAAATTTTGAAGTCCGCAGTTCATCCGAAACTGGGTAAACTGTTTATTCTGACTTTTTTAAGCGGTTCCACTTTTACAATTTTTACTTTTGCATTTCAGCCGTTTATGTTAGAAGTTCTCAATCAAGATGCAAAAACATTAGCAATTGTATTTGCTATTGTGGGGATAGTCGGATTTATTTCTCAAGTATTTGCACTCGATCCGCTCAGAAAAAATTCAATTTAATTGATATTCTATTTTTGTCATTATTAGCCCGTGGAGTCACTTTTTTATTAATTCCAACTTTCCCTTATCTCACCGCATTTTTGATTATTATTACAATTTTTGGTTTTGTTAATTCCTTCCCGATGCCGTTGATAGATTCAATTTTATCTT
This sequence comes from Richelia sp. SL_2_1, assembly GCA_012033205.1. Taxonomy (GTDB): domain Bacteria; phylum Cyanobacteriota; class Cyanobacteriia; order Cyanobacteriales; family Nostocaceae; genus Rivularia. The sequence continues at coordinate 9,625 of JAAUSO010000201.1, read as the reverse complement.
TGAATAGTACACAACGCGAACAAGGAGAAGTTTTAGGAATTAATGCAGCTTATTTAAGTATTTCTAATGCAATTGGACCACCAATTTCCGGTTTATTAGTCAGTTTTGGTTACAAATTCCCCTTCTGGATTACAGGTGTGCTGACTATTTTTACAGGTTATTTTGCTTTCACACTCAAATCCAACTTTAAATCTGAAAGAAAAAATTAAACTGAGGTGAGTTCTACTTAGAAGTCGGGTTTTTAGGTTAAATATCTGTGAAAAAAGGCAACGATCATAAAAACCCGACTTCTTACACCACGGAGTTTGTTAACAGTTATTTTCTCACCTGTTTTAACATCGCAATCAATGTATGATGAGCATCTTCGGCATTTTCTAAAGTATGGTCGAATGCAATGCGGACAGGTACATCTTTCCCGTTTACCTCTGCTTGTAGATTCATCCCTTCAGCATCAATAGAAAGCATCTGTGCTGCTGTCGCATCTTCTAAATCTCCATAAGCTTTAGCATAAAGTGCAACCGCTTCTGCATGGTCTTCATTCATGTGCTTGCAAATGCGATCGCTAATTTGAGCAGAAAATTCCTCTGACATTATAAACTCCCAAAATAAACTTTATCTTACCAAATTTTAGATTTTATATGAAAACTTGATCTAAAACCTCGATTATTCGTGGGGTTAGAAGTCGGGTTTTTATGATGATTGTCTGTTACAACCCAGATTTTTCTTAAAAACCCGACGAATGATCTGATCGCGTTGATGTAGAATTTCAGGAAAAAATCGGCTCTTGACCTTGAATTAATCACGTTTGTAACATTCCTACCTTTATCTAGAAAATTACTTTAATTAAACTTGTTACTGGAAAATTCTTGACATTTTCTTTCTGATTGATAGTAGTTTCTACAGAATCAGATATATAAAACAAATTTATTTAAATTCATACCCATGAGTGCAACTAGCCACCGTCGTATAGTTATTGGGGATGTACATGGTCACTATCAAGGCTTGATGCAATTGTTAGATAGTATTGCCCCAACAGCAGAAGACCAAGTTTATTTTCTCGGTGATTTGATAGATAGAGGTCCCCAGAGTTCCCAAGTAGTGGATTTTGTCAAAGACAATTCATATCCTTGCTTGTTGGGAAATCACGAGCATATGTTGGTGAAAATTCTTACAGATAAAAATGCCTCCACCACAAACGCACAAGGATGGCTTTACGGTGGGGGACAAGCAACCCTGGCAAGTTATGAAAACGGTAAAATATCTCAAGAACACCTTGAATGGTTCCAGAATTTACCTTTATATCTCGATTTAGGTGATATCTTCTTAGTTCACGCAGGAATTGACCCCTCAAAAACTATAGAAGAACAAAGTGCAGAAGAATTTTGTTGGATTAGAGATAAATTTCACAGCATTCAAAAGCCTTATTTTTTAGATAAAGTGATTATCGTCGGTCACACTATCACCTTTACCTTTCCTGGAATTGCACCGGGTAAAATTGCTCGAGGTGCGGGTTGGCTCGATTTAGATACAGGTGCTTATCATCCCCGTAGTGGTTGGTTGAGTGCATTCGATGTTACAAATCGTTTGATACATCAAGTCAATATATTTAAAAAGAGCCTCCGTACCTTATCTTTAGAAGAAGCATCGGCAAAAGTGAGTTTGTCTTCACCTAAAGTCGATCGCGATCGCAACAATTAAAGGTCAAAGGTCAAAGGTTAGAGGTTATAGATTGGTAACAAACAGCTGTCAATAACTCAAAACTCAAAACTCAAAACTCAAAACTCAAAACTCAAAACTCCAAACTCCAAACTCAAAACTCCTAACTCCTAACTCCAAACTCCAAACTCCTAACTCCTAACTCCTAACTCCTAACTCCTACAACAATGGTCGAATATTTTGTCGGTATGCAGTTGCATTTAAGCCATCGTTTCCTCTATTCGATTGAGCATTAACCCAATTCTGAAGATATTGTACTCGATTACCCGGTGAAGGATGGGTACTTAAAAAATTAGGAACCGAGCCTCTGCTTTTGCTTTCTAACTTCCTCATGAAGGAAACCATCGCTTGAGGTGCATAACCCGCATCTGTCAGCAGTCTTAATCCAATTTCGTCTGCTTCTTTCTCGGCTCCACGACTGTTGGGACGACGATAACCTAGTTCTACACCAAGCTGAACTAATCTACTGTTTTCCACACCTGCTGCTGTAGCCAAACCTCTGGCGATCGCAGTTTTCTTCATCTGCTCTATTACGTGTTCACCTTCAATATGACCTATTTCATGGGCAATTACACTTGCTAATTCTGCTTCATTCTCGGCAGCTTTAATTAGACCAGTATTGATATAAACATATCCACCAGTAGTAGCAAAGGCATTTATACTGTCATCTCTGACTACTTGAAAGGTGTAAGGAATATTCTTACGAGTATTCTGCGCTTCTAAGCGTTTACCAATTCTTGTGATGTAATCATTGATTTGAGAATTGCTGTTAAGTCTGACATCGCTTCTGAGCAATTGCTGATTTATTTGTCTACCAAGCTGAATTTCTTGCCGTTCTGATATATTAGAAAGTTGAATTATTTGGGCACCTTGCAAGATTATGTCCCATATAGAAACACTCCGCGCTATTGTAGGTGTAACTAAGCACAAGGTTATAGCTGTAACCAAGGAAATTAACGGATAAAAGAATCGTTTTTGTAAAAAACGAAAGTTTAAATAAAAGTTTTTCTTTTCCATGATCAAATTCAAGGAGGTTTGTACAAGAACACAAATTATAAGACGAATAATGACTTTATTAAGTTGCACATCTTACTTGTCTTGTAGTAGCACAATCGGTTATCTAGTCTGCTTGACTTAAGAGTAGTTTTGCTGTTAAACATGGCAACAAATCGTAAATTATTTAACGAAAGCGATGGAGAGTCTTGTTGCTTTAAACTTCTTGATATCTCCAGACAAAATACCTGCTTCTTCTACCATTAGTATTAAGTTTGTGAATATCAATCCTCTATTCTCTGTAAATAGGAAAAACTAATTATGGCTATATTAGATTCTAAAGGTCGCTTATTTGGCAAGTTCAATATTTTAGATATCGGTGCTTTATTCGTAATTTTACTAGTAATAGCAGGTATATTTTTGTTCCCAGGTACCACTGGTTCAGTAGCTCAAGTAGGTACCACAACACAACCTGTGGAAGTTGATTTGATTGTCATGGGATTAAAAGTACGCGATATGGAGAGATTAGCCAGCAAAGGGTTTAAAGAAGGGGGTGAAACAAACGTGATCATCCGTAATCAACCCTACGGTAAAATTCCCATTAAATCGATTCAAGTATTGCCCAAACAAATCCTCGTTACACAACCCGATGGTAGCGTTAAATTAATTCCGGAACCTAGGGAAAATATTTTTAGTACAGATATGCTTTTAACTTTAGCAGGTAAAGCAACAATCACTGACGGCGGACCTGTTTTAGGTAATAGTAAAGTAAAAATTGGGATGCCATTTGAATTGGAAGGGTTTAATTACAACTTCAATGCTAGTGTAATTGATGTCAGAATTGAAGATAAATAAAAAAGAAATTGAAGTGATGGAAGTTAAGGATAGTCAATAAGATGTGTTAAGCAGTTGAGCTAAGCTAAAAAGCGTTTAATTTGTATCTTCAAATGTTATTAAAATCTTGTAGTGCGGGCATCTCTTCACTTGTTTCAAGGGCAGTCCTGCCTGCTAGAAAGATATAAATTAAATGTACGACAGCTTAACACGATTTCGATTGAAAGATGTATGTTATTAGCCCACAACAGTGGGCTTTGTTTCTTTAGCCCCAGACTTACACTTTGAGGGTTATTATTTGAGATTTTGTTAATCTAAAATACATTGTTTTTCACGACACAATGCAATCTAATTTATATCCAATGAAATTAATTGTTTTTATCAGTACAAAGTTTAATTATTATAGCTAAATTTAACTGCACGGTAACCAAAAACTGTTGTTATTTAATATTTTGATATGTTAACTTATAAGTGTGAACAAGTCATTCAAAGGTCGCATTTACGACAAAATAAAAAGGGTGCAAGTAGAAGAAAGCATACATAAATGAATAGAGAAATTTAATGGTATATCTTACTAGTTATTAATCCCTGCATCCTTAAATAGCACAGAATAATCATAGAGTTTGAATACCGAAAAGTCAATACAATTATTGTTCCTCACATTCTTCAAATTAATTCCAAAAAATAATCCCAATCTGTATTTTCAGGTCAAGGTGATAGAAACCTCGAAGTTGTGAGTAAATATTGTATATACGACCGCTGCGAGATAATCGAATGCGAGCAAATTGACGCTTACACTTATCTACGAGATTTTCTCAATGCTGCCATTTGAATTTGTAGTAATTGGTAAACCAGTTTCTCACCAAGCAAAAGAACGCAAGCGCGTTAATGATTGGAAGAAATTAGTTCGTGAAACTGCTGAATCTTCCTGGAATCAAAAAACTCCTTTAGGAGATTATGTCCAAGTAATTATTACGCATTATTATGATGCAGATCCCTGCGACGAATCAGCCGTTCCCGACAGCGATAATATAGTAAAACCTGTTAGGGATGCTTTAAATGGTTTGATTTATGTTGATGATTATCAGATTACTGATTTCATCAGTCGTCGTCGCAACCTCAACGGTTCTTTTAGAATCAAAGGTATTTCTCCAGCTTTAGCAGAAGGGTTTTCCAATGGTGAAGAATTTCTACATATTAAAGTGGAATCTGCACCAGACCCTGGAGATTTATCTTAAGAAAGATAATCAGAGGGTAATCTACCTTGAATTCCATGTTAAATAAGCGTGAGAAAATACTAATAAAATGCGCTGATTATTTTTTATAAAAGGTGCATTTTTTAGTCTTTTTTTGAAATAAAAATTTATTATTAAAAGTTCATAAATTAAGGAACATTTTTAGAAAAACTGCAACCAATTGCAATATATTTAACAGTACTATTCCCATGGGTTTGCTCTATAATAAGTAAAGCGATTGATACTTCACCGGAGCAACTCTGAGTAATAGATATGAGCTATCAGGACAATCAAAATCCATTAGAATATCGGCGACTTTTAAAGCTTGCTAAAGAATATCGTGAGCAAGGTTATTCAGTTACCATCAATCCATCCCCGGAAAAGCTACCTACGGTATTGGCTGATTGTTCGCTTGATTTGATAGCTGTAAACGATAAAAAGGTTGTTGCTGCGAAAGTGAGAACCCGACAAAATCTCAGTTGTAACGGTTCTGAAGATTTACGCAGGATTAGTAGATCGGTACAGCAGCTTCCCGGCTGGGAGTTTGAATTAGTAGTGACAAATTCACGTACAAAAGATAGCTAAATTATTTCTAGTTTTGGCTATTTTTGAAAAAATTGATTGGTAGCGTTTAGCTAAATTCCTGCCTGAATGATAGTTTTATTTGTGCTTCTACTTCTTACTTATAATATTTTGGGGTTACTATAGGGAGCTTTCCCATGTCTATAATTTTATAAGTCATCAGTCACACGCATATGGCTGATGACTTATTACTATGTATCAATACGGTTTAGTTAAGGAAAATTGTAGGTTGGGTTGAGGCTCTGCGAAACCCAACAAACCCGCCTTGTAGGTTGGGTTGTGCCTCCGGCACACCTAGCGGTGAACGTTCCTCAACCCAACCTATATATATCAAGGTTTTTGACTTTAACTGAACCGTATTGTATTATGTATCGAGCAAAGGTATAAACTTTTTAATTAAACCAATTGTGACTCCAGGTAATTCCAATTGGGGTGTCAGTCCAACCGAATCTAATTGTTGAAAAATTTTAATTGCTTGGGGATTCATTTGTGCGAGACGATGACCGATTTCTGGTCCAGTAAATTGCGATTTTTGTCCCCAAATAATTGCTGTAGGAATTGTTAATTGTTGAATGTATTGTGATAAATCAAAGCACAAATCTCCACGGACAAAAGACAAAGCCGCATATTCTGCATTTGGCTGTTTCGCAGACTCTAAATAAGCTTCTACAATTTCTTGATAAACTCGATCGGAGCTACCAAATTGTCGTTGTTCCAAAAAGCTACGAATACCACCACTAGTAGCAACCCCCGTACTATAAATCAATTTATCCAGAATTGGTGTACTAACTAACTGTGCAAAAAAGCTACGGGAATAGTTCTCACCAAAATCAGAAAGTCCTGCTGGAGTAGTTAGAATTAAAGATTTGAATAATTCCGGATGAGCGATCGCAACTCTAATTGTAAATGCTGCGGTTAGAGAAGAAGCAATTATCTTAACCGCACCATCACAGGTTTGCTGCAAAAATTCCGCAATCGTAGTTAAGTAATCGTCAATTTGGTAATTTCGTTCTGGATGTTCCGACTCACCCCAACCAATCAAATCTGGGGCAATAATCCGATATTCTGCTGCAAAGGCTGGATAAACTTTTGACCATTCATAAGCAGAAGATCCACCACCAAATCCGTGTAGAAATACCAAAGTTTCTTTGTCTGTATTCCCAGCCTTATCCTGCCAAGGAAAGCCTGTATTGGTATAGTAAATCATCCTACCTAATGATGTATTTACTGAGTGACGCTCAAATCCCAATGGCTGAAACATAAGTATTTTTCTTAATTGTGTCCCGTGATCAGTGGCGTGGGTGAGAATTATTAACCCTTAATTTAATTATCAGCTAAATCTTCACATAATAACTTCTTACTTTAGAGAGATTAAGTAGATGTAAATTTACGGTGCTACTTGTAAAGATTTAGTGTTTATTTTCTGAGCAAATGAAATTTTTAAGCTTGTAAATACGATACTTTCGTCAATAATACTGGTATTTAATATAACTATTATTTAAGGTTAGCATTGAAAATTTTATGATAGTCTATCAGAAACATCACCGATAGAAATGAACGTCAACAAAATTTAGAACATTCCTTACTGATAGTGTAATTGTTCTCAATACTGCTTGTTGATTGAGTCGCTCGCAAGCAATTAAATCCAATGCAGTCCGGAAAGACGCAATTATTCTCTGTATGATTAGTAATTTTGATTTTTATCTGAGCAATGGTAAAACAGGCTTATATTCGACCGGGTGTACCAACGCTTGAGGAGCCTTTGTTTAAGTTTAACAACCTTAATGATTATTCTCAAAGTTATACACCAACTTATTCAAGTTTCAGATGTCCGCAGAATGATACAATAAATTCCTCTCTAGCTGATTGTGTTCTTTTAGAGCTAGATAATTTAAAGTGCTTTGAAGTGGTGGAACGTCAATACGAAAGTAGTGGCATAATTTTTCATAATTGTATCGCCATCGAACCTTCAAATCCGGCATTCCCGCCCCATTCTGGTGTAGTAGTATTAATGGGTTCGCCCCATAGCGGATTGTTAGAAGCGACTTTTGTGCGTCCCGTCAACTTCGTTAGTGCTTTTGTTACCAGTTCCCAGCGATTGGTATTATCCGCTTACGATCGCGATCGCCAACTGTTAAATCAAGCGGTATTACCCTGCGGTAATCTTGCTAATTCCGACTCAGGGATAGCCCCGAATGTTTTATTATCCGTATCGGCTCAGAATATTCATTCTGTTAGCTTCCGGGCTTTCGATGGTCAATTTACGATTGACGATTTAGGTTTTCGTTATTAACCTTGCCAATAGCAAATTTTACTGATAGATTTTCTGATAAATCTGGTAAATACTATTGTAGATTCTAGTTTTTTAATCGAAAACTATACCCAACAGTAAATCTTTAAATATTGGTAGGTAAGTAACGTGTCGCAATTGGCTTCGTCTTCTTGGCAGCGATTGATCAAAAATACCCCATTCAAGGAACTTCCGCAGTTAAAGACACAAGCCACAAAAGGACGAATATTGCAACATCGAAACCCAGCCCAGTTTCTTTGGTTCCTGACAATTCTCGTTGCCATGGTTTTGTGGAACCCTAAGTTATTATTTTCTTGTGGTGCGGGCGGTTTCGTGATGTTATTAGTATATTCGATGCCGCAGTGGGATTGGTCACAATTTTGGTGTAGAACAAGTCATTTTCTGCAAACAACTCGCGGACGTTTAGTATTATCGGTAACTAGTGGTTTATTTGCTTGCTTAGGCACTTATATCGCAGCAACAATTTGCGTGAACTCCAACAACATTTGGATTGCTGCGGGTGCCATCGCCCAAGGTTTAGCAATTGTAATAATTTTAATTTTATTAGCATGGTTGCCCATAAGTTTATATGGAAATCAAGAACAACAAGAATTAGAAGAGTTGTTGGATTATTTAATAGACACAGATCCCCTCAAACGTATGATTGGTTTGCGTAAGTTAACAAAATTAGCAACTCGTCAACAGCTTGAGTCAGAGACTAAGCAATATATTATTGAGTGTTTGAAACTTTTGTTAACAAAGGAATCAGTTGCAGCAATTAGAGATACAGCTTTTGATAGCTTACAAGCATTGGAACCAGCACCAAAAGCTGTATTAAAAAACATGAAAACTTTAGTACCTTTGTCTGTTAAAGTCAAAATTGGTAATGGGGAATAGGGAATAGGGAATAGGGAATAGACATCTCCGAAAATTAATTATGCGTTACCCAGAACCCTTGTAGAGACGTAGCATTGCTACGTCTCTACATCTTTTTCGGAGATGTCTAATGAGTAATAAAATCTAACTCCTAACTCCTAACTCCTAACTCCTAACTCCTAACTCCTAACTCCTAACTCTTCGTATACTTTTCCATTACATACTTTTACTACTCGGCGATCGCAACGTCTTACCAAGTGTTCGTCATGGGTAGTAACAATTACTGTAGCCCCAAAAGAATTTAACTTACTTAATATTTGGATTATTTGCCAAGAATTATCTGGATCTAGATTTCCGGTTGGTTCATCTGCTAAAAGCAAGGGTGGAGTTGCCACAATTGCTCGTGCCATACTTACCCGTTGTTGCTCTCCTCCAGAAAGATGATCGGGAAAACAATTAGCTTTACTGAGTAAACCGACTAACTTTAAAGTAGGTTCCAAACGTCTTTGAATTTCCTTGCGGGTGTAACCTTGAGCTTGCAAAACCACAGAAATATTTTCCTTTACCGTTCGCTGAGGGATTAATTTGTAGTCTTGGAAAACAATACCAATACGTCGTCGCAATAAAGACAAACCATCACCACGTAACTTTGCCACATTGCGATCGTCAACAATCACCTCTCCCTGGGTTGCTAATTCCTCACCATACAGCAGTTTGAGCAGAGTGGATTTACCAGAACCACTAGGTCCGGTAATAAATACAAATTCCCCTTTCTTAATGTTTAAGCTAGCATCTACTAAAGCATCCGCTGCATTAACATAGCTTTTTGTTACAGAACGCAGCTGAACCATAAAATTACTGCTATTGTCCTTAACTTTGTTTTCTTGAGGAAAATCGGTAGATTTATCAATTGTGCTGTTATTGGTAATAACCGACATTGCTGTTTATTGGGATTAAATAAAAAATTGAATACAAAACAAGTATTCCCAGAACAAGCCTGGGAATATCAAATGTTGATTTAAAGGTTAAAAAAGGTCAAAGGTCAAAGGTCAAAGGTCAAAGGTCAAAGGTCAAAGGTCAAAGGTCAAAGGTCAAAGGT
>JAAUSO010000041.1 GCA_012033205.1 Richelia sp. SL_2_1 | reverse complement strand
CCATTTATTTTCATAATAAAACAAATTAATCAGATAAAACACCAACAAGTAGACTTATAGATAGTTTCACTTCTCTTCAGTCGAAATTTGTAGGTCAAATTATCTTAAGTATTCTTGATGCGTAAAAAATCTGAAGTTTGAATTGTTTTTTTAAACAGATTTTTATAAAGATTAATAATATAAATTTTGCGATCACAGCTTCAACAATATTGAGTTACCGAAATACTGGTAACACAAATAATACTATTTGGTCATAAATAAATGTTAAAAAAACAACGTTATTATCCCGGTAAACTACTGGGGGCTGGTAGGTCAGGAAAAGTCTTTTTAGTCGATACACCAGAGGGTTTAGTCGCGAGAAAAATATTTTACGCAGATAAGTTAGCAAGTATCATTCAGTATTTTTTTTTGGGTACTGTAAATCCATACATTTGGAACGAAGATGCAATTAAGTGTGCTTTTTATCGTCGCAGAATTCTCAGTGCTTTAGTTGAATTTTGGTTCGGAGATAAATTAAAAATTGCCAACTCGATCGCAACTTGTTGGAACTCAGAATTTAAAGCTTATCAAATGGATACAGAGTTTATTTCCGGCAGGCACGTGGCATTACGTCAACCTTGTAACCGCGAACGATTAGACGAGTTTCCAGCACTAGTTTATGATATCATGCTGCCACTACAGAAAAAACTGATTGCAGCAGGTTTAGATGGATTAGTTTGGCAAGCTGGGAAAGGAACTCCGACAGCTTTAAATAATTTTTTATTAGCAAATGATACTTCAGGAAAAAAAGTTTTTGTCTGGATAGATTTAGAGTCAGGAGTACCGGCTTTATTTCCATCGAACCTGTTAACACTTTTTTCATTTTATTTACCTAAAGCGTTCAAATATGGAAAACCATTATTTGATGATGTAAATACCAGTAAACTCAGCGGATATCTAAATAGTGATCGTAGAGAAATTGAACTTGTATTAGATAGTCAACAATACGAGCAAATTTTAGAGGATGTTTACCAATTAGAGCAACATCAACAAAGATGGAAGTCCATGAGCAGGGTTGATGGTACTATTGGTTATCAACTCAAAAAAGGAATAATTAACCAGCAACAAGCTCAATGGTATTCTCAACACCCATTATTATGGTATACACGAGAATTATTTAGAATTACCAGGGAATCAATATATTGGTTGTTAATCAAATTACCAATGATTGTGATTCATAAACTTACTCATATTTCCTATAGAAAAATAATTTATAAATTGTGGAAATTGACATTTTCTCAACGTTATAGATTTTATGTAGTGAAAAATTATATTAATAAGAGAATAGTATCTTGGCAAGATAGAAAACAACTATCCCATGGAGAAGCAGTCAATTTATTAGAATCTTTTCAGCAAGATAGTAGCAGCGATTACTTAAATGATTTTAGCGTTCATTTAGGAATAAAATTATTTGTTAAATCCCTTGAATATCTATTAGTACCACTCCTCTACTTTGTCGGATTGATCGATGAATTTATTTTAATTACTTGGTTGATTGTTGGAGGACCAGTTTATCGAACAATTTATACATTACCAAGAATTTTGGAAACCGTATTTACGGGTAAAGAGATTCCTTGGGTTGCGTTTTTAGTCGGATTAATTCCCACTTTTGGGACATTAGCATATCCTTGTCAAATTATTTATTCAGCTAAAGGTAGAAAAAAAAGAATTGCTCAATTTATCGTCTACGACTTTTTAAGTAGAATCGGAGAAAAAATTCCTGCTTGGGGTGGAGAAGACACACACACAGAACATCTTTTCAATCGCTTTGCAGATAAAATTGCTTACCGCAAAACCAAGATAACAAAAAATTGTTTACCAAATCACACAAATATTTAGTATTAGTACAAGTCGCGTACAATTATTTATCACCCAGAATCCTTGTAGAGACCTAGCAATGCTACGTCTTTACATCTTTGTTGTTGCCGTCACTTTCTTGTCACATTTGATTGAGATAATTAAAATAATAAGCACTTGACAAAAACTTGAGATACTTTTATTTACGGTTTTTCGTCAGGTTTTCAGATTTCTTCACTTCCTAGTTCAGGGAGTGTAATTTATATTGTCGTAAAGTAAAATTAAACTGGTGTAAGCAATTAAAATAAACAAAATATAAGTCTTTTTAAGCATAATTGTTTTTTTGATGCTGTGAATATCTAAAAATAGTACTTAAGATAGATTTATTCAAAAAAATATATAATTTTACCTTTAAATAGGCTTTCAAAATTAAAACTTAAGATAGATTTTTTTTGAAACCAGATAGTTTTATTCTTATTGAGAACCAAGTAGAAAATAAGCCTAAAAAACAAACAAAGAAAATATTTAGAATTTTGATCGGACAAGTTATTTTTTTTAAGTTTAACTATGTTTAAATTATAAAATATATATTTTTTTAAATCATGATATTATTTATCACGTGAATGCATACCATTAATAACAAGCAATTAAAAATTAGTGTGATCAGGTCAGTGACTAACTTAAAATCAGATTCAACAATTATGATAATTGTTAAGAACATGAGTTTAATCGGCTTTCTAAAAATGAAACCTTGCCTTTCATCTTTAGAACCAGGTAATTACGATAACAGTTGTATAGGAGAAGCCTCTTGAAATTAGTTGCGCGTCCGATAGTAGAGCTTAAACCTACTTTGTCCCTGCTCGATACGATTGCAATCATTGTGGGAGTAGTAGTTGGTGCTAGTATTTTTCAAACTCCCTCATTAGTCGCTGCAAACGCTGGTAATGTCGGATTTGCCTTGCTTACTTGGGGGTTTGGTGGAGTAATTTCTTTAATTGGTGCATTGTGCTACGCCGAACTCGCAACCACTTATCCTCATCCTGGTGGCACCTATTACTATCTGAGACGAGCATTGGGTAGCGCAATTGGGTTTTTGTTTGCATGGACTCGGATGAGCGTGATTCAAACTGGCTCCATTGCCCTATTAGCCTTTGTCTTTGGGGATTATGCTTCGCAACTATGGCAATTGGGAATTTTTTCTCCCTCAATTTATGCTGCGATCGCAATTGTACTGTTAACTGGATTAAATCTGCTTGGTGTTCGGCAAGGTAAGCAGACGCAAAATTTATTAGCCATTGCTCAAGTACTAGGATTAATCGTTGTTTGTGCCATTGGTTTACTAGGGGCTTCATCTCAAGGAACATCAGCTTTACCGCTCGATCAAGCAACTAATGCTACTTCCAGTAATATAGGTCTGATGATGGTGTTTGTGTTGCTCAGTTACGGTGGTTGGAACGAAGCAGCATATATTTCCGCAGAAGTTCGCGATGGTAAGCGAAACATTGTCCGAGCGTTAGTTTGGAGTATTGGTATTATTACCGCGCTGTATTTGCTCGTCAACTTAGCATTGATTAAGGGGCTAGGATTAACCCAAATGGCTGCATCTCAAGCAGTCATCGCAGATTTGATGCGGTTAAACATGGGAGAAACGGGAGCCGTATTGACCAGCGTTTTGGTTGCGATCGCCACAGTTTGCTCTTTAAATGCCACTATTTTAACAGGAGCGCGGACAAATTATGCTCTAGGTCGTGATTTTTCAGTTTTTTCGTTTCTAGGGCGCGGTCGTGAACATACCCCAACAAATGCTTTGATAGTACAAGGAGCCATTGCGCTTTTACTTGTAATGGTAGGAACTTTCGCTCGTCGAGGCTTTGAAACCATGGTGGATTATACAGCTCCAGCATTCTGGTTTTTCTTTTCTATTGAGTGGTATCTCACTATTCGTGTTGCGAAGACGCGAGCCAAATATTAATCGTTCATTCAAAGTTCCATTTTATCCTTTGACTCCCCTGGCATTTTGTGGAATTTGCTTGTATATGCTGCAAGCGAGTTTAGCGTACACCGGATGGGGTGGTTTACTAGGTGTCGCCGTGTTGCTACTAGGATTACCTTTGCTGTGGTGGACACAAAAAGTTTCAAATTGACAAAAGAAAGACCTTCATTTTTAGGATATTACTATGATTTTCCTCAAACGTACTATTGCATTATTCACCATTGGTGTCGGCTTAGTAAGCGCTGGATGTACTCCCACTACCAACGCTACAACTCAAGGTGAATCTATTCAAGCCCAAGCACCGACAACTTCTACTCCCACACCGTCTGCACCTTTACGTTCTCCTGACGTGGTGTATGTACCTACACCAAATGAGGTAGTTGATCGGATGTTAACAATGGCTAATGTTGGTAAAGACGATGTTCTTTATGATTTGGGTAGTGGAGACGGACGTATCCCCATTACAGCAGTGCAAAAACGCAATGCTCGTCGTGCTGTAGGCATTGAAATTAATCCGGAGCGCATTGAAGAAGCGAATAAAAATGCTCAACAAGCCGGAGTGACTGACAGAGTTACTTTCCTTAACCAAGATTTATTTGAAAGTAATTTTAGTGATGCTACAGTGATGACGCTGTATTTGTTACCTTCTTTAAATGTTAAACTCAGACCACAGTTATTTAGTCAATTAAAACCTGGAACCCGCATTGTTTCTCACGATTTTGACATGGGTGAGTGGAAACCTGAGCGTGTAGAAAAGGTTGAAGTTAATGGTCGTACCCATACGGTTTATTTATGGACAGTGCCTGAAAATCCACCTGCTAATTTAAGGTAATTGGTAATTGATAATTGGTAATTGGTAATTGGTAATGGCTAATTGGTAATGGCTAATAGAAAATTACTACCCTTATAATCTTTACAAAAACCCGACTTTTTACCAGATAATCATAGAAGTCGGGTTTTTGCGATATGATTGGTCACACCCTTATAATCGTTATAAAAACCCGACTTCTTACCCCACGAAAAATTTTGGAAAGGCTGTTAAGATTACCGCGATAAAATATCATTGATCAGTAGTTGATATTACTGGTGTAGGAGAATAAATTTCTTGTATACGTTCGAGTTCCAATTCAGTTAAATAATCTACAGTCCAGTTAGCTTGACGCTGAAGCATATGAAATGGATAGGTATTTGCAACCCCCACAACTTTCATATCTGCTGCTTTTGCTGCTTGAACTCCGAAAAGTGTATCTTCAATCGCTAAACACTCGTTTGCTTGCAGATTTAGTTCAGGATACTCTTGCTTCAAACGTTCCACTGCAAGTAAATAACCATCGGGCTTTGGTTTACTAGTAGTAACATCATCCCCTGCAACTATAATTTTAAAATATTCTGCTAACTCAGCGCGGTGGAGAACTAATTCAATTTCTTGACGAATTGTACCGCTAACTATTGCTAACTTTAAATTACTCGAACGTATTTTAAATATGAAATCATCTAAACCGGAATACAAAGGTAATTTTTCCAGCGTTTCTATTTGCTCAACGTAATTTTGAGCTTTTTTTGCAGTAACTTAGTCAAATACTTATCATCAACGACTCGCCCACGACTTGCTAATAAATTTTGCAAACAAACGCGATCGCTACGTCCCAAAGATATCTGTTGATACTCACCTGGTTTCAGTACCAAGTTTTCTTCCAGCAAGATTTCTTCGATCAACTGTTGATGAATTGACTCATCGTTGATGATAATGCCATTAAAATTAAATATAACTGCCTTGATCATGCTGTACGATTACGCTGGAGAAGGAAAAAGTTGGTTATTATCCAAGGTGTTGTCTGGGGAAGTCGGTACATACCGCTTAACATTGCTGTAAGTAGATGCATCTTCTACCGAAATCGGTTTGATACCGCTAGTTAACTGACTAGTAAACCATACATCTTCAGTTCGCACTGCTGCAAATCCGGCTGCACCCATAATCGCATCAGTACTACTATTAGCATATTCATCAATATAAGGTTCTTCAAAAATATTATTTAGCCATTCTAACTGACGTAAAGTTTTCTGATTACCATCTAAAATCAAAACTTGTCCCCCCGCTACCAACAACCGAAAACATTCACGCAAAATCGCTTCAACAGCGGTGCTTGGCGTTTCATGGAACAATAAAGAAGCTGTAACTAAATCAAATGTTGCATCCGGAAAATAAGTATTTTCAGCATTTCCTTGTTGCCATTGAATGTTTAAATTAGCACTTTGCGACTTGTGGAAACTTCGGAGTAACATATAGGGTGACAAATCCAATCCAATCACTTCTGCATCCGTCCAAGCTTGCTTCAACATGAGAGTTGTCGAACCTGTACCACAACCCAAATCAAGAATACGTCGCGGTTTGACTCTTACCCCATCAATTAAAGCTTGACGAACCCAAGTTTCATTTGGTGGTAAAGCATATTGAGTAATCGCATCATAAGTTACCGCAGCCCCAGGATTCAGGTATCCGCGCTCTATTCCATGAAAATTCTCAGAACTGTAGTATTGAGGAATTATGACATCATCTCTTCGGAAGCGATCGCTATCTTTTCCCAATCCACGCTTTCGGAATAACGTCGTAATTCTTCTTCATCAATTAACAAACGAACCACAGGGGATAAAAAACGCTCCCACAGCGTATCTTGTTTAACTGCCATCGATATAAGGACTTAACTAAGTATTTTATTCATAAATTTTAATATATATTTGCCAATTATATCTTCTTATCGTTGGCAGGGAATCATGAGTGATATCTTTTCCGCTTATAAATGATAAAAAATATGATCGAAAAAACTCTGCGCTCCTTTGCGTTTCCCTCTGCGCTCCTCTGCGTTCAAAAAAAATATAATTCCGATACCAACGGATTTGATATGACAAGTTAAGCTTGTATCAGTATAATTGTTGCAGCATATATAGCAAATTTCGGTTGAGTCCAATACACTAAAACCTCACCCCCATCCCCTCTCCTAATATACGGAGAGGGGTTAAGAGGGCGGGGTGAGGTAATATTTGTATTCCACCCAAGTGAAAACCGCTATAAGTTTCAATCCAGTTGCCGGGAATCGCGAAACAGTCATCAAAAGCTGACTTCTTGCAAAATTGATATTTTAACTAAATTTTTCAACTCCTTAACTTTTCTACATCGACAATCTAACTTACAAGCTATACAAATATAGAAATAATACAAACTCTACTGATTGGCAATTGTAAGGCAGGTACACCCGTGCAAAAACTGACTTCATTATACGAATATCATGTTGGTGGTCGCTTACCTATTGATGCACCAAGTTATGTAGTCCGTCGTGCTGACGAAGAACTTTACAATGCTTTAAAAGCGGGTGAGTTTTGTTATGTTCTTAACTGTCGGCAAATGGGAAAGTCTAGTTTGCGGGTACAGGTGGCGAAACGGCTACAAGAAGATGGGATTATTTGCACGACGGTGGATTTATCGGGAATTGGCAATCGTAATATTACAGCTGACCAATGGTATGCAGATATAATTATGCGGTTGGTACGGAGTTTGCGGTTATCTGGACAAATTAATGTTCGTCATTGGTTAGCACAAACACAAGATTTTTCTGCGGTGGGACGTTTGGGTGAGTTGCTGCAATCGGTGCTGATAGATTTAATTGAACAACCGATAGTGATTTTTTTAGATGAAATAGATAGCACCATCAGTTTACCATTAATACTGATGATTTTTTTGCCCTTATCCGCTCCTGTCACGAACACAAACGCCTGACTTTTGCTCTTTTGGGAGTAGCGACACCTTCAGATTTAATTACAGATAAAACTCGTACACCCTTTAATATTGGACGCGCAATTGAATTAAATGGCTTTAATTTGCACGAAGTCCAACCATTAGAGCCAGGTTTAGCTGATAAAATCGATCATCCCCAAGCTGTGTTGAATGAAATACTGACTTGGACAGGAGGACAACCATTTCTGACTCAGAAATTATGTCAATTAGTGGCACAACATGGCAAAAAGGGAACAGGGAAACAAGGGAATATACAGCAGATTGCATCTCCTTATCTGCAAAAATTAATGCGGGAAATCTTGACACAACCAGAGGAAATTGCTCAACAAGTCGCTGTAATAGTACGATCGCATATCATAGACAATTGGGCTGCTCAAGATGAACCACCACATTTAAGAACAATCCGTGATAGGTTACTTGTTTCGGAACAACGCGCTAGCAGATTACTCGGACTATATCTACAAATTTTACAAAATGGCGGTGTTTCCGTCGATGATTCCCCCGAACAAATCGAGTTGTTGCTGTCGGGGTTAGTTGTCAAAAAACAAGGTAATTTACAAGTTTACAATCGTATTTATCAAGAAGTTTTTAATCTAGAGTGGGTAGAAAAGCAATTAAAGCAATTACGACCCTACGCAGATTCACTTAATCAATGGGTGATGTCTGACTATCAAGATGACACAAATTTGTTACGAGGAGAAGCGCTGTTAGACGTGCAAATTTGGGCTAAGGGAAAAACTTTAAGCAACCTCGATTATCGCTTTTTAGCTGCCAGTGAGGAACTAGAAAAACGGCAAGTGCAAACTGCTCTAACAGCTTCCGAACAAGCAAATCAAATTCTCATCTCTGCTGAAAAACAAGCGCAACAGACAATTCGGCGCGGTTTTTGGGGGCTTTCAGTGGTATCTGTAATTGCTTTACTATTAATGGGAAGTTCCGGTATTTTGATGTGGCAAACAGCACAACAAAAAAAGCAAGTGACTCTGGGTGAAATTAAAACTTTAAGTATTTCCTCAGAAGTATCTTTTAATTCTCAACAACCTTTTGACGCTTTGGTTTTTGGTTTAAAAGCGGGTATCAAATTAAAGGAAATCGGTTGGCAAAATGCTGATTTACTGCTGCGGGTACAGGTAGAAAAAGCTCTCCGCCAATCCCTCTATTGGGTGCGAGAAGAAAACCGTCTTTTAGATCACAGGGATGTTGTCACACGGGTGAAATTTCATCCCAAGGGTGAAACCCTAGCTAGTGGTAGTTGGGACAAAACCGTGAAAATCTGGCAGCGTGACGGCAAGTTGTTACGAACTTTACGGGGACATACGGATGCAGTTTGGAGTATTAATTACAGCCCCGATGGAAAATTCTTAGCAAGTTCCAGCCGGGATAAAACCGTCAAAATTTGGCGTGTAGAAGACGGGAAAGAATTATTCACCCTGCCGCATTCAGATTGGGTTGCTTGTGTCGGATTTAGCCCAGATGGTCAAACAGTGGCATCAATGGAGTGGAATGGTACCATGCGATTGTGGAATTTACAGGGACAACAAGTAAAATCTTTTAAAACCCATAATTCCCCAGTGGTTGCGATCCATTTTAGTCCTAAAGGCGATGCTATTGCTACTGCTAGTCGAGACGGTACAGCCAAAATTTGGAATCGGGATGGTCAAAAATTAGCTACATTGGGCGGACACAATGATTGGGTAACATATGTGAATTTTAGTTCCGATGGCAAAAATTTAATTACCACCAGTCGGGATAAAACTGCAAAAATCTGGAATTTCGATGGTGTAAAAACGCAACATATCGCGTCTTTACAGGGACATAACGATACCATCGGTAGTGCAGTTTTCAGCCATGATGGTGAGACAATTGCAACCGCAGGTTGGGATCGAACCGTGAGACTTTGGAACCCCAAAGGAGAACAATTACAAGTTTTACACGGTCACAAAGAAGCAATTTGGGGTGTAAGTTTTAGCACTGATGATCAAACTTTAGCCAGCAGCAGTGATGATGGAAGTGTGAGACTTTGGAACTTGGGAGAGTCGAATTTTCCAGGGATTGAAAACTTAAATCAAAAATCACCACTACAAACAGCCTGGACTAAAAACCTGGGGGAAACAGCTTCTACGAGTATTAGTTTTAGCCCCAATAATCAAATTTTCGGTACAACCGGAAGTCTTGATAGTGCAACAATCTGGAAATTGGCAGGTATGAAGAAAGGAAAGATCGAGACAGAAGCCATCGCATCATTAAAAGGTCATGGTGATGTACTCAGAAGCTTACATTTTAGTCCCAATGGCAAAATTGCCATCACCGCAAGTCGGGATAAAACAGCCAAATTATGGACATTAGATGGTCAAAAATTGGCTACACTGCGCGGACATAATGCAGATGTGAGAAGTGCGGTATTTAGTTCCGATGGTCAAACAATTGCCACTGCAAGCTGGGATAATACAGCTAAATTGTGGAATTTAGGTGGTGAGGAATTAGTGACACTACGCGGACATACAGCAGGGTTGAGAAGTGTAAGTTTTAGTCCGAATGGTCAAATGATTGTCACAGGCAGTGAAGATGGAACTGCAAAACTGTGGAATCGACAAGGTAAAGAATTAACTACCTTAAAAGGACATCAAGCGGGGATTTTAGCCGTAGCTTTTGCTCCTAGTAAGCAAATAATTGCCACAGTCAGTAAAGATAATACCATTAAATTATGGAACTTCCAAGGTAAATTGTTAAAAACCATATATTGCCATGAAGGTGCAATCAATAGTTTAATTTTCCATCCAAATAGTAACAGCTTTATCACAGTTAGTGAAGACAAAACAATTAAATTATGGACACTCGATGGAGATATTCTACAAACTTTTGGGGGACATAAGGCTCAAGTCAAAAGTGTCAGTTTTACTCCAAATGCTCAGTTGTTAGCTTCTGCTGATTCCTTGGGAAATGTGATTTTTTGGCACTTAGATTTAGATTCCAACCCCGATAAATTATTAGCAGAGGGTTGCGATCGCCTTAGCAATTATTTACACAATAGTGGGAATGTGAAAGAAGATCAAAGAGGTTTGTGTGATGGAGTTGGGAAGATATCTGATTAGTTCACACCTCAAAAATTTTCAGCTTGATGGGTAATGGGGTTGAATTCAAAACGCTGATGATATGCAGTTTCCCCATACAGATTAAACGTTACCACTGGTTGATTTCCCAAAGGTTCAACACAGTGGATAGCATCCGGTGTAAAACCAATAATATCGCCGGGAACCAAAATTTTTTCATCAACACATTCAATACGATTTGGATATTCCAATGTCGGAACTCTTTGCCAAAATTGATTTTTTCCTCTCCATTCACAACAGCAACAATACCCCAAGTACCATGATTATGAATAGGAGAAACACGAGCAGGTAGCCAAGCAACCATCTGGATAGTTAAAGGAAACTCATACTCATCATACAAAAATTGTACAGACCAACCGGGGTCAATTGGTGGTTGAGTAAACTCCATTTGTAACCAATAGGAACTACTCAATAATTTTCGCACCAATGGCATAATTTTCTGGATACGAAGATCATTATCATTGATATTATCTAAAATATCTTCTACTTCCGTCAGAAAACGGTATAAACGATAGGGTTTTTCTGGTAAAGCAAGTTCCTCAAGGTTTAACCTAATAGACTCACCATCATCGTTTACCAGCCAGTTTTGAGAATCAATACAATCTGTAGAATTAGCCATGATGATTTCGTCAAAGTATTATTTATAATATTAATTAATATCTCAATATTTTCTAGAACGACTCACATATTGACCGTGGATATTTACCATATAGGGAATTAAGTAGGTTACAGCAGCAGAAATCCACCGTTCACGATTCATTTGATTTTTGGTTAAAGCCGAACCGTGATTGATTACAAATAAAATAGAACCAACCACAACAGACACTTTTAATGCCGTCGGCATCATGTCTCGATCAAAAAGACATAAGCCAAATTCCTTAAGTGTTTTTATCTGCTTCATAAAACCTAAATGAGTCAGTGGTAAAATTTAAATAAAATTTAAATTTTATTTAAATCTGCGAACTCTGCATGACAACAGTTCCCGTCGGACGAGTTACATTGGTATCTTTTTCTAATGTAATGACTAACCCAGAAAATTGGGGGTGAGAAAATTCTTGGTACATTTGCTCAGTAAATGGTAAATCATAGGAAGCTGTACCCCAGGAATAGGGTTTAACTTGACCACAGGGTAATTTTTCATCGTTGACAATTGTCCATAATAGATAAGCGTATCCAGGAGGTGGTGCGGGAAGATTTTGGAATACCATCACAGCTTTTTGTTTTTGGGGATTGATAACTATACTTCCGGAAGCATTATCTTTAATTTTATTTGTAGAATTAACTGCTTGAAAGGTAAACAATCGGGTTTGGGAATTTTGCAGCAGATTTTTAACATCTTGAACTTGAGCAAAATCCTGGCGTAACTTTTGATGTTCTGCGGTGACAACACTCAATTTTTCCCGCAATAGATAATTATCAACACCGATAATTACCACAAATAATGCAGCGATACTACCAGCAACTTTTGTCCATCGCCGAGATATTTTTGGTATGAGTAAATTACGATTTTCTTGAATGGGAATATGATTTATATTTGTTTGTTTAATTGTCATTCCTTCAGCTTGCGAGAGAATTTTTCCTAACAAATCAGCAGGTGGTTCTACTTCAATAAAACCATCTACAACCTGTCGTAAAACTTCCTGTAAATCCTCAATTTCGCTAATTAGTTCTGGATGTCTATCGAGTAATAACTGAAATTCCTCAGCTTCCTCCGGAGAAAGATCATCCACAACAAACCCCGCAACTAAGTTTTTAATATGTTCAGAATTGAAAGATTTATTCATATGATAATAAATCAGAATCTAGTAAAATCCGTTTGAGTTTTAATAATCCTTGACGGGTGCTGGTTTTGACTGTACCAAGGGGAATATCGAGTTTTTTGGCTATTTCTGATTGACTCAATCCCTGGTTATAAGCTAATTCAATAACTTGACGTTGTTTTTCTGGAAGTTCACTCATAGCATGATTAACTTTTTGCGATCGCTCTGCAAAACTTGCTTGTTCAACGGGTGTTGGTTCGGGTACTATGTTATTGCTCATTTTTCCTACTTTTTCCACAAGTTTGAGTTGTCTAGTGCGAGCGCGAATTTTGTCGATGGCACGCGATCGCGTTATCGTCACCAAATAGCGCACAAAAAAGCGACAATCGGGATTAGTAGATGCTTTTCGCCACAAGGTAAGAAAAATTTCCTGGGTTAAATCCTCCGCTTCCTGGGGATTAACTAAAATTTTTAGTGCTAATCCATACACCAAGCGACCGTGACGCTGAAACAAAATGCTTAATGCCGCAGAATCGCCATTTTTCAGCGCCGCAAATAAAGCTTCATCCGTCACATCGGAAGTTAGGGAAGAATTTGACTGGGATTGTTTAGGCTCCATGCGATTTTTAACCCATGTCTAAACCTATACAGTCGTAATTTAAGCGTATTTTGTCTGTCATCACCTCGCTCCAGAACGCACATAGAGATATTTTTGCTGAAAAAAGCCGTCTATATAATATGACGACTGAAGGAGGGGATCGGATTTAGTGTTATCTGGATTTAGTTTTCTCCCACAAAGCTTAAACAAACAAAAATCCCTCAATCCCAAAATCGTCTAAACTCAAAGTGTCCGCTAATTGCCAACATCCCATGTCTCGCTGGTTCAATATTGCTGGTCCTTGTCAAACCGACAAACACTACATGCTCTCACCAACAAGTCGTCTCCCCGACTTGTCAAGGCTGATTGAACAAGAAAGTTATTTTGTCGTTCATGCACCGCGACAAACGGGCAAAACAACGGCAATGTTAGCCCTAGCGCAGCAACTAACCGCAACTGGACGTTATGCAGCAGTAGTGGTATCGGTGGAGGTGGGAAGTGCTTTTAATCATGACCCCAGTGCCGCAGAATTAGCGATTTTGGGAACTTGGCGTGATACAATAGCCATTCGCTTACCCCAAGATTTACGACCATCTGCTTGGGAATATGGGGAGCCAGGACAAAGAATTAAAGCTAGTTTACAAGCTTGGGCACAGTCTTCTCCCCGACCTTTGGTAATATTTATTGATGAAATTGATTCCCTACAAGACCAAACTCTAATTTCAGTTTTACGCCAATTACGCGATGGTTTTCCCAACCGTCCGGAAAACTTTCCCTCATCCGTAGGATTAATTGGTTTACGGGATGTGCGGGATTATAAAGTTGCATCGGGTGGCAGCGATAGATTAAATACAGCCAGTCCTTTTAATATTAAAGTTAGTTCCATCACCCTGAGAAATTTTAACGCCGGAGAAGTTGCCGAACTATACCAACAACATACCCAAGACACTGGACAAATTTTTACAGAAGAAGCTACAGCATATGCCTTTGATTTAACCCAGGGACAACCTTGGTTAGTGAATGCTCTTGCCAAAGAAGTTGTGGAAAAAATGGTTAGGGATAGAAATATTGCTATTACCAAAGAGCATATTTTACAAGCTAAAGAAATATTAATTGCTCGTCAAGATACTCATCTCGATTCTTTAGCAGAAAAACTCCGAGAAAAACGAGTTAAAAACATTATTGAACCAATTTTAGCAGGACAAACATTACCCGATACCCCCAACGACGATCGCCAATATTTAATCGATTTAGGATTATTGCGACGCGATCCTGCGGGGGGACTGGTTATTTCTAACCCGATTTATCGCGAAGTCATTCCCCGCGTTTTAGTGCAAGGAACTCAGGATAGTTTACCTCATATCAGTCCTAGTTGGTTAACTCCCGAAGGTGAATTAAATAAAGATGCTTTACTGTCCGCTTTTATCAAGTTTTGGCGACAACATGGGGAACCGTTATTAAGTAGCGCTGTTTATCATGAAATCGCCCCCCACATAGTACTCATGGCTTTCTTGCATCGTGTTGTCAATGGTGGTGGAATCCTGGAGAGGGAATATGCAATTGGTAGTGACAGAATGGATTTATGTCTGCGCTACAAAGATGTTACATTAGGTATTGAGTTAAAGGTATGGCGGGAGAAAAAGCGTGACCCCCAAGCAGAAGGGATTGAGCAATTAGAGTCATATCTAGCACGGTTGGGATTGAATGAAGGTTGGTTATTTGTTTTTGATAGACGCAAAAATGCCCTACCAATGGAAGAACTTTTGTCAACGCAGGTTGTGGTGACGGACAATCAACGTAATATTACTGTGATTCGGGCGTGAGTATTTTGACAGCAAGCAGCTAGGGGATGGGCGTTCGCGCAGCGTGTCTGAAAGACTCAGCGTAAAGCCTAACGGCTTATCGCAGTCCACAATTAAGGAAATCTGATATTAAGCAATTTAGTATAATTATTTTCTTGCTATTAAAGTATAAAGCCGATTTTTTCTCAATATAAATACGTAAATGCTAATATTGGAGTTAAAATTATTGCCAACTAGATTGAGTATACAAGTATTTATGTGTTTGAAAATTGAGCGTAGACGTGCATAGCGCGGCTTCTCGTAGAGATGGTCGGAAACCGGGATGCAGCCCATCGCTGTTCTCAAAGATGTTTAACAACCAACCCTTCTTGGGACTTAACTATTTATTATGCGCGATCGCCATTATGTTTTCTCCGTTTGTAAAACCTCTGGAAAGATACTTGTAAACCTTTAGAAAGATTTCCAAAGCCATCGGTGCATTATGATAAAGCAAGCAGCGATAAATTCTCATCTTCATAAAATAATTTAATCGCGTCAAAATTTCGACGCAGCAAGCTTTCAACTTGCGATGTGGAACAGTTTCCAAGTCGCAGTCAAATAACTTTCGGTGGATTTCCAAATACTAAGCTCAAGTCGTGCATATCAGCGTCTTTCGAGACAATCATCAAATCATTGTCTTTTGCATAATCCCAAACTATTGGATCGATCATTGCTTTCATACCCACATCTCGAACGTGAAGCGAGTTTGGGAAAAGATCACTTAAACGGTTCGGCAACTTGGGCGACAAGTTTTCATCAAAAAGTAATTTCATGGGGATAAGGTCGCGGTCATCAACCGCCGCTCACGATCAGCGGCATAAGCAATGCAGGCTTTTAAATCTTCCCGTGTCAGATCAGGAAAATCGTCAAGGATTTCTGCTTCCGTCATCTCGGAAGCCAGGTACTCAAGCACTTCATAAACCGTAATCCGCAAACCACGAACACAAGGCTTGCCACCGCGTTTATTAGGTTCGATCGTGATGTAATTTCGATAATTCATAAATTATCCTCGCGTCCCCATTCGCTCCCTGCGTCCCACAAGTTTTGTATTTCCTGTCTATAAAAATCATACCAGAATCCATCTTTTGTCCGTAATGTGAATTTTGGCTTTGCTCGACCTGGCATTTTAAATGCATAGTCCAATCACAGTATTATACCGAAACTTTCCTTATAAACACTACAAATTCTTCTCCACTACCGATTTTGATAAACTTCTGCACCTGTTTAAATCCTAGCTGTGCCCACACTCGTTGTGCCCGTTTGTTGAACTGCGCTATCGTTACCCGCAACTGCTGCACCCTATATTGACTCGTCCCATGTCCTATTACAGCTTGAGCATATTGCTTTCCACGTCCTTGACCGACTAAATCTGGTCGTATTCCCATCCCAATGTCTAGGGCTTCATTGCTATAGTCTCCACCTGGCACTTGACCATCCGATCCGAAGGAGCAATACCCTTCGAGTTCTCCTTGTAGATTCAAGATTGCCCAAAAGTCGTTTTTCGGATCAATTAGATAGTGCAAATCCTCTTGAATTGTCTCAGCATCAAAGTTGTAGTAGTCATAGGGAGAACTGTAGCGCCAATTGATGATAGCTAGCGCGTGTTCTTTCTCAAGTTGACTGATTTTAAATGACTCTCGGTCGGGTGCAGCGATTTGCTTCAATGTTTGAAACGCATCTAATAACAATCGCACTGCTCCCGATTCCCGTTCTGATTTGCGATAGGCTAACCAAATTTGATTCGTTACCGCACGATTTGGCTTCAATAATACTTGCAATTTACCCGAATTAATTGTATCTATGCAGAGATAATCGGGAAGGACGCTAAAACCATAACCAAGGGCGATCGCATCGTGAATCAAGCGTAAATCTGGTAACACTATTCGGGGAACTAAATCCAAGCGCTTACCAAATACGACTCGCCAAAACCGTCGGATAATTGGTAGCTCTTCTCCGTAGGCAATAAGCGATGCTCCGTAGGAGCCGCTAGGCGATCGCAAATCTTCTTCCAATTGTTGAATATTTGCCGTGTTGGGAATATTTAATTGGGGAGAACCTACCAACCAAAAGCTTTCTTCGTGAATTAGTTGGTATTCCAAGTCGGTGCGGGCAATTTTTTGGGTAGCGATGACCGCATCCAAACCACCTTCGAGTAATTGGGCGATCGCATTTTCTGTTAAGCCGAAATAAACCCGGTACAACCATTTTTCTGATATTGGTAAACGCTCTAACACCATCTGGGCAAAAAATTCCTGGGGTGTACCAATCCGTAATATTTGCGGTGTGTTGATCGGTGTGGTTTTGGCACCAATCGACCCCAAGAGTAAAGATACGAGCGATCGCAAAATCAACAATTTCTGCAAAACCAAGCTGTAATGGCAAAAATTCAAGACACTCTCGCACCGACGGAAGTCAAACCGGATGAATATAAGGCGATTTTCTTCGCGGGTGGACATGGGGTGATGTGGGATTTTCCGGATAACAAGCCATTGCAACAACTCACCGCAACGATGTACGAACGGGGCGCGGTGGTGGGTGCGGTATGTCACGGTCCAGCTGCGTTGGTGAATGTGAAGTTGTCTAATGGTAAGTATTTGGTCGCAGGGAAAACCGTAGCTGCTTTCACTAATGATGAAGAAGCGGCTGTTGGATTGACGCAGGTGATGCCATTTTTGTTGGAGTCCAAGTTAATCGAGCGGGGAGCCAAACACAGCAAAGCTGTTAATTTTCAAGCCCATGTCGTGGTGAGCGATGGCTTGGTGACAGGACAAAATCCCGCATCGGCTACAGGGGTGGGTGAAAAGATGGTGGAGTTATTACGGAAGTCTTCAGGGGGTATTTAGAGTACAGGAGTATTGATTTATTTGCTTGAAAATTGAGCTTAGATGCTATAGCGGGGCATTAGCACCCCAGGAAATGTAAAGTGCATCTTAATTAAATCCAATTTGGTTCCTCACTCGTCTTAGTAAACAGGTGCAATTGGAGTTTCTTATCTCGTAAAAACTCTGTACCAGCATCTTGTCATGCAATGTTGAGGATAAAAAGCAATTATGTACAAAAATAGCAAATTTTTACTCAGTCTACTGTGTTTAAGCAGCTTGGTTTTGACAGTATCTTGCACCAGTGGAAATTCCGATAATATTTCCCAAAACCAAGTGCCATCATCGACTACAGAAGTTGCTCAAGCTGACCCCTGTGCTGGGAAAAATCCTTGTGCTAGTAAAGATAGTTCCAAAAATCCCTGTGCTGCTAAAAATCCTTGCGCGGGTAAAGATAATTCCAAAAATCCCTGTGCTGGGAAATTAACCTCTGTGGGAGGACCTCTTGCACAAGAACTTCAAGGTAAACCTGTTTTAGTAGATGTATTTGCAACTTGGTGTGCTGGTTGTAAAAATATTGCTCCGACTCTATCAGAACTGAAACAGGATTATGCAGATAAGGTTAACTTTGTCGTCTTGGATGTGACTGACCAAGCCAAAGTGAAAGAGACACAAGCCCAAGCAGAAAAATTGGGTCTAAGTAAATTCCTGGAAGCAAACAAGAGTAAAACTAGCACAGTAGCTATTGTTGACCCGGCAACTGGCAATATTTTAACGATGTTTAAAAATAATCCTAACAAGGCAGATTACACCAAAGTTCTTGATACTGCTTTAGCCCAAAATTAGCTCCTGTCTCTTCATGGCTCAAGGGAAATTATTATGAAACAAATACCTCAATCATCCACCGAGCCAAGTCCTGCTCGACGTTCTAAAATCTCGAAAAAATGGCTGTTTTATGGTGGATTGGGGTTAATATCACTGATTCTAGTTATCACCCTCGGACCTGTAATCAGCCATCCAGTAGAACGGCTAATTTCCATTATCGAAAACCGCTACCAACAATGGTTTGATCAACAAGATACCGCCAATCCCTTTGTCTTGTTACCATTGGCATTTGCAGGTGGTGCGCTCGCATCTGTATCTCCTTGTATTCTTGCCCTTTTACCTGTCAATCTCAGCTATATCGGTACACTCAAAATCAAATCCCGTTGGGATGCTTTCACCAAAGCTGGTTTGTTTGTTTTAGGTGCGGTGACAATTCTCAGTTTATTTGGTTTGGTATCTTCCTTTGCGGGAGCAGTAATGGTGGAGTACCGGGGCTATATCAATATAATAGTAGGCTTAATTATGGCTGTGATGGGTTTGTGGTTGATGGGAGTTGTAAATATTCCCCTACCGCAGATGAATGTCAATCTGCCGAAAGCAGGACCTTATGGAGTTGGTTTGACCTTTGCGTTGGTGAGTTCTCCTTGTGCTAGTCCGGTGTTATTCGCGGTGTTAGCATCAGCAGCAGCTACAGGTTCCCAGGTATTGGGTACGCTGACAATGGTTAGTTATGCTCTCGGTTATACTCTATTAATTTTTCTGGCAAGTTTATTTACGGGATTGGCAAAACAAAGTAATAAGTTGTTGCAACATTCTGAGGGAATTATCCGTTTTGGTAGCGTCGCGCTGATTTTAACTGGTGTGTATTACTTGTTCGCAGGGACTCAGTGGTTTTTCGGTTCGTAGTAAGACTTTAGCCCATTTGCCAGCAGTATCCTTAGTGCCGGGAGGGCGGGCTGAGGTAAAATTTGTATTGCACCCAAGTAAAAACTGATATTCACACCACTGCACCCAAAGCTTGTAGTGTTAAAATTGTCGCATCTGTTAATCCTTTAACTCCAGTAATTCTCATTCCTTCATAAAGTCTTTTCGCAATCAAAATTCTGGTAGATTCACCCGTATTTATATCCCAAATTCTCACAGTTTGGTCTTGGGAACCACTAGCAATAAATTTACCTCCTGGGCTAAAATTAATCGCAGAAACTAAATGTGTATGTCCCACACAAATGTGTTTACATTCTCCTGTTTTTACATCCCAAATTCTCACAGTTTGGTCGTGGGAAGCGCTAGCAAGAGTATTTCCATCTGGACTAAAAGCAATTGAAAAGACCCAATTTTTATGACCAGTTAAGGTTTTTAAAAACTTTCCTGTTGGGAATTGCCAAAGTTTAATTGTTTGGTCTGTACTACAAGTTGCTAAAATCCGATCATCTTGACTGAAAATAACACCATAAATTCTGTCTGCATGAGCGCTGAAAATTTTCAAACAATTACCCGTTTGCCAATCCCAAATTCTCACCGTTTGGTCAGCACTTGCACTTGCTAATATTTTACCATCATGACTAAAGCTGATTCCCAAAATTTTATCAGTATGACCAATTAAAGTATTGAAACATTTTCCTGTATGCCAATCCCATATTTTAACTGTACAATCGGCACTTGCACTAGCGATAATTTCACCGTTGGGATGATATTCTACAGCATAAACCCAATCTGTATGTCCTTGTAAGATTTGAAAACATTTACCTGTATTTACAGTCCACAATCTAACAGTAGAATCTGTACTCGCACTAGCTAAAATTTGTCCATCTGGACTAAATGCAATCCCATAAATAAAATCACTATGTCCTTGTAAACTTCTTAAATAATTTCCTGTTTCGGAATCCCATAATTTAATCGTTTTGTCATTACTTCCACTTGCTAAAATTTGATTATTTGGACTATATTTTACAGGCAATGCCCAATCCGTATTTCCTTGCCAAGTTTTTAAACATTGTCCGCTACGATAATCCCATAATCGCATGGTTTGGTCTAAGCTGACGCAAGCAATTGTTTGATTATCGGGACTCATTGCAACGCAACAAACTTCATTAGTTTGTTTATATAAAGTTTTAATGCAAGTATGAGTCTTGCAATCCCAGATTTTCACAGTGCGATCGCCACTTCCGCTTACAAGTATCTCACCCCCAGGACTAAAAGCCACAGAATAAATGCTGTTTGTATGTCCCCTATAGGTTTTAAGGCATTCTCCTGTATGATAATTCCAAATTTTAATGGTGCGATCGCCACTTGCACTTGCTAACATACCCCCTTTTCCCCCCTTTATAAGGGGGGCTGGGGGGTTCGGGCTAAATACAATGGAACGTACCCAATTTTGATGTTCACTGAGGGTTTGGACACATTCCCCCGTTTCTACATCCCATAATTTAATTTTATGGTCTGCACCGCTACTTGCTAAAATTTCTCCTTGGGGACTAAAAGCAACACAACGCACCCAATCGGTATGTCCAGTAAGAGTTTTGATACAGTTACCGTCGTAAATATCCCAGATTTTGATTGTACGATCGCCACTTGCACTTGCTAAAATATTAGCCTTCGGACTAAAAGCTACAGAAAATATTTCATGTTCATGTCCACTCAGCGTTTTGATACAAATACCATCTTGAACATTCCATAATTTAATTTGATGATCAGCACCACAACTCGCTAAAATGTCTCCATTCGGACTAAAAGTGACAAAGCGTACCCAGTTATAATGACCTTGACAAATTAATAGTAATTTACCTGTTTCTACTTCCCAAATTCGCACATTACAATCAGTATCACAGGTTGCTAAAAGCTTTCCATCTGAATTAAAATTAGCTGATAAAATATTGCCTAAAGTTTCTGTAAATACACAACGGGATAAATCGGAATTAGAAAAATTTACATCATGTAAATGTACACCTTGTAGGTATGCTTGCCATAATGTTAAACCCGAAAAATCACACCCACTAATATCAACTTGTGCTTGATGTAATAAATTCAGAGAATTACCAGCTAAATATCCCGTTTCTTTCGCTGATTTTCCTCGAAAACTTGAGAGAACTTGATTGAGATAAACATAAATATTTTCTGAACTAGTAAGTTGATTAGTCAATTGATTAATAATCGGTTGTAAAATTAGATTAATTTGAGTTTCCCGCACATAATCTTTAGCTTGTGCTTTCATCAAAGCATGACTCGCAAATAAATCTATTTTTTGATTAACTATTTCATCATAGATTTTCTCAATGATTTGATTAATCACATATTCCATCACCACAGGTTGCTGAGTAAACACGGTAGAGACGCTAAATTTTGCGTCTTTAGATTGTTGAATAAAAGAACGTCGTTGCAAAGAGGAAAGAGATTCTAATAACTCAGGTGAGGAAACACTAATTACAAAATCTGTTTGTAATTCTGATAAAGAAACAGGTTCACGATTAATTGCCACCCAAAACATGATTTGTTGTTCTAATTTTGTGAGCCGATAGAACTGTTGGTCAAGTAAATCTCGAATATCATCAAAAATAAACGTACTTTGCGGAGAGATTTCTAAAAATTGGCAAACATCACCATCAAAAAAATCGTGAATAGAAGAGGCGACAATTTTTAAAGCCAGAGGATTACCACCATAACGAGAAATTAAAGTTTGCCATTCTACTTCTGAAGCCTTAAATTTACCTTTAAGACCAAATAATTCTCGTCCTTCCGTTTCTGCTAAACCTGTTAATTGTAGAGAACGTACAGGTAAACTTTCTCCTTCATATCTTGCCAAACCTTGAGGTTTTTCTCGTGAAGTTAAAATCAAACAGCTTTGATGGAAAGTTTCTGCAAAACATCGGAATAATTCACCATATCCCTCATATCCCACTTGATAACTACCAGTGCGTTCACCTGGTTGTAAAATCGACTCAACATTATCTAAAATTAACAAACAAGGTGATGCACGCAAATATTTTAATAACAGTGAAATTTGACCTGACAAAGTAACAGGTAAAACCGTTTCTTGCTGTTTAGAAAAAACCTGAATTAATTCAACTAAAATATCTTCAATCGGTGGTGCATTACGCAAACTTCGCCAAATTAAACAGGCAAAATCCTGTATTTCTACAATTTGTTGCGCTACCTTGACACAAAGCGTCGTTTTACCGATACCACCCATCCCCAATAACGTTATTAAACGACACTTTTCTTGCACAACCCATTGCTTAACTATTTGTATTTCTGCTTGACGACCATAAAAAAATGATACATCGGGAGCATCACCCCAATCTATAAGAGGATGGAAAGAAGAAAATTCTTTTTTAGGGCAATCTCCGCAACTTCTTGCCAATTCAACCCCAAAACCTGACAATAAGCTTTAAAAGCATCAGCATTAATTGGGTTTTTTCCTGCTAAAAATCTTTTCCAGGTACCCTCGGAAATTCCCACTGCCAAAACACCATTTTCTTGCCAAGAAACACCCAAAATCTCACTCGCTGACTCTAACCAGCGAAAATCATCGACAGACCAACCCTGAGCAATTCTAGCTTGCTTAATCGCTGTGATTCCCTGTTGAGAAGCTTTGAGAGTTGCCACGATTTGCTATACATCCTGTACATATACATATTTCTTATAGGTATATATTGCAGAACTTTAATCTAATTTGCAATAGCATATTAATAAAAATTTGCCTAGATCAGTTTTATGAGTATTTGCGATCGCAAAACTGATCTTGAGCAAATAACCTTACATCGTCAAAAATTAAAAATAATATTTATTTTCGTACAATTGCGAGAAATAATTGACTAGTAAAGGAAAAATTCCATGATTAGGCTATATGATCGAGAATTATCAGGAAATTGTCACAAAATCAGATTAATGCTTTCTCTGTTAGGGGTTGAGTACGAAAAGGTAACAGTTGATACTCCAAACAGGGAGCATAAATCACCTCAATTTCTCAAGCTAAATCCTTTAGGACAAATCCCTGTATTGGCTGATGAAGATATAGTTATTCGGGATTCCCAAGCAATCTTAGTTTATCTAGCGCGAAAATATGGAACTGAAGAATGGCTACCTTTATATCCAGAATCAATGGCTAAGGTAATGCAATGGTTATCCTTTGCTGCTAACGAGATTAATAACAGCGTATTTATTGCCAGATTGTACTTTCGCTTTCAAATGGATGTAGATTGGCAAGCAGCACAAATTAGAAGCAAGCCGATTTTAAATATTATGAACGAACACCTGCAAAATAGAAACTGGTTGGAACTAGAACATCCAACAATTGCTGATATTGCTTGCTTTCCCTATATCGGACTAGCACCAGAAGGCAAAATTGATTTAGAACCTTATCCCCATGTAATTGCTTGGATTGAGCGAATCACACAATTACCAGGATATGTAAATATGCCCGGATTGTAAATAATTTAAAATCACGCCACATACTACAACGAGGGAGATTCCCAAGGATGCAGTAGCTCCAAAATCCGTCTTGAAAAGTTTGCACCCTGCGGGAAGCAAGCTACAACGGGGGGAACCCCCGCACGCAACTTTTCGCAAAATCTAAAATCTAAAATCCAAAATCCCAATGTCTTTCCATTCTGGAGAAATCGCAGTCCAAAATCAAGCGGGAGTGCGTGAAGAAGCACAAAAACTCTGTAGTGTAATCAGTAATTTTATCAAACCAGCAGCAGAGGAATTTCTTCGCACACAACAATTAGCAATTGCTAGTACAGTAGATATACATAGTCAAGTTTGGGCATCTTTATTAACAGGAGAACCTGGTTTTATCCAAGTTATCAACCAGCAGACCTTACAGATTAGTTTACAAATTGATGGCTGTTCTAAATCTACCATTCCACTGTATCAAAACTTGGAAAACAACCAAAATATTGGTTTATTAGTGATTGATTTGACAAATCGCAGGCGATCGCGTTTCAATGGCAAAGCAGAGATTAGCGGTACCTGCACTGATGGGCGGCTCAGTTCAACAAATATAAAAGTAGACATTAAACAAGCATTTTTCAACTGTCCTAAATATATTCAAATCCGTCATATAGAAAAAACTGTAAATGATTCATTAGAACAACCTGAAACTTTTACCAGAGATGCTTTAAACGAAAAAAATCAACTTTGGATAGCTCAAGCGGATACTTTTTTTATTGCTAGTTTTCATCCCGAAAGTGGTGCAGATGCTTCTCATCGAGGAGGATTTCCGGGATTTGTAAGAATTTTAAATAGTAACAAATTACTGTTTCCTGATTATTCAGGAAATAATATGTTTCAAACCTTCGGTAACTTGCTTGTAAATCCCCATGCAGGTTTATTATTTATAGACTTTCAAGCAGGTGATATATTGCAATTAACAGGAAAAGCAAAAGTGATTTGGGATGCAGAAAGATTAAGTGAATTTGCTGGAGCAGAGCGTTTAGTTGAGTTTGAGATTAAGCAGGTATTAGAAACTCAAAATGCGACTCGTTTACGTTGGCAATTTGGGGAATATTCGCCAGTTAATCCAGGATAAGCTATTTGATCTCAAGTTATGATTATGGAGTGATTGTACTCTCAAACCACTCAACAATCCCATCTGCTAAGACTCGCGCTAATTTTTTTTGTTCGTCGGTATTAGCTATCCATTCAAATTCTTCAGGATTGGTGATAAAACCTAGTTCCATTACCACTGATGGTGCTGTAGAGGGACGAGTTAAAGCCAAATTATTCCAAAACACTCCCATTGATGAACGTCCTAGCTGGTTAACTAGATAATTATGCAGAAAAACGGCTAGACTATGAGCTTGGGAATGATACCAAAAAGTTCTAATACCTTTGCTATTCTCGGCATCTCCGTCGTCAGCTACTGCGGTGTAATGTATAGTTATAGCGATGGTTGGTTCTTCTCGATCAATCATGGCTTGGCGATCAGATAAACTTAATTCTGTGTCATCTTCTCGCGTCATCACCACTATCGCACCTCTTAACACCAATTGATCACGTAGTAACTTAGATACACTCAAGCTGACATCTTTAGCTAAATATCCTGTTGGACCAGCCGCACCAGTTTCTTGCCCTCCGTGTCCTGGATTAACTAAAATCTTGACACCAGATAAGGGTTGTGATTGAACAATTGCAAAAGCTGGTGAACAAATGAATATGGAACTGATGGCTAAACCTAAAATTGGTTTCACTTATTATATACACTCCTATTTGATCAAGATAATTTTAGATTTTACATACATTCGCTTCCCTCGGTACAAGCTTTGGATTTTTGATTGGAATTTTAATATAGCGCAATGCGGTTCAGTTAAGGATTTTGGTTTGGGAATACTCAACAATTAACCATTCCCAATTACCCATTACGATTCAACAGCCAATAATAACTAATCATCCGGACATGATATTATCTGTAAATACATAATTATTTTCAGCTAAAAAGCCTGTAATATTTATTAATTAGAACCATATATGTAGTTAACACCACGATACTTAAATTGAGATTTAGGTACATTTGGGAATAATATTGGTTGAGGAATTTGATAACTAATTCCTCGATATTTTGCATTTAATTGATTTGATTTGGTTGCTAATTTTTTAGTATTTGCTTCGTAATGTGACAGTTGCGTAAGTCCTATACAGGTATTTCTTTTCCTATTGCTTATTTAGTTGCTGGACCCCTTGCTGATAATATTTTTGAACCCTTAATGTCTACTAACGGTTTGCTAGCTGGAACTATAGCAAATTTCAGTTGAGTCCAATACACTAAAACCTCACCCCCTTCCCCTCTCCTCCCGACAGGAGAGGGGTGCCCGGAGGGCGGGGTGAGGTAAAATTTGTATTCCACTCAAGTGAAAACCGCTATATGGGAAAAATAATTGGAATTGGGACAGGAAGAGGGATTGGATTAATGTTTATTTTGATGGGATTAATTATTATGTTGATTACAATGTTGGGATATTATTATCCTCCGTTGAGAAAAGTAGAAATAGAATTACCCGATGCAACTTAAAAAGTAAAAAGTCAAAATTAAAAAGTAAAAAGAGAATCTCATAAGTAATGGTGATTTAAAAGAATATCTTAATTCACCATATAATTATGCAACGCCGGTATTTTCTTCTTCTGTATTAGCTTTACCTATTTCTTCTTCTAGAATTTGAATTGCTCCACTAATTCGTAATAATGTATCCCGCAGATTAGCTTGTTTTGTTTCCAATTCGACTATTACCTTTTGTCCCGATGCAAATTCGGCTTTGAGTTCGGCTAGACGTTTTTCTAGTTGTTCTTTCATGTTCCTTTGACCTTTGTATTCATAGAATTAAATGTACCAGTACCGGAGTATTGGGGGGTAGCGTCAGGAATAGGATTGGGTATTGAAGGTTGTTGAGCGGGAACCATCACTTGAAATTTGGCTTGGAAAGAAGCACCTTTTAGCAGTA
The DNA here is from genome assembly GCA_012033205.1 of Richelia sp. SL_2_1. Taxonomy (GTDB): domain Bacteria; phylum Cyanobacteriota; class Cyanobacteriia; order Cyanobacteriales; family Nostocaceae; genus Rivularia. The sequence continues at coordinate 18,228 of JAAUSO010000041.1, read as the reverse complement.
CAGGTTTACCGCTAGATTCGGTCTTTTGAGCTTTTTGGTTGCCTGCAAGGGATTCGATTGTGAGCATTCCTACCCCTGGAATACTATATTGTGGGGTCATGTAATTACACCCAGGTACGATAACTTTTTTCTCGTCACCATCGACACAAACTAGTTTGCCATTAATTTTATCTTTTCCGGTGCCAATTAAATCCCCTGGGCGTACAGTAACAATTGCTTGTCCGAAGTTGGGGTTAAACATGGCTTTATCTCCGGTAATAATAATGAAGTCAGACATTGGTTTCGTATGAGAAAGTAATCAAGGTTTTATCACTCATATTTATTTTTAGTTTGTAATATAAATGAGGATAAATTTCTGCTTAATTTTTTAATTTGACGTTATTGTTTTGTTGTTCTTCAAGTCGCATTAATAAACTGGAAATCTGTTTTTGTTGCTCTTTAATCGCTTCGATCATAGGAGTAATTAAGCCGATGTAATGGATAGACCTGATTCCGTCATGACCAATTTGTACAATTTCCGGAAAGATACTTTCTACCTCTTGAGCAATAAGTCCCAATTGCTTATGAGGTTGCTGAGAAAATTCATCATCCTTCCACTCAAAAGTTACTCCACGCAAACTCAGTATCTTTTGCAATCCATTTTCAAGAGGTTGAATATTCTTTTTCAGCTTTATATCACTAGAATAGTTAATCTTTTGATTTAAAACATCTAAGTGAATATATTTATTCCTACTATAATCTCTTATATATAAATTATCGTCAATACTTATATATACTTGCCCATTATAACGATACAAAGCGCCATCTTTCTCAATGTGAGTAGTGCGATCATACTCTACATGAATTCCTCGCGATTTTATTTCTCCTTCGATTGATATATTTCCATTTTTGGCGATTGTTAATTTATGATCACTAGGTCCTTCTAATGAAAAAGAAAAAGAGCCATCTTGACGAACACCACAATCCCAGTAAGAACCTGATTGTATTCCTCCAGCACGTCCATAACGAATTGAAGCTCTGCTATCTCTCCAAGTAACGTGGGGATTCGATAACATAATTCCATCTGCTCCACCTGCTCCAATTGTCACATATTTATTGTCTCCATCTCCCCATTCAGATGTTGTTGTTACAACCAATTTATTCCATGAATATGCACCACCTGTATTAATTGTCAAACTTCCGGTAACTGTTAAACTACCACCAAAAGAAGAACTCCCCGTTCCATTGACTGTTAACCCACCATTCTCACCTGTAGTTAATAACATTCTTTCTTTACTTTCAGCATCTCGCCAAGAATGTTTACCATTCGCTGTATAAAATAAGGTGCTACCGTTAATACCAAATCCATATCCATCCCAAAGTTGTAGTTTGAGCTTGTTTGTTATGTCGGTATCTGTAAAAATAATTTGTTGATTACCTGCCAGATTAACATTACCTTCTTGAATGGTTAAACTACCTTTTATATTAATATTTCCATTAATAGAACCAGAAGTAATTTTATTCGCAGATAAGTTAGGAATATGCTCGACAGCTAATACTCCAGAAGTGATTTTATTCGCAGATAAGTTAGGAATACGCTCGACAGCTAATACTCCAGAAGTAATTTTATCCGCAGATAAATTAGGAATACGCTCAACACTTAATATTCCAGAGGTAATGTTTTCAGTATCTATTTTTCCGGAAATTATTCCAGTAACTGTTAAATCCCCGTCAATCTTTAAACTACCTGTTAAAACTGCTAAATTTGGATTTGTATTCCCCCCAGAACGTAGAGTCAAAGCTTTATCATTAGAGTTGGGTAAAGATAAACCCGAATATTCCCGAATGTTAGTATCAAGAGTAATAGTATCTCCGGAAATTGTCAGTTTTGCTAATTTAATTCCATTTTCAGGAGATGTCGCTGCAAATCCAAAAATAGGATTTTCAATCCAGCGTGTATAGCTTTCATCTACGTTTTCTTGCTGTTGAACTCCTTGTTTTTGAAAATATTGAATATAAAGTTCACCGCTAGTAATGTTGTTAAATTCGGAAAAGGTAATATCTACTTTTGAAACAACCAAATTCCCTTTACTATCTATAGCTGAGCCAGATTTGATCAGCAGAGATTTTTTATCTTGAGTAACTTCAACTTCCAACCCTTCAATAATTCCTGAAACATGAAGACTATGATTATAATAACGTTGGCGATCGCTCAAATATTTATGTTGAATTTCAAAGTCTTCTTCTAGTAAATATTGACCTGGAAAATAGTTGGGATGTTCGGTAGCAAAGGTCGTGAAATCGGTAGTTTTAGCCATGTTATTTCTCTTTTTAGTTTAGTTTAATGATTGAGTTGTTGTTCCCAAAATAGTATTGTTGGGTTCTTTAATAATTTCTCCCTGCTCATTTCTACGACAAATTCGTAAAATATCATTCATCGGAACTGATGCTAAATTAAAAGTTTTTTCTACTAATGTATGAGTAGATAAACTTTGATTAATATTTAAGGCAACTTGCACAGTCACTTTACCTACAATATCAATATTATTCAAATTTTGGATAGTCACAACTAATTTATCTAGAGCTTGTAAAAAATGTTGATAATTGATAGTACGCTTAATTGTAATTTGATTATTTGCGACGCTAGTTTCTGGCGTAAACAAATGAAATTCAGAAATATCATCTTTGAATCGTACTGTGATTTTATTGAGTATATCTGTGGTAACTGGGTTAGGTTCAGTTATTTCCACAATCGCTTCTAGCTCTATTTTTTCTATAATCGCAGTAACTTCAGGCTGCAATTCTTGCTGACGGGGTGCTGCAAATGTTTGAAATTTATAGGGTGGAGTCCAAAGATATTCTGTAATCTTCATTCCCGATATTTGGGGTTGACTTACTTGTGAAAAAATTGTATTTCCCTCAATAATTTCTTTAGCACTATTGATACGACATATTTTCAAGATGGGTGATAAATTTATCGATTGTTCTAATACTGTATTAGTATGTTCTATTTCATTTATATAAAAATAAAGTTTAATTGCTAAATTTCCAGTAAAAACTTGATCTGTTCTATTCGATAATTTAACATTAAAGCCTTCTAAGTTTTCTCTAAAATGTTGATAATTAAGTTGATATTTAACAGAAAAAGATTGATTATCGATAATCGTTTGAGGTGCTGAAAAGGTAATTAATTTTGAATTACCTTGGAGTTGAACAACTAATTGTTTTGCTAATTGATCAATTTGAGCGCTATCAATTTGATTAGGGGTAATTTTGAGTTCAATTGCAAATGTTTGATTTTGAGTAGATTCAAATAACTTAAAAGGATAAGCAACTTGGGATTGCTTAGTTAACTGCATCGTTGGCACAAGAATTTTTAGACTATAAAATGTCTGTGCAGGCTTTTGTTGATCAATAATTGCTTGAGCAATTTTAGCTTGTCGCCAATATTTTTCAGGATTGCGATCATTTAAAGTTAGTTGAACTTGAAAATAATGGGGAAAGTTAGTAAATTGATCGAAGACTTCAACTTTTTCTCCAAATCCTGAATTTTTTAAATAAATACTCAAAATTTCAATCAATCCCGCTTTTGTTCCTCTCAAACGATAAAGTCCGACAATTTTCTGAATAAATGCCCTTTTAACCTCCACTTGCCAATCATTTCGTAAACTTAAAGCTACCCAACCTGCTAACCAAGGTAAAAATTCTTCTGGAGTTTGTTGAGGATTAAAATAAAGATGAATATTATCAATAATCTCTTCTAATCCTGGTGGTTTTTGTGTATCTTTTGTAATAATTTGCGCTTGATTAGAAATTGTATCCTCACCACTGAGAATTGCTTCAAATGCTAGCAAAAACTGACCGAGAACAGTATCTTCTTGGAGAATTGCAGGTAAATACTGTTGATAAGTACTAACTGATTTAAATTGATTTTCGTTCATTACCAACTTGCACCAATATTGTAAATTTGCTCTCTTCTATATCAAAATCAACTAACTGATTATCTGCTAAATAAATTTCTGATTTAGATTGATTCTCTTTATCTTTAATCTGTAGCTTTTCCACATAATCTACACCTTCTAAATCATCCAATATTTTATATAATTCTGATAAATAAATACCTCTACCAAAAACCCATCCTTTACCTTGCCAATATTTTCCTGATTCTAAAGGATCAAAAAACATTGTAACTTCTGTTTGTGCCTTTTTTTTAACTTCTTCTGCTTGTGCGCCATCTTTAAGCACTAGTTCTACTTCTATGCTTACATATACATATAATGGTTCTACAATATGCAAACGAGTTGTCAACAATTTTCTTTGATCGAGAAAATCAAATAAGGCTTTATATTTATTTTCTTCCAGATTTACTTGATGATTATTTTCGGGAACAACTACTAAACTAATATGTCCTTTGGCAAAAGTAGCAGCATCTAATTGAGATAAATTACGTTCTGGTAAACACTTGATACGGGCAATTTTTAAATGAGTAGAATTTGACAATTGATTCCAATCTTCTAGAACTAATTTTTCATAATCTTCGATTGTAACTGCCCGATAACGATGACGTAATTCTAATAAGGTTTTTTGAATTTCGGATTGCAATTTTTTTTGTCTTTCTTGAGCAGCAACATTAGGTAAATCCCATTGTTCTCCTTTAAGTAAACTGATAAAGCTAGCATAATTATCATCTCTAATTTTATTGACGCGATAAAGAGTCATTTCCGTTAACCAAGCTAGCAATTCAATCAGAATAATTCCTGTATCTGTAGGATTATGATCTGTCCATTCTGGATATTCAACTGGAATTTGAGAAATTGCTTCTTCTACTAAGTTAGCATAGGTCCGGTCATCAAGATTGGGTAATGGTAAAGTCATTCGATTTTGGATTTTAGATTTTAGATTTTGGATTAAAAACAACTGAATATAGAAAGAAAATTGTCCCCTGTTCCCTATTACTTTAAATTAATAATATGATTTCCCGAATAAATCAAAGTATCAGCACTAAGGGATGAATTTGCTTCTGTTGAAGATAACGATATTTCTAAAGAATTAACATAATCAACTCCGGAAATAGATTGAATAATAGCGTAAAAATCGGACTTTTGAGGATAGCGTCCAAATTGCCATCCCTCCCCTGTCCCCCCGCTTAAGGGATGAAGAAAAGCTTCTAAACGTTGTTTTACGGTGTTTCTAATCATGTCTGCACCTTCTAAAGAAATGGGAGTTATAGTTGCATTCACACTGACTTTTTCCCATTTGGGGGCGGTAACTAATAAATCCACCGTTGCTTGACAGCGCGAACGAATATAGGTTTCAACTTGCTCCAATAAAGCTAAACTTGGAATAGGTTGGCGATCGCCACTATAAGGCAAAATAATTAATTTAACTTGTCCTCCACGACGGTTAATTTCTTGCATCATTTTTTTAAAGTTATCTCTTTGACTATCGTTGATTTTCTGCAATTTATCGTTGAGACTATCTTCAAAGGATATATCTGGTTTACTAGTATCTAGCCAAAAGTTTTCATTTAAAGGACTAAAGTTAGCAGTCAGTAAATCTGCGGTAACTACTTTAACTCTTGCTACATCAGTAGAAGCTTCATAAGCTAAATCCTCAAAATCTTCAATAGTCACAGCACGATGGCGATGGCGAAGTTGTTTTGGTACTCGTTGTTTAAGACGTTCTAAAGTTTCTTGTTCGGCTCCTCCTCCACAGGGTTCGAGGTTGATTACCCTATCGATGTAGGGAATAGTGGTTTTAAGTTGGTTGATGGTGCGTGAAGCGATGTTTCCTTGTTTACCTCCTCCAGTACGGTAAAAAGACAATCGAATATTATTACGTCCTCTGGGGGGAATCATTCCTGTTTGTCCATCACCAAAGCGAATTTCTCCGGTTTGTCGGTCTAAAATATAATGGCGATTGTCTGCACCAGAACCGTAAAAATCGGCAACTTCTTGCCAAAGTACCCAAACTTCTTCAATTTCTCCGACATCATCTCGAATTATTTTGATTCTATCGGATTCTAATTCCGGGGGAATTTGTGCTTCTGCAACTTCTAACTGTTGTCCTATCAAAATGGGGGTATTATTAGCAATAAAAATTTGATTTGGTTCATAATTACTTGAACCTAAAACTTCTTCTTTGAGGCTAATTGCTTGAATTGCCCAAGTAGTATTAGTTAATATACGACGCAGACGGGGTTTAACTCGAAAGGTACCACTTTGCCAACGAATTCGCAACCAATATAGTTGTTTTCCAAAGGTTTCTATTTTACTGAAATCTACAGGAGCAATAAATTGAATTAAACCAGATTGAGAAAATGCTTGGGTTTCATTTTGTACTCCCAATGGTTGCCAACCATTAGGGCTAGAATATTCCCAAACTAATTGAGGTTTTAAAGTTTCTGATCTAATATCGGTTGATAATTCATCTGATAATGGTGGTTCAATTTGAGCGTAAAGAGTAACTGTTTTATTATCAAAAAAATTATCAAATCCGAGATAAAGTGTTGGTTCTTTGTCTACAGTAGATGTAAATGGTCCAAAATTATTATTATTAGGGTAAGAATAATTAAAGTCATTCTTAGCAAGATATATAGAATCTTCTTCTAATGCAAAGTTATATGTTAATTTTAATGATTTAATTGCAGGTGGGTCGTAAGTTGGAGAAATTGTTTCGGTAATAGTATCTCTACGAAATATTTTTGTTCCTTTTTGCTTCGCTTTCTCACTTAAATTTGTATTTAATTCTATTGTACTTTCTGTAATATTTTTAATTTGATATTCTTCTCGTTTTTCAGTGCTGTTTTCTATCCATGACAGCCGAATAATATCATTTTTACTGAGAAAGTCACTGGCATTTCCTACAATCTTAATTTGGTTGTTTGCAGGAATATCGTTTACGATTGCGACTTCATTATAAATAGCGTATTTTCTTGTTTTACTTGGTTGACCATAATGACCTTGAATAATCCGAGCGCGAATCCAATAAGGAGTTTCTCCATTTATGATGCTGGGAGCAGGTAAATTTTCTTGATTGGGAAATTGTAATTTTGCTTGAATATTATCTCCTTCAGTAAATTGAATCGCTGAATAGTTCTCAATCCATTTTACTTGATGATTTTGATTCCCTATTTCTTGCCATTTTTCACCGTTACCAATTTCCCAGATAATTTTTAATTTATCTATTTCTAAAGGTTTATGACTTAAAGATATATTAATAGTAATGATTGTATTCGGTTTAATCAAAGTATCGTGTAACGCCAGATAAAATGTATCATTCAACTCTGGCTGTTCACCAAAAGGATAAAAATCTTTTGTTAAATCTAAAAATATATTATTAAATAAACAAACTTCTGGGATCAAATCAGCTTTTGCAATATTTATTTTACCTTGAATATTACTAACTTGAGGTAAATTATCATGTACATAAATATCAGTTAACTTTGCTTGTAACCATCTCGCTGTGTTTCCATTAATTTCATAATTAGTCGGGGTAGCTAAATTAGGAAAAGTAAATTTATTCTCATTACCATCATAGTTAGATGTAATTTCTTTCCACTTGAAACCATCCCAATAAGACCAATTTAGGGATTGGAGTAATTCTTGAAATTGATTACCGTTATTAGTAGTAATAATTAATTGAAAATTTGTTAATTCTGGCAAAGCAAAAATTTCTGTACAACTTATGTATAGATAATGAAGAATAGGGCGATCGCCTTCAAAAGCTAAGAAAGCAGCATCCTTTTGTCCTGTCGCTTCCCAAGTGCGATCGCTATACTTATCTTGACTTGGTTGACGCACATATACCGCTTGTAATTGCGCTGTAGTCACCACCAATTCCCGATCCGTTTCAAACACGATTTCTTCCTCTGAAGCTTCTGCTGGTGGTGCAGAAACTTGAGTATGAGCGGGAACTAATCCATCTACGGGACTCCCTTCTACCAAATAAAAAGTTAAGGGCACTTTTGCCGGTTGGGGTGGTTTGAGTTGTCCCCCAATTAAATCGAGGAAAGCAAGGAAATTTTTTTCCGGTACTTGGTTAAGACGATTACTGACTAACTTTACCATCCGAGCGAAGATGCGAATTAATGCTCCTCCCGCATCTGTTTTACCTTGTACTGGTTGCCAATCGCTAAATTGTTCGGCTAAAGTTTCGGTTTTTTTGATAATTTCCTCATAAGTTCGTTGATCAATTTTAGGAGGTAAAGCAGCCATAATAAATTACTGTAAATAGAAAGGATAAACCAAATTAAAAATATTATTCGTTGTCCGAATTTGATAATTTACTTGAATTAAAATTACATTTGGTTGACTAGAATTGGGAATTGTATCCACATCTAAAACATCAATCCGAGGTTCCCATTCAATTAAAGCATCTCGCACGTCACTAACAATTTGTCCTACCGTTCCTAAACTATTCGGAGCAAAAACTTTTTCGTGAATACTACAGCCAAAATCAGGACGCATGACTCGTTCTCCCTTAGCAGTTCCCAGAATCATCCAAATCGATTGACGCACTGTATCTTCATATTTTGCTACCTTAATTTGACCATTTTCATCAAATTCGACTGGTGAAGTCCATCCTACACCTAAAAAATCAATATCCACTACATTACCTCCAAGGAATCATCATTTATTTTTACTCCTGCTGAACATTTAATACCTAAACCAGATTGTGCTTCCAATTCGTATTTAGATTTTGCTTTAATGGTACAATTTTTGCCTACTTCTAATTGATAGTTTTCTTGTGTTTTTATGGATAAATTTTTACATTCAATTGAAACATCATCATCGCTACTTTTTAAAATAATTTTCCCTTTTGTTTCAATAGTTAAATCCTTTTCAACTTTAATATCCATTTGATTATCTTGGGAATTAATTATAATTTGATTCTTGCCAGTTTTATCTTGGATAATAATTTTTTCTTCCCCTTCAGTATCATCTAAAATAATCTGATGACCGCTACGAGATTTGATTGCTCTGAGATTATTTTTACCATCATCATTTTGGAAGGGTGGTTTATCTTTACCGTTCCATAAAGCACCAAGAATATAAGGTAAAGACATATTACCTTGTTCAAAAGCAACTAATACTTCATCGTCAACTTCGGGTAAGAAATAAATACCTCTATCATTTCCTGCCATTGGGGATAAAACCCTTGCCCAGTAACTTTCTTCATCTTGAGAAAGCCAAGGAAATTTTACTTTTATTCTTCCCATTCCATCTGGGTCTTTATTATTAGTAACTAAGCCAATTGTTACGCCAAAAAAAATATTGTTATGTTTATCATTAATTAATAAATTTAACCCGTTCATATCGCATTTCTCCTGACAGTAAAAGAACTTTGATAACCTTGAATTCGAGAATAATCATGTTTTGCGATCGCGATATAATAAAGACCGCTAAATTTTTTACCAATTCCAGCAATTTCAATCACTTTTCCCGCTCGTAAATTAGGATTACCTTGACAAGTACCTTCACCAGTGATGTATGATAGCAAACCATTTTGAAACTGCCCTAATGCCATTCCATCGGCTTCTGCTTTACTCGATACAGGTTGATTAACTATCGTATAACTTGATTCACCAAAAGCTTTTTTGACTGCTTTTGCACCAGAAACCGAACCTCCCATTGTGCCACCTTCTTTTCCTACCGTAACTTTTCCTATTACCTCTTTTTTCTCTTGAGGAATCCAACCTCTAACTTCTAACTGTTGCACTTGAGTTAAAGTACTTAAACGGGGTAAAAATTCTTGTAAATCTTCTCCATAAGTCAGAGTTAAAACTTTAGCTTTAGCATTATCAGGGGGACGAAAATAAAGAGTTTTATTATCAACTACAACTTCATAACCAATACGTCCCGCTCGCTCTTGTAAGAACTCCCAATCTGTTTGATTATGCTGTAAAATATATTCTAATTTAACTTTACTATCACTAACTTTTGGAGTCAGTCCTCTGGTTCTAGCAATTTGACTAACAACCTCACTATCTTTCATTTGCAAAAATGATTTTGTATGACGACCCCGTAGTAAACGATGGCGTAAATCGTGACCTCTTACTACTAATATTGGTGTCGTATCCTGAGTGTATTCTGGTTCTAATCCGGTAATTTCTCCTATCATTACAGTTTTAATATCTTGTTCGTAGCCCATTTGAATTTCGACTTCATTGCCAATATCAAATATTTTGTCATCTACCCAAGTTATTTCTTGCTTTACTAAATCCCAAGTAACTAATTGCAATTCAAACATACTTGGAGCTTCCAAATCCTCAAAGACTGAAACCGAAACTAAATCCGCTTCTATTTCTGGGGTAAGAGGTTTACCTTGAATCAAAATTTTGAGATGGGGATTTAATAAGGAAGCATCATTTGGCATAATTTACCTCCTTTGAGTCAAGTTATTAATTCGTAAAGGCGGAATCGTTAAAACCATTCCCGGATTTAACTTTCTGGGATTAATTAAACGGTTTTCTTCAGCAATTATACGCCATAAAGAAGGGTCATTATATTCTTCAGTTGCAATACTACTTAAGGTTTCTCCTCGTTTGACAATCCTCACAGGATCATCAATTGGATTAGCAATTTTTGCCTTTTTTTTCGGCTCTTTCCACTCTTTAAATGTACAATTTAAAGTTGCTCTTACGGGTGTACCATCTTCTAGAAAATGGGTCAGTTTTTTAGTAACACTTTCTAAAAAACCATCGGGTAATAACACACTATCTTTACCGGAAATCGTTCCCCAAATTAATTGACAGCGTGGAGGACGTTTAGGATTTTTACCAATCCGGGGTTGTGTCAAACTAAAAATTTTGCGAGTATAATTTTGGACGTTTTCAGGTGGAATTCCTGTAAATGTAGTGTCAAAAAATAATTCCAGACTGAGTTTAGTTAATTCTTGAGATGCAACGGGACCGTATTGTTCCATTTTCCAGCCAGTTTTGACTATTTCGATTTGATTCGGGTTAAATAGAACTTTGAATTTTTCCGCAAAGTCTCCGGGATTATTTTTTTCAGCTTTGATAGTTAATTTTTCTAGCGTCATCTAATTTTACCTCTACGTTCGCTTTCAATTACTAACCGTCGCATCAGTTTACGTTCAACTTGATTGGCTATGGTATTTATATCAATCTTTGAATGTGATTGATTTGTTATGCTATAAACGTCAGTTTCTGTTGGTGATGAAGGACTAGCGAACACTTTAGAAGATGAGGAAAAATTAGTTTTTGATACTTTTGATATATTGGGTTGATCATGTCTAATACTGTTTGATAATGAGGTACTTATCGCTAAAGGTAAAGATTGAGGTTTACTAGTATAATTGATTGGAGAAGCGACAGTTACAATCGGAAGATCAGAAATATTTTGGTTGTAATTACTCCAATCCCGTTCTAAAATTACCAATCTCTCTTTTGTCTTGAAAAGTTGCTCATGGGGGAGACCCCCAAGACCGCACTTTTCGCTACCTCTTTCCTCCGTGTTCTCTGCGTCTGGGGCGTTTTTATTTTCTCCCTGGAGGGAGACGCTGCGCGAACGGTAATCTTCTACCGGGAAAGGAGTAGTTTGATTTGTTTGTGAATTGGAGGTATTAAAATATTGATTTTGAGAATGTGATGAATTTGTATTAAATGATATTTGTTCTTCTCTCGAATTCACTTTATCAGTTAAAGGATGAGCAGTCACTATGTTAAAATTTGGTGAGGAAATCCGAGACGCTAAGTTTTCTTGTTTAATTGAGTTAATCTGTTCGGAACTATTTATTGGTTGAATTTGTTTTGCAGAAGTTAAAGAATTTAAAGGATAAACTACAGGAAGAGAAGAAGGTGAAAGAGAAGCAGTTTGTTGTTTTCTTTGAACAATCGGAAGTTGTTGTATATCAGCACTTATAGGTTTTTGTACTAAAGTAATTTGTTCAGATATCGGTTGCAATGATGAAGAAATAGCATTTTTATTTATTTCTGTTATCTCATCTTTAGTAGATGTGGATGAAATATTTAGATTTAATTGAGATGGATTTGACAAAAATATTTTCGAGTCGGTAAATTTACCTTGTAATGGTATCTCTTCAGTTTCCAGTAATTTATCAGATATCGGTTGCGATAAAACTACCGGAATTTCTGATGTAAAATCCGCTTTTATATTATTTTTAATAAAATTGTCATTTGATAAATAATTATTATTTTTAGTATCTACAGTACTATTATCTGGTTTAATTACTAAAGGTTGAGAAGAATCTATTTTTCTTTGAATTAGAGGAACTGAGGGCTGATTCTGAGAGAAATTTGGTTGAAAATTCTGTTCTCTACTTTCCGTTCCCCGCTCATTAGTTAATGAAAGAGGTTGTGCATAAACAATAGGGACAGCATCAGGTGTAGTGGTATTAGTATTACCCCAACGTTGCATTTGTTGACTGAGAAGAGGTAAGCGATTTAAAAGCGATCGCAACGATTTATCATACGCTGACTCATAGCCATTTTGATCATCCCAGGTTGATGTAAGGGACGATTCAGCCGATTTACTAACTTCTGATTTAGGGAATCTTGCCAATTTGATGAAATGTTATCCATAATTTTATAACTTAGAAATCATAACTTAGAAATTCCTTGATGCACCAATTCAATTTTTCCACCGCAACTTCCTCATTACCAGCGTTAAATTGCGGTCCTTCCCATTTAACGGGATATGCTTTTTTAAAAGTCCACCACGTCACCGGAATTTGTTGATTATTCAGTAAAAGAATCGTACCGTTTAATTGTTGAATCAATCCTTGACTTGTTGCTTGATACCAAATATAAAATAAATCAATATTAATTATTCCTCTACTTAAAACTAAATTAGGATAAGTAGTATGTTTAGGAAATTTATGAACATAACCATTTAAACCTCCTTCCTCGTAAGTTTCCAAATCAATTTCACTACTTAAACCGCTAACTTCGCTAAAACCACCAATAACAACTCCCCCAATTTCAACGGCAAAGTTATAACTCATATAGGGATCATGTCCCTGTCTACTGAGAGTAGAACCTGCTGCTAAAACTGCATTCAGTCCGATAAGTTTGGGATTCATACTACTCTTAATAAATTTGAAAAATTACTTGCTTTGCTCGTTGAATCGCTGATTAATTTGCGCTACTTGTGCCACCCACTGCTGACGTTCTCGGTGTTCCATGATCATTATCTGCTCGTAAGACCAGTGAAAATGATAAGCAAGGTAAGCTACCTCCTCCATCAGTCTTTCTGAGGGGTAGCAAACTACTCCCCCACCGGAACAGTTTCTACCTCAAACTCACCTTCACAGTGGGGACAAGCTACCCGAAGACGACTATGACCGTTTTGATTAATTCTTTGATAAAAATCCTGCAAATAAACTAAATCTCCTGAAAACAAACCTTCAGTTACTTTAGTATTAATTTGCTCTAAAGTTCCTAATTTAGTAATCACTCTTGTTAAAAGAATAATCACCAAATAACCCGGATTTCTCTGTACCCTTGGGTCTTTGAGCGGAGTAATTTCATCATAAGCAGTAGAAAGTCTCATCATACCTTCTTTATGAGTATTACCTTCCGAGTCGAGATATCCTTGAGGTAAAATAAAAGAAAATTCAGTTTGCTGCATGATTGTAATCAAAGACAATATTAATTAAATAAACTATTAACCAACAGTAATACCTTCATGAACCAGTTCTAAAGTTTCTATAGCAACTTCATCAGAAGTAGCGTTAAAATCTGGAGCATTCCAAGTAGTAGGCCAGCAATTTTCTAAATTCCATCTAATTTTTTCTTCCCCTCTATCATCTGCTAAAATAATCGAAAGATTACGCCTATCTGCATCTCCACTTTGTAATTTTTTGTGCCATTCCCAAAGTTCTTGATTATCAGTAATTCCCCGTTTTAAAGTGATATTACCATAACTATTCAGTCCTGGAATTTGACGCTGATTTAATCCTTTATCCGTTCCTTCTCGATAAGTTCCCGCATTACGAGTAGCTGTTAAACCATTGCATTCTTGAAAACCAGCATGAACAATACCATCCCATTCAACCCAGAAATTATAACCACTATAGGGGTCATGAGGATTAGAAATTGTCGGCATAATATAATCTCCTTAAACAATTTTAGATTTTAGATTTTAGATTTTAGATTTTGGATTTTGGATTTGCGGAAAGTTGGGGGTGTAGATGTTCTTCCCCCCAAACTTTCCAAGACAGATTTTAGATTTTGCAAAAAGGTGAAGGTGTAGATTTTCTTGATATAAAAAGTCGGGTTTGTGTTCTTAAACATCATAAAAATATGACTTTAAACCATATTTCCAGCAAACGGTAATCGAGGAGTCATCATCTAATTCAGTTAATACTAATTCCGCTACTACTTTGAACCAGTAAAAGTTGAATAAATTCTCCTGGAATAGTAGGAGCTAAACCAATTTCTGCTACTACTCGTCCCACTTCTCGACTTTCAGGGGGATTAGTTTCAGCATCGCATTTTACATAAAATGCCTCTTGGGGAACAGTACCTTGAAGCGCACCTTGTAACCATAAAGATTCGCAATAAATACTCAATTCCCTTTGCAATCGCACCCATAAAGGGAAACTATTCGGTTCAAATACCGTATCTGCTAAATTACGATTTGCCCAGCGTCCAAAAGTGAGAAATAAACGACGCACATTTACATATTGCCATTCGGGTAGAGAACTCAGAGTACGTACACCCCAAACTCGCATCCCCCGTCCTCGCAAGCTACGAATACAATTGATTCCCGCTTGATTTTTAAGATTAAGCTGTTCTTGCTTTGTGGCAGTTAAAGAAAAACTTAAATCCAATACTCCTTCAAGGGGAATATTCGCAGGTGCGTTATATACTCCCACTGTTGTATCTGAACTTGCATATATCCCGGCAATATGACCGCAGGGAGGAATCGCTTGTTGACGATTCTCTATTTTTAACCAAGGTGCATATAAGGCTCCGTTATTGTAGTTAGAAAGTGCCTGTCTTTGCTTTTCTAATTCTTCTACATCGTTCACAACATCAAGAATTGCAAAGCGATCGCCCATGCGTTCACAATGTTCTAAAACTGCTTGCTGCATTTGAATAGCTGTAGAAATTTTCTCCGCATTTGAGCCAAACATCATATCTGGAATACAAATCAAATCAGTATTTTCCAGTATTTCACTTGTCTCTAAACCTTGTTGCAAATCGGCTAAAGTATTTTTCTCTAAAGGAATTACATAACAAATACGACCTCCATTTTCAAAAAATCCTTTTACCGCATCTTTCAAATATCCCTCCTCAATCCCATCAATCCGACCAAAATATTGGTCAAACTGAGTACTCAAAGTAAGCTTTTTTGGTTGACGATCATCTGCTTTTGCCAAGCCAAAGAACACCGGAACACCCGTCAACAGTTCTGATTCTGGTGTCGGAATAATCTTATTAAGAGATATACCTGGTATTTGTGGTATTTTTGGCTTTAAAGTCGGCATAACAAAAGGTTAGAGGTTAGAGGTTAGAGGTTAGAGGTTAGAGGTTAAAGGTCAAAGGTTAGAGGTTAAAGGTTAAAGGTTAGAGGTTAGAGGTTAAAGGTTAGAGAATACCCAAATATCTATTGTCCCGAACCATCCCATTGACTAATACGGAAAATCACAAATTCTGCTGGTTTAACTACTGCTACACCGATTTCTGTGACAACTTGACCCAAATCTCGGACTTCTGGAGGATTGGTTTCTGCATCACATTTCACATAAAAAGCTTCTTGGGGTGTTGTGCCAAATAATGCTCCTTGTCGCCATTCCATCATCAAAAAAGCGCTGATATTTCGGCGGATTTTTGCCCAGAGTTCTGGGGTATTGGGTTCAAAAACCACCCACTGAGTTCCTTTATTAATCGAATCTCTTAAGTAATTAAAATGACGACGGATATTTACATACTTAAACTCCGTATTCGCGTCACCACCCAAAGTCCGCGCACCCCAGACGCGGATATTACCGTTCAGAAGACGAATGCAGTTAATCCCATCTGGATTAAGTCCATCTTGTTTGGATTGACTGAGATTGTATTTTAAATCCAATGCTCCCAAAATAGTTTCATTGGCAGGAGCTTTGTGTACTCCTCTTTGTCCATCAACCCGTGCGTAAACTCCGGCAATATGACCGCTTGGGGGAATATCAATATTACGATTAGTAGCAGGGTCAAAAACTTTAATCCACGGGAAATACAAAGCTGCATAGGCAGAATTGAAGGGTTTGAGCTTTTTAATATCTTCAGTGTTGCTCAAATCGATATCTTCCTCACTATCTAAAACCGCAATGCGATCGCCCATTTTTTCGCAGTGGTCTTTAATATCATCCCTCAAATCTAGACTTCCTGGAGCCGCGACGATGGTAATTTCATCAATAGCTTCAAATTTATCTAAAACGTCATTAACTTCGCTTTCTCCCGATATCCAAGTTACATAACAACGAGTTCCTCCATTTCTAAAAAAACCATAAACCCCATGAGCTAAAGTATTTTGTCCTTCAGGAGCATCACTAGAAAAATCACCAAATAATTTTTTAAATTCAGTAAAGTTTGTGATTAGTTTAATTTCACCTTTGGAGGTAGATATTTTTGAGAATGTAGTAGTATTCTCAGAATCTGTAGCAGGGGTAAGTATTTCTCCTTCTGAAACTTCATTTGCAACTTTAATCGTACCAATAAAAGCCGCAATACTAGTTCCAACTCCTACAATTGGAGCAGAACCAGAAGCAATTTCTTCTACGTAAACACCGGGAGAAAGATAAGTTGGCATTTGCAAAACTCCTAAACTTTAATTAACTAGTTATTTGTAAGTTGTTTGCGTTTCAAAAAAACTTGATAATTTACCTATTTGGCTCATCTCTATGGGAAATTACTGCGTTAACTTTAGTCAGTGAAAAAATAATATCATCTATTATTGTCGTGGGGATTTTGCCATTGATAGAGTCAGACACTTTTACTTTAGTTTTGACTTTACTGTAAGTTGAATTTGCAGATAAAGATGTTTCTAAAACATATTCACCTGTTGGTAAATTAATAAAATAAAAATAACCGTCACTAGCCGTAATTTTACAGTCAGGTCTCTCAAACATTTTTTGCCATTGTGAACCGTATTGCATCGCTTTCAACGATAATTTAGTTTGAAACACTTCCGGCATTTCGATAATTTTTACCATCGCACCAGCAATGATCTTTTTCGTTTCTCCTTCCACTACCCTACCTGCGATCGCAATTTGTGGGTTAGTTATACTCATGTTCAACATAGTTCTATTCCCTGAACTCTTCTGGCTGATAAACACCTACCAATCCTGCTTCTTCTCCTGCTTCATCCACAGGAACGGAAATGGTAACGGTACAATGCAATACAACCTTTGGTCTAGTTCCATCTTTTCCCCCCATTGCTTGCCAGAATTCGCCAAAACTCTGTAAGTTACTAGGACGTAAACTAATCAGTCTTAGGGGTATTTCTTGACCTTCCAAATTAGGAGCAACAAAAGTTTCTGGAAGCCTACGATAGCGCAGTAATACCTTCATTACCTCTCCTAACAGTTGGTGTTCTGTCTGGATATCATCTTCATTTTTAGACCAAGCAGTAATTAAATAGGAACAATCTACCTTAGCAGGAGGACGTTTTCTAATTGCTTTACCATTATTTTGTCGTTCCACCGACCAGGTACTATTGCGTAACTCCAGATTCTCCTGCACATCATAAAGGAAACAATTAATCGCAGGCTTTTGTTTAATTGCTCCTTGATAAGGTGTATCAAAACTGATAAAAACCTCCGTGTCACCAGATGGAACATTGGATGGAAGTTCTTGCTTTAACAGCAATTCTAAAGTCCTGTCTAAAGCATCCAGCATTCTCTATATGTCATAATATGTGTAACAAAACACAATTCTCAACAATTGCAAACAAATAACCATTAGTTCAAAAGAATACATTTAGATTAGGATAAAAACAAACTTTTTATCCATAAATAATTATCAATAAATATTGCGAATAATTACAAAAAATAGACGAATTGTAATTTATTTTTCAAAATTTAAAGCTAGGAATTATTATTGGCAAATTATTTAGTTAAGGTAAAAATTGGGTTAAAACTCAATACGGTTTAGTTAAGGAAAATTGTAGGTTGGGTTGAGGCTCTGCGAAACCCAACAAACCCGCCTTGTAGGTTGGGTTGTGCCTCCGGCACACCTAGCGGTGAACGTTCCTCAACCCAACCTACATATATCAAGGT
>JAAUSO010000200.1 GCA_012033205.1 Richelia sp. SL_2_1 | reverse complement strand
AGGGGGGTTGTTAGGGGGGAGGGAAAGCATAAATGAAACACACAAATCTTTATATAATGCACTTTTCTTTATTGGTTATGAATAGTCGAGAGGCGAAAAGAAAAGAGAGATTAGAGAAGATAAAAGCAATTTTAATGAAAACTATAATCGGTGGAGTTCCTGTTTCTTACGATAAAACCGTTGCTGAAATTGTTTATACCTTTGGAATAGATGGTAGAAAAGCCAAAGAAGATATTAAGTTTTAATGGATTATTGGATTTGATTGAACAAGGAGGGCTAATATGCTTGAAACCGAAAAGCTTACAAGAATCAATGAGGTAAAAAAAGTGCTTTATAGAATCTATTTAAGGGATGACACGGCAAGATTAAGTGAGTTTGTTAGACAAGCTGTTGAATTTTGGAATGTTCGACCTCAAGAAGTTATGTTGCTTCTTAAAGAATTAGAAGAAAAGAAAATTGTTAAAATGGAAAAGAAGCTTGATTGGTTATGGCTTAATGAGGATTACGCTAAAATGATTGACGAACATCAAGAAACTTTGGCGCTTGAAACTCTTTATTTTTAGCTGTCCAAAGCCCATAGTTTAAGATAGTGGTTCTTCTTCCAATCCCCTTTCATAACCCTTAATTCTCCTTGTAAGAAATCCCATTCGTCCATAGCTTCTTTCAGTTCAAAGGCTATTTCTTCGCCATAATGTTCTTCCAGGAACGCTTCAAGTTCCTTTATTCTATCCTCTATCATAAAAATAAAACCCAGGAAGGTATGAAAAAGAGTTGTGATGTATTATTTCCGCTCTGTCCTTCCTGGGGTTCTCCATCAACAATTTAGATGAGTATTAAAAAATTAATCCAATGGGATAACATAGAAACTCACCCCTTTGGTGTCTTTTCTATCTTAACCTTTGTTGTTTGAGGTCTGACTTTAATCAGTTTGCTGTATCTTTTCCAACACTTCCGCTTTTATGCTGTACTTCCAGCCCTCAATCTCCATATAATTATACTTAATCAGCTTGCCGTCCTTGCCTTCAAACGTCCCTTCTTTGATTTCGGTGTTGACGTCCACGCTTGGAAGTGTGGTTAAGTCTTTCTTATCGGATTTGTAGTTTAAAGCCGCGTCTTTTAATGTTACCATTATTTGCTATTCCCCCCTTTCAAGTCATCATTTAAAACCCATTCTAAGGCTTGTATAGTAACAAAAACCCATTTCCTAGCGCTAGGCCTAAACAGTAAGTCCTCCCCTATGCTTTGCGCTGCTTTAATCATGTCTATCCGCTTCCTTATCTCCTTCTCCGACCTCATATAAATCCCCCAGCTGCTTCTTCTCTATGCCAGGCTTCAATAGCCATCCTATCCTTAAACTCCTCAAGGCCGTAACATCTAGGGCATTTCTCGATATTCCTAATAGTCCTATACTTGCACTTTTCACACTCAAAGACTTCCTTAATATGGCCTCCGGCGCTTACCGTTGTCCCTGCTTTAATCATCTGGAAGCCCCCTATTTCTAATATAAAACATAATGCCTTTTAGAAAAGCTATTTTCTCATCATCGCCCTCTATTTTATACTCTTCAAAGGTTTTATCAAAAATATCTTTTTTCCTTTTCATTCTGCGTCCCCACTGCCATAACGCTTAACCATTTCTTCGTTTAGTCTGTCTAGTTCGTCTAGGTCATGGCTTAATAGCGTTATTTCCCAATTATAGCCTCTGCTATTCCTAATCAGCTTTAATTTGTTGCTTTGCAGTATCCCCGCGCTTTCATTTTCATTCATTTTTAACACCTCCTGTTAATTTCTCTCCGAAAATCTCATCTATTTTATAATCGTGATAAAGACAACGCATAATTTCTTTAACAAAATAGGGTTCTTTGCAAATACATAATTTTTCTTTCAATCGTAAAACAGCGTCACGGACATCTTCTTGTTTATAAACGATTTCTAACTCGTTTCCATACATTATTCTTTTATCGCTTAAAGTTTGATTTTCTTCCATCACTCCGCAATGCTCTTTACACTTAGAACAAACATCACTATCCTCGATTATCTTAGCTGAACAGCAGTTAGATAACTCTTTACTCATCTTTAACCTTCCTAGCTTTTTGCCTTAGATATTGGAAATATTCTTCCCATGTTAAGTCTAACTTTTCCTTCTCTCCCCACATCGCTTTATGCAGCGAATCAGGCCAAAATAATAACATTCTTTTCATGGTATTTACTAAGTAAGTTAGTATATAAATGTTTTGTTAACTGCTGTTATTCAGCGTCTAGGATAGCTAGCTGGCTGTCTATGTCTGCTATTTGTTCAACTAATCTTAATCTTGAAACGTTTAAGTCATCCCTAGTTATTAACGTGCTTCTAACTTTGTCAAATCTCAATGTGTTTTCGTCTACTTTTATATAATCTGTCATTTGTCCCCCCTTTCAGTTATGCGACTGCTATCGTGGTTACTGTCCCACTCGAACCCCTGAATTTTAAAGCGCCACTTTCCACGAATAGAAAACCGCCACCGCTTGGGTTTCCTGTCGGGACAGTTGTAGCGTTTGCGATAAATATACCCCTATCCATACTCTGCCAATTTGGGGCGGAAGCAGCAAGAAGAGCTATATTCTCCGTGGCTGCCGAAGCGTCACAAAATATCATATGCGTACACGTATCGCCTTCTATCCTAAAATCAATATCCAGGCCTGAATCATTGAACGCTGTACCGCTTGCCCTGTCTAGGCTTAATAATTCGGGGCTGCCCCAGCCACCATAAAACACGGTTGCATAGTCCCCGCTTCCAGCTGCATTGCCTTGATAATTCCACAACTCAAATTCGTTAAAAGCCATTCCGAAGAAGCCACCCAAGTTAGCCCCCCCATTATTTAATATTTCAAAGTAAGTATAATCTGTATTTGTTTGAAGGGAAAGTTCATAAGGAGAGTTAAAGTTGGCGTCTGATTTAGTTATTTTAACAGCCCTCGCCCCTTGAATTATAAGGCCTTGCGAGCCAGCTGTTCCGTCCCCATCAAAGAAAATAGAATAATCCGCGCTATCTCCAAAAGTCACAGCGTCGGTATCTTGCATAGTTATGCCTGAATTGAATGCGTTTGTTCCCGTCCATGTGTTGTTAGTTGAGAAGGAAAAGGAAAGAGTATCACCTGTTAAGACAATCGGAGAAGTTACGGCTAAATTTGTTTCGCTTGAAATGTCTATCGTTGAAGCCGTTGAAACTGTTAAATCCTTGTCTGCGTCGGTCTTAACGAACCTTGAAGCCGTTAAATTTGTTCTGAAATCCCCACCCGATAACTCCATTCCGTTTGTGAAGTCTGTAAATCCCATATTGGTATCTCCGTTTATTGTGTTTAGAACGTCAGTGAAAACAGCTTTCTGCGTGTTGTTAGCCCATATATTTACATGGTCTTTATTTAAGTCATCTGTGAAACCTATGCCCGTTTCTCCACCACCATAAAATCTTATAGTTAAATAGTTGGGTGAACTTGGATTGTAACCCACATCTGCCCCAGCCACTAATGTCTGTATATCTCCCCAGGTATTTCTCCCAGCTAAAGATGGAACGGCTGCTCCAGAAGTACCCACGTGTAAATTGTCCAACCTATCAGCATTAAGATTTGTTACTTTCGTTGTTGTTGGCGTCCAGCTTGCCTGGTTTGAACCATCCAATTTGAGAAAAGCTGCTAGTCCTATGTCTAAGGCCTTGTTAAATTCGGGGTGACTTGCCATGCCTGAATGATTAGGCAAGAACATCTCGCCCATTATTGGCTGCTTCGGCTCAAATTGCGGAGTGCTTCTTTTAACCTTGTTAATCAATGCAGAAGTCTTATTAAAAGCCATTAATCTAGTCCTATCTTTTCTTCTTCTCGGACAAAAGATTTTTCAGGCACAAGATTAGTAACCCTTCCCGTTTGCTTTGTCGTACCAGCTGTAAGGCCTTCTTCGACAGGCCAGCGTGTTTTTACTTCTTTTTGTTGTGCTGTTGAAGCCATCAATAAATTAAAGAGAACGAGTTAATAAGTTTTATGTCGTTGTGTCGGTAATTAAGTGTACGCTTCTAGGGTCTGTTAAAAGGCAATCTCCCATCTCCCACACTCTTATTTTTCTGCCTATTCCTGGGTCTGTCTGAACAGCGCTAGTAATAGGCATAAATGTTTTCCATGTTGCGCTTCGGCTAGGTAGCCAAATAACTGCATAATCTGTTGTAGCGTTTGCGGAAACAACAACCTTTAAACCTAGAATTTCCATAACTGTGCCGCTTTCTACTTTAGAGCTTGAATATTGTGGTATACTTGAACCTTTGGTTGTGATAAGCCAATTAAGTAACATTTGTTCCTCGTGAGGATTAATAACCAAAATGCCTTCGTCTGGGTTATAACCATAATTCCTTATAGCTTTCTTTCCAGCTAGAATGTCCAAAATAGGATTTCCGTTTGTTGCGTCATCCCAACCTGTGCCTGTTGCTGCTGCTGTGTTAATTGTTGAAGGGCTTAAACTTTCAGTGATAACGTCATAAATTCTTTTGTCAACCTTTCTGGCAACACTTCTAACCAAGTCACGAACATTTGTAGCCAATACATCCACATCGCTGTCCATAATATCCTCCTCGGAAAGCAATGGGCTTTCAACCATAAACTTTTGAACGTAATTTGTCTTTCTAGTCCAGGATTGTTCAGCGACAGGCGCTAATGCTTTGGAAGCTGTATTAGAAATTAAAGTTGAAGTTATAGCGGTTGTAGTTGGAGTGTCAACAAAGCCAGCTGTTTTTTGATACCATCTAATTTCTCTGGCCGAAGTCGTTACAACCGTGACATAATTCTTAAATAAGTTTTCCTCATCGGCAAAGCCTTTGGCTAGCTTGTCAATATCAATTCCTCTTATTTCTGCTTGTGCGCTACTGTCTGCCATTTAAGCGAGTTGTGCAGCAAATGGCGCTAACAAAAAGAGAAAACTCTCTGTGTCCGTTGCTGTTTCCAATGCCCTCCCTACAATGTGTTCACTATTAACGTCTGCGACTACTAACTCATTAGCTGCGCCGGTTGCTGTATCTGAAATTATAGCCATTCCAGCGACTACACCCGCAGCGCCAGCAAAACCCTTAAAAATTCCTCGAAGATAAACAGGCATTTTAGTCTTTCCATCGTTTGCGATTTTCTCCTCGGCTGCAATTCCAATAATAGCGTCTGTATCCCCTGTTGTCGTTGCTACGGTCATAGGGTCTGATAGAACAAGTAATGCGCCTTTCTCTATCCCTGTTGCGTTTGCACAAGTAAAAGGGACAGGTGGTTCGAGTTCGTAAACCAAAGTTGTTTCTAAAGCCATACCTAATTAACAAGTGTTAATTATTTAAACCTTTTGTTCTTCAATAATAATGGTGTCTGCAAGCTTAATTAGTTCTTCGTTAATTTCAATCTCTTTTTCCAGGCCATCCAGGGCTTTAATAGCGTTCTCTTTTACGGTTGTCCACAACGCCTCTCGCTTTGTTCCTATCTTAACGTCAACCTTTTCTTCTTCTTCTCCCATGCTATACCCTACCTGATGATATTCTCTTTGCATATTCTTGGGGTGTTTCCTCTTTTGGCTGTTCTGTAATAACACTTTTTCCCGCAACAGCCCGTTCAGCCTTTAATCTTTCAGCCCTTAAGAGTTCAACTTCGTAGGCGTCATTTTCAGACTTTAACGCCTCGCGCTGTTCTCTTAAGAGTTCCACCTCTGATTTTTGCTCTGGGATGGTATCTTTTTGCAAAAGAGTATTTTCTTCAAGCGCCATAGAATGTAAAAACCCCTGGCGTTATTGCGCCTTTTTTATTTGTAACCTTTCCAAAATAATCTTTAATTTTTGTTAAGAAAACTATAAGACTAGCGGAGAGAGCCGACACAACACCGACTACGGTAATTTGTCCACTCGCAAAAGCGCCTAAGAAAACTAAACCGCCAGCGATAGCAGAATTAATCAACGCATATTTTGTTGCTTTTTTCATTGTATTTTTGCCTATCTCTGTTTATATATTTTATTGTGCAGGAAAACCTAAACTATCTAGTGCCTTCTCCCTATAATACTCTTGTTTTGAAACTTCAAATTCTTCTAAAGTAAGGGGATAAGATAAATCTCTATATGTTTGAAATTCTAAAAGTTGAGGCTCTAATTCGGGGGCTGTAAAAGCGAACGGGTCGTTATCTGAAATAAATCTTAATTCGTTTTCAGCGTCTATTATTTGCTGGTGGTATACTTGTAAGTTTTGCCTTGCCTTAGCTGGGTTTATTATTCCAGCTTTTAAACTCTCTAAAGTTAACTTCATGGCTTCTTCGTTTTTCTTTTTCATGGCGTTAACTGCGGTTATCTGCGCGTTCAATTCTCTTTCCCTTGTTGCCCCAACACCAAAGCCGCCCACTCTTTGCTTTGCCCCAAATCTAAAGACATTTTTCAAAACAGCCCTAGCGCTTTGCACGGTTTCATTAGAAAATCTGTTAAATTCATCTAAAGCGGAAAATCCTGTTTGTGTATCTGCGACAGATTGGGAGAAATCAGCAACACCGCCTAATGGGTCTAAAGTTCTAGCAAATAAATCTCTTTCTGTTCTTGCTGCTTCTTGGTCTGCCTGTTCTGCAGCAGTTAAAACCGGGGCTTGTGCCGGTGGCGTTATTATTCGTGGCTCTTGCCCTTCTAACCTAGATATTTCTCCTAAAATTCTTTCGTCTTGCAATTGTTTTCTAGTTAATTGAACAGGGTTTAATGTCTGTCCCCCTATTGTTGGCTGTGTTGTTCCGCCACCTGTTAAAGCTGGGTTAGTTCTTGCTAGCGCTTCAACACTTCCAGGGTCTAAACTTTGCCCTGGGCTTGCCCCACTTGTTACGGCCTTAACGTCCTCAAATTGGCTTCGGTTTACTTCCTGCCCGCCATCCTGTCCACCAACAAAAAACCTAGGTGGCGCTGTCGGGCTTACTCTTTGAGAAGGTGGAATCTGTGGCGCTGGCTTGTTAGCTTCGTTAAATCTTTGGTTTCTTAATTTCCTTCGTCTAGCGTTCTCCCTAACCCTTCTATTTCTAGCGGATGGGCTTAAAGGTGGCATTATCTCCCCCTCGCTGCGTTAACATCGTTAGGCTGGAAGGTTAAAGCGTTTTGTGCGTCCTTGCCTTCATCGGTTTGTAGATTTTCGATTAAGCTAGTCGGGGAAACTAAATTTATTTCAATCCCTAACTGTCTGCTTAATTGTTCTTCTATCTCTAGCTGGTCATGGTTAAAGACAGTTTCGTGGGCTGTGTACTCTATCTTTCCCCCGCTTTCAGTTGAGCCAGCAGAGCCGAAAAGGATTAATGGAAGTCCTACGGCCTGATAGAATTGATTATTTAGACTTGTACGCCAATCCATCAATACAGCGGAGGGAGAAACTGTGACAACTTCCCACGTCAAAAGGTTTTCGTCGTCGGGGATGATTAAATCCTCGCCTTTTTCCCTGGCTTCCTTTATGTTGGATTTGAAATTGTTTATGGTTGTTGTGTTATCAGACTTAACCTTAAACATTACAAAAGGCACAGCTTGAAATCTTGTGAGTTTGCGCATAATTCTAAAGTTCTCATCGTCTGCGGTAATAATTTCTTCAACACTCTCTGGGACAGAAATCCCGTGGATTTGTCCAGCGAGTTTGTTATGGGAGAAATGAAGTATTTCGTTTGGTTGGAATTTTGTATAACCGCTTACCTTGCCTTTTTTGTCTTTTCTCATTTGTTCATAGCGTTTAATCATACCCTGGCTGTCGAAGATTATGCGCATACTTCCAGGGTCAAGAACCTTTAGATTAATTAAAATCCCTGTTTCCTTATCCCTTATTATTTCAGCGAAGCTATCCCTTCCGACTTGTTTCGAAACAACCATGGAAAAGAGAATGTCAAGGAAGGTTTGTTTTCCATCGCCTTTTATTCTTCTTAATTTGTTATCTGTCGTTGTGTCTGTTGTATAGCCTTTTCCAACTGTCCAAATTGCTTTCATTAAGATGGCAGCTTTAAGTTTTGGAATCCTGTTAAAATAACCCCAATCCGTTTTCCATCTTTCGTTCTCATAAACCGTTTCAGCTGCTAAATCTACACCGTCTAGGGTTTCCGCGCCAACTACGTGAGCTGTTACGCCTGTGTTGTCTGTTAGCTGTGTTTTATTTATGTCTAATGTCATTTTATACGTCCACCCTGAAAGGTATAAACCACCTCATATATGCTGGATTAAGTGTTGGGTCGTGGCTTCCACCCGCAAAAGTCCGATTAGCTGGGTCGTGTAATAAATAAAAGTTTCCAACTAGAGAAGCGCTAGAACAACTCCCCCATAACTCGATATTTAATCTTAATGTGTCGCCTGGGTTAAGTACCGTTTCGGTTAAATCAAAAACAAAAGTTTCCGTTACCCATTTTACCGTCCCTGCGCCGCTGTTATCGGTTGCCCCTGTTATCGTCCCTATTGTTGTTTCAACTCCACCCCTAACCCTGTAAACTGTGGCTACACTATAACCTGTGACGGTTGAACCTGAACCACCAACAAGCGCATAAGTAAACTGAACCATAGCCTTACCTTTAATCACAGTTGTGTAGTTGTTTGTTGTAGCGTCAAAGTCAATATCAAATCTTTTTGCTAGGCCTGAACCTGAACTGAAAGCCGTGCCGACGGTGGCTTTATTGTCTGAATTTCCTTGGGAGAAAATAGAAGTTCCTGTCGGTAAGGCGTGGTAAGTATAAACGGGGCCTGTCGATTTTCCAGCTAAGCCCTCGAAAGTAATAATTCCATTACCTGTCGCAAATTCCGCAAAATCAATGTTAACTAAATTGCCTTCTGCGCCTGTTCTATACCTTGTTGGCGTGGCCATTTAAGCAATACTCCTGATTGTGTTAAATCCATCTTGTTTGAGAACGTCAACAGCCTTTCGATAGTTATCATACAATATATCTAAGAGTGTCTGCCATTCTGTCGTTGAGAAATAACCTTTTCTGTCATAAGCCACAATTTCCATGGCTGCTTTGCACGCGACAGCTTCGGAGATTGCTTTTTTAATGCTAGCGTTTATATTTGCATAATTCGTTATCATGTTCCACTTTGTTTCAGCGATTAAGTCGCCTTCTGCAACCTCGCCAATAGCTACCACGGTTGCGCTTACTCCTGTGATTGCTGTGCTAGCGCCTACGCCCGCCCTGCGTATTATTTCTGCTTCTGTCGTTAGTGTTAACGCCATGATAACCTCGCATGTTCAATTTTATCTATGAGTTTCGCTATGAGATTACATAGGGCAAAAGTACCATCTTCCAGCGCTGTTTTGCCTTGTTCTGCTAGCGTTGTACTTGTATAAGTGTCTGTAAAATTCTCTTTTTCCGATTTTATTTTTATATCTGTCATTTATCTACTGTTTGAATAAGTTGCGAATAGATTTAAACTTTTGTCTTGTGCTGCCAGCCATGCAGCCCTAGCAATCCCTTCGGCGTGGTGTGTGTCATTGCCGAAAACCCTGAAATCATCCGAGTTCTCAACGTACTCTATCATACAGGATTTTAATGACATCTTGATATCTTCGTCTGCAAGAAGTTTAAGTTTACCCGTTGCTAGTAATGAATAAAGGTTAAGGTACATTTGTTCTTTTAACAGCTTCTTCTTTCCGTTTTCCGCTATCGTTCTGCTAGAATTGTTTAGGTCATAGACTTTGGAGATTACGTTCCTTTCCAACATCAGAAGGTCAACAACCCCCGCGCCTAGGCCTCCGCCATCTATCCCCATCTTTCTAAACTTGTAGGCCTTGTTAAGCTCTAGGACCTTGTCTTTTGTTTGGGGTATTGCTAAACCCTTATAGCTTAGGCTTTCTACTTGCTTCATTTTATCATCAATCACGGTAATAACCTCGAATGTGCTGGGGTCGGTTGTTCTTCCAACATCCACACCTAGGTAATTCTTACCGTTGTATGCTTGCCGGAAGATATTACAGGATATGTTAATTAGTTCATCTGGGAATAGCTGGTCTAAGTCCTCTACAAATAGGCCTTCGTACTCCTGGGCGAATTGCTTAGGTGTCATACGCTGCTTTTCCTGCGCCAGATGGTCAAGCGCATTCTTCCGTTGCTGTTCCGTCCAGGAAGCATTTATTGCTCGATTGTTTATTACTTCTTCCGAATTAATATGGAAAACCTTGAAGTGGTCTAGCTTGTTCTCATATGCATTCCAGAAGTATCCCCTCCTCCCCCTAGGCGTACCCGTTAAGCTGATATGCCCTCCGGTGGTTAGAAGCATTGGGGTTATTGATGTGAAGACATCATCATCTACTAGCTGGGCTTCATCTACGCTTAACTTGTGGATTGTGAAAGCCCTTATCCCCACCCCAGCAGTACCAACAGGTAAACACATTATCTTACTTGGCTTGTCCTTTCTGTTTAGAGGCATTACGTGAACAGAATGCTTTAAGGGCTTTAGCTTTCCTCTTCCAACTCTCCCTGGGAATCTATCCAATAGGAAGTTAAGTGTTTTAATAAGTAGTTCTTCTGATTGCCTTTCTGTCTTGCTAATCAGTAGAACGTTAGTACCTGGGTTGTTAACAGCAAATAAAGCGTTATCGTATGCCTGTGCTTCACTCTTACCTGTCTGTCTACCAGCTACTAGAATCTTATGTCCTTTGTAAGCAATAAACTCCTTCTGCCATTCATCTAAAACAATCATCAATTACCTCTTCTTTTAGTTCTTCCTTTTGTTCCTTAAATTTCTTTTCATTTATGATAGTAAGGCAGTTCTTACATTGCATTATTCCTGATTTTATCCATAAACGGTAATTACCATTTCTCCCATGTCTATACAAAAAACATATTTATGAGTTCCATCTTTACAGAAAGTTAAAGGTTTTTTCTCTTCCATACCTTAAATGGTAATTACCAACTTTATATATTTTACTGTGATTGTTGTTCTAGAGTATATAGATATTTAAATTAAAAAGTCCCTCGTACTCCCTTATCTTATTATAGAATATATATTTTAATTGGGGTTAATCAATAGGGGTTATAGTTCGTTTAATCATAAAATATTTTCTTGTGGTCTACCCCCCCCTAAAAGTCCCCCCCCTTAAAGGTCGCTAACATATGTTAACATATATATTCTATCGACGATATTATAATTATATATATTATAGAATATGTATTTAAATACTACTGTAAAGTAACCCTATATAAACTTTGTGTTAACACTGTGAACATATATATTTGATAACATATGTTAACAGTAGGTACACGTATAATAGGGTTAGAAGGCTTGTAGAGGCATTATATCAAAAATGAAACATTATTTCACTTTTGAAATGTTTTCATTTATGAAATAAATTTATAACCGCGAAGCGATAGCGAGCGGAAGTATTCCTTCGCTACGTTCGTTGTTTGATTGAGTTATTCGGTATACCGATTATCTTTCTTATATATAATTACTGTAAAGCTAAAGCTTTCCATAGTAACTTAAATTAATAAATATATGGTAAAACCGAAGCGGAGTGAGCGATAGCGAACGGAGCGAGGGGGAAGTTTTGTTGAGCGTACAATCCCACCACCCCACCTCATATAATTATTTAAACCCTAAGAATCTTTAATTAGCGCTAAGTAACTCAAGTTGGTAGCGCCGAAGCAAGGGGGTTACGGAGAAAATGTGCGTGTATTATTTAGTTGGGGGAGCTATATTACTATCTATTTTTACTATTAGAGGGGGGTTGTTAGGGGGGAGGGAAAGCATAAATGAAACACACAAATCTTTATATAATGCACTTTTCTTTATTGGTTATGAATAGTCGAGAGGCGAAAAGAAAAGAGAGATTAGAGAAGATAAAA
>JAAUSO010000199.1 GCA_012033205.1 Richelia sp. SL_2_1 | reverse complement strand
AAGTTATTGTGGTTGAGAATCTCAATGTTAAAGGTATGATGCAGAACCATAAGCTAGCCAAAGCCATACAGCAAGTTGGATGGGGAATGTTTTGCACCATGTTGAAATATAAGGCAGAAATGGAAGGGAAAATTTATCAGGAAGTTGATAGGTTCTTCCCCAGTTCAAAAACTTGTCATGTATGCTTGAATCAAGTTGGTAGTTTACCACTAGATGTAAGATTCTGGACTTGTGAAAACTGCCAAGCTAGGCATGACAGGGATGTGAACGCAAGTATTAACCTCAAAAATGAAGGACTACGGATTTTGACATGCCAGTCGCCACAACGGGGGGAACCCCCGCAAGGCGCTGGCTCCTCTGGAACGGGGGATAAAGCCTGTCGCCCAGATGTAAGTCGCAGTAATAGAGGACGCAAGAAATCTACTACTACGCTTTCTGTTGGGCAGGAAGCCTACACTGTACTCGCAGAGTCAGTGTAGGTAGTTCACTTTTTACTTTGAAAAAGAAAGGATTGGGCAATAAGCTAGTAATACCGATTCAAAAAACAATTGCAACACATACACTACCTGTAAGGGTTTAGCAGTGCTAAACCCCTACCAACCCGTCTGTCGTATTCTTTTTCCAAATTGTTATAACTTTTCTATTTGCATAATTGCCAACTGGTATAGAGCAGTGAAAATAAAGCTACCATTTGAAATTACTGAAAATCCGATAAAATAGTCTCGAACTATTAACGCCATTTGCACAAAGTAACCAATGCGATCGCGGTGTTATTTGGCAATATAACGCTTACGGGTTTATCCGCTTCCGAATTCGCGTTAAATAATAATTTTTCATTCAGAATTATTTGATTCTTGAGAATATCCGCACTCTCGACAATAAGACAAATGTTTATAAGTCATACTGTGACAGTTGGGACATTCAACATATTGATAATAACCACAATGGGGACAGTAACTATCATTATTTCTGATTTTTCTCGCACAATTTACACAGCGCGACTTTTGAATTCTATTGCTTGCTTGGGATTTGGGATTTAAAACAACTTTTTGAGCAAGTTTGATAATTCCAAAACCAATTAAGGGGATTAGTAATATATAAATATAATTGACAAGAAAAAGCAAACCACCCAGAATCTTGCTAACAATATCAAAAATAAATTTAAATATTATCCCAATTTGGAGAAACTCGAAAATTTTCAGGATGAGGGGAATAAAAAATATGACTAGTAAATGCCAACTAATCAGAGAAACAAGTCCATATCTTCGACGTTGAGCAAATTTATCAACTAATAAAGCGACAATAATTAGTGGTAGAAGAAATAAAGACTGCAAAGTTAGTTGAATACTAGGATACCAAAAAGCAGCTTTATTATAGCCCTTTTCAACTACTGTTAATTTGTCGCTATCTTTTAAAAATGCTAAAAAAGTAGAACTATCTGGCTTTGTAACTAATTGTTTTTTTAAATTAGAATTTTCCTGATTTAGAGTAGCGATATTGCGGGTATTTTCATTTAACTCTTGTTTGGCTTTTTCTGCACCAACTACATTAATCGATTGATTACGAGGTTGTCCAGCAATTTTCTCTAAAAGTGAGGAATCATATTGATTACGAATAGTCCTATTTGCTTGATCTAAATTACTAATTTTGGATTGTTTACTAGTAATATTTTGAATAATCTTTTTATTTTCGGTATTGGCAAGTTTATTTTTGATTCCATCATAACTCAAACACACTTCTGATACCTTACCCAGACGAGATTGTTTAGCTTGCTGTGGAAATGAAAAATTATCTCTTTGTTCTGTTAAGGCTAATTTAATAATCTCAAAATCTTTATTTTTATTCGTTTCATTCCGGTAGTTTTGCCATTGCGAATAACAAGGATAAGCTTCAGTCGGACTAATATGCCATCTGCTAATATCATCTAGTCCAGAAAATACATTACTCAGGATAAAAATATCAATTAAAACAATAACAATCAAACTAACTCTATTCAAGGGTTCATTATTAATTGTTCTGCTTCGATGAAAAAATTGACGAAAGAAACGGTTGATTCTGGCAAACATAAACAATGAATGGCTAAATTTCTCATCATAATATAACTGATTGACTGCTACATCCGAATCAATTGAGATTTCTGAAAAATAGCCTTGATATAACTACGAAGATTTTGCTTTCGGATTCCCCAAGCTAACCAATGCGATCGCAGCTAAAACCAACATAAATCCTCCTGCGGATGCGTAGGTAGTAGCTAAACCAAGTCTTCCACTCAAAGGTTGAGTCAACAAAGGTGAAAGAAACTGCCCTAAAAATAGTGATGTTGTCACTCCACTTAAAATTTTTCCCCGCATTGCATCAGGTGTCACAGAAGTCAAGCAAAAATTCATATTCGGCATTAATAAACCTAAACCGGAACCTGCAATAGCTAATCCCAATAGTACGATTGGATATGCTGTTCCCAAACTAATAAAGCAGTAACCAATCCCCATATTTAGGAAAGCAATTCCGTAAATGGCGGTAAAACTAAGTTTGTTTTTGATTTGTCGGTATAGTAGCGAAGCTATTGCTGAGAATAGAGTAGCAAGTGCGATCGCCATTCCACTTTGAGATGCACCAGCACTGAATAGTTGTTTGAGATAAAAAGGTAGTTGTACGGGAATTAAATAAAAAACAATCTGGGTTAAGATGCCAATTCCATAAGTGATAATTACTAAGTTGATTGGTAAACTTTGGGGAGTTTCTGTATTTATTTCTCTATTTGAGTTGATGTTTTGGTTGCGTTCGGGTTCGCTCAAAAATAGGAAAGCACAGGGTACAAGTAACAAAGAAAACGAGTAAATAGCGAAAGGATAGCGCCAATTTTGGTCAGCGATAATGCCACCAAATGAGAGGAAAAATACCCCTCCCAACCCCATAAATGCAGCTTGTAATCCCAAAAATTGCGCCCGTGCGGCACCAATGTAGTAATCTGCAATTAGAGTTGTAGCTGTGGTCATAATTCCCGCAACACTAACACCTAATAATGCCCTTCCAATTAAAATTAAGTTCAAACTATTGAGAATTAAACCGGAACTTCCCGCAATTCCGTAGAGAATTAAGGAGACAATTAATAAGGGTTTACGTCCAAGTTTATCAATAATAATCCCCACAATTGGCGCACCCAAGGCAATAAATAATGCTGGTAAAGTTAAGGCTAATCTGACTAAATAATCGGCATTTTCGACACTATTAAAATAGTCTTGCATCGCAGGTAGAGACGGGGCAATTGTTGCACCTGACATGACTGTAAGGGTGCTAATTACAAGGAGTGTCGCTTTAGTAAATGTTGAGTTTATATTTGGTTTTTTCATTAACTTTATGTGGTAGATATATCCCGTGGATCGATTGCCATAATTTCTGTAAATCTCTTAAAATCAGCAATATTAAAAGTTATACCAATTTGAAAAAAGAATGCGACAGATTTATTTTGTAGAGACGCGTAGAGCGAAGCACTTCCCGAAGGGTAATATCGCGTCTTCTATTCTGGATGTGTTGAAAAGATTTTTGAAATCGGTATTAGTAAATGGATAATTTGATGGGCAATCATTGCTGCAACTAATCGTGTATCATGGGCTTGTTTAGTATTTTGGGCGATAATTTGAATCTACTAAATAGCTCATAACTGACTATCTTCCCGTTCCCGATAGATGCTTTCACGGCTAATCGCTTCGTCTGATAAAGGTGGTACTTTTGCCAATGATGGACTTCTAGCTAATTGATCGAGGAGATTTTTCCATTCTGGTTCTACTTGGGTTGTTAAGTGCTGCTCAATCAGTGACGCAAGGTAAATTGTGACAGAAACTCCTTTCTCCCCCGCTTTGGCTATTAATCGAGCTTCAGTTTCCGGTTTGAGGTCAAGTTGAATTGTCATTTGCTTATCCTCCAGTTGATATATCTAAATCCTAAGTCAACTTTGATAACTAGTTAAATACCCTAAAATGAAAATACTGTCCGCAAAGTACCACTAAGAATTCTCCCGTTATCATCTTGATTGCTGGGATTTGTAACAATTTGCAGTAATGGTGTAACCCGAATATTGTCATTCACTGGCAAGTTATAAAACATTTCATAATTAGTTTGCGTACTATTTCCCACCGCACTTTCAATAAAAGGTTGACCAATCGCAACCCCAAAAATACCCCCTTTAACAAACAAATCTTGTAAGCTAAATCCTGCCATCCAATAATTAGGATAAATATCACCTAAGCTAGTATTTGGATAACTGGCATAACCATAGCGACCAAATACACCAAATTGGGAATTTAAAGCATAATCAAAATTGACCCCAACTCCTTGAAAACTACTACCAAATATTTTTCCACCACTGTATTGTAAACGCACATTAAAAGCTTTACTTGGGGAATATTCTAACTCGGCAAAACCCTGATATGGGTCACCAAATAAACCTCCATCTGCACCACCTCCAGCATTAGGAAATAAACGGATATCTTGCGAACCTCCTCCACCAATTAAACGTTGATTATCTGGTAGCTGATTTGTCGAATCCCCAGCTATGTATGCAGCTCGTAGTTTAATTGAACTGCCTTTGGGATGCCAGTCAATTACTGCACCAGCACCACCTGCTCGTGGTAATAAAATGAAATTGTTCGCAAAAGCTTGGGTAGAAAAATCTTTAAAGCTAACATTTGCATAGCGGTTTTTATCAACAAAATCAGGAGCAACTAATGCAGGTCCAATCGTAACTTTTAAATCAGGATTGGGGGCAAAAGTGTAATATAGACGAGCTAGACTAATTTGATTATTTCGTCCTTGAACTGAGTAGTCTAAAACGCTGCCAAAATTTGGTTCTAGAAAACCTGTCGCACTATCATTTGCGCCATCACTTCCGGTTACTAAGCGAATTTTGAGTAAATCTGTCCCTTTAAAACTACTATTTAAATCTAAACTAGTACGGTAAATCACAGTTGGATTAGGGTCATTTTCACTAATTACCGCACCTCTAGGAGCAATGATTTTATCTCCAGCAAATTCACCAGCATTAACTGCTATTATTACCTGTCCTATTAACTTGGTAGTGGTGGAAAATTGATTTGCTGAAAGTTCTACATTACTGGTTTCTAAGATATCAATTCTTGCTTGTAAAGTTGCTAATTCATCTGCAAACTCTTTTTGCAATCGTTGTAATGTAGTTAAATCTTCACGAGAGACTAAACTTTCTTTTCCCGTACTAATTAATTCGTTAATTCTGTTTAAAGCCGCATTTAAACCAGCCGCAAATTCATAGCGAGTCATCGCATTTTGACCGCGAAAACTTACATCGGGATAACCAGAAATTACCCCGTAGCGTTCTACTAGCGATCGCAATGCTTGAAAAGCCCAATCGGTGGCTTGGACATCCTTTAGTTGACTGACGGCAGTAACAGGAGCAAATTCATTAGTAAATTCATTGTTGGTATCTGCAAATGATGGATTCATCATAGCCAATGAACCCATCAAGATTGTAGAAAAAGATAAAAATCGAACTTTTAGTACTAATTCCACTCTGTTATTAATGCTGTTAATTTTGCTTTAGCTGACTCTAAAGATTGTTCTCTTGTATCACCTTTCATTGCCAGATTTTCTGCATTCACAAAGTTAATATCAGTCACACCCATTAAGCCGAAAACAGTCCGAATATAAGGTTCCTGAAAATCAAAATTAGCAGCAGGAGTTCCAGCAGGAAAACTTCCACCCCTGGCAGTAATTACTAACATTTTCTTACCTGTTAATAACCCTTCATAACCACCTTGCTGATTAACAGCAAAAGTGCGTCCAACCCGACAAACTTGGTCAATATAGGCTTTGAAATTTGCGGGAATGCCAAAATTGTACATTGGTACACTACAAATATAGCGATCGCATTCAACTAACTCATCAATTAATTCGTTGGAAAGTTGCAAAGCAGCAGTCAATTCTGGTGTGTGGGTATTGGGGGGAGAAAATGCTGCTGCAATCCAAGTTTCGCTGACTGGGGGAATAATTTGGTGTCCAATATCTCGGTAGGTAATTGTTGTATCTAAGTAACTATTTTTCCAATTTGCTACAAAATCACTTGCTAAAGTCCGTGAGTGAGAACGTTCTCCTCTGGGACTAGTATCAATATGTAAAATTTGCGCCATATTTTTGACTTAAATTCCTATTGCTCGAAAATCTTACCAGCATCAGATATGCTGTTTAATACTCTAAAACAATACTTGATTTTAGTCTAATGCCTGATAGGCAAGAAATTAATAGCTTTTAAGCATGAATCAAAACAATCAAAATATAGAGTTGCGTCACCTGAGATATTTTTTAGCTGTAGCGGAAGAATTAAATTTTGGTCGTGCAGCAGAAAGATTAAATATTACCCAACCATCCCTAAGTCGGCAAATTCAAAACTTAGAAAAAGAATTAGGTATCCTACTATTTGAACGTAACCAACGTCAAATAAAATTAACTGTAACTGGTCAAATTTTCCTTACAGAAGTTGAGCAAATTCTCGCTCGTTTTGACCAAGGAATACAAATAGCAAAGAGAGCGAGTCGCGGAGAAATTGGTCAATTAACGGTGGGATTTCAAGGTTCGTCAGTATATGATGTGATACCACTTGCCATTAAAGCATTCCGCGATCGCTTTCCTGAAGTGGAGATAATCATGAAACCAATGGAAACCAGTCAACAAGTAATTGCGATCGCAGAAAATAATCTCGATATTGGTTTTGTCATACCACCAATCACTGATGCAAATTTAAAAGTGGAGATATTGCTGCAAGAACCTTTAGTTTTGGCTCTACCAGAAAATCATCCTTTAGCTGCACAATCAGAAATTACCATCACTGCACTTGCAAATGAGCCGTTGATTTTAGCATCTCGTGACAGAGGTTGTGGGTTACACGAACAAATTTTTGATATTTATCAAAGAGTCGGTTTACGTCCAAATGTGGTTTGTGCAGCTAGAGAAATGCAAGTAATGTTGGGATTTGTTGCTGCAGGAATTGGTATTTCGTTATTACCATCCCATGTGAAAAACTTCCAACGTACCGGGGTTGTTTATCGTACACTTACTCCTGAAGCACCAATAGCGGGGTTAGGTATTGTTTGGAAAGTCGAAAATCTGACACCAGTATTATCAGTATTTCTGGAAATTGCTAGAGATATAATAGCAAATACTCCCTCCCTTTATCCCGATAGCGATCGCAAGTGACATCGGGCTGACTAAATATATTAAATATATTAGGAAATGCTAAAGTTTTTCTGGTTGATGAATAGGTTTTGATACCTCAGTTTGTGAGTCATTTTCGATTAGTAATTGTAGGTATTGCTCTACAGAAAAACCCCGCGATAAATTATCGACATAATCGCTCAAACACCTGTCAAATCAAGTTGATTGATAATCATCTCGAACTTATTCCCGTTGCATATTTAACCAAGCTTCCAAATCGCCGACACTCGTAAAATCGAGCAACGTTTCCCCTAGATTTTCCAACTGCTCGATCGACAATTTCCGTACGCGATACCTATTAGTGTAGAGAAATTGGTATGCGATCGCTTTTCTAGTAAAATTAACGGAAAAATGCAGCGACGGCAGACAACCTCGGTAACACCACCAATGACTATCAACCGTCCTCTGCCATGACGTGTTAGGTGGCTGGCAACTAGGCACCACGCCAGAAGAAATCACGCCAGAAACTCTAAAACTAACTGATTGAATTTGTGAGTATGCTCAATCGAACTCCAATGACCACACTCTTCAATAATTTCCAACCGAGCATTCGGGATGATTTTAGCAGCAGACTGAGCATGGGTTACAGGAACCATCGGGTCTTGTCTACCCCAAACAATTAAGGTCGGAGCCGCAATAGTCTCTAATCTTTCAGTGATCGACTGGTGGAATTGTCCCCAGATATTGAAGTTGGAACGACCGACATTTAATGTCGCTTGTGCTGCTCCAGGCAGTGTCGCCATTTGGTAGAACTCCTCAACAATTTCATTAGTAATCAGTTCTGAATCATAAACTGCCTGTTTACACAACATCGCGATACCGGATTTGCTAGGCGAACTAAACAACTTACCTAAACCCGGAAGCGTTGTGACTCGTAGCAAAAAGTTGATTTCTTTGCCCAAACCAGCGCTGCCAACCAGAATCAATCGATCGACTAACTCTGGAAAGTTCAGCGTTAAAGTCAACGCCACTCCACCACCCGCAGAAGTTCCAATTAAGTTGACCTTGGGAGTGTCTAAAGCCTTCATGAAATCTCGTGTGAACTGAGCCATGAAGTCAAATGTGTAATCTGCATCTGGTTTATCAGATCGACCTGCACCCGCCATATCAAATGCATAAACACGATGCTGTTTGGCTAATTCAACAATATTATACTTCCACAACTCGACATAGCCACCTCCGCCATGCAGAAGGATGACTGGACTGCCGGACTCACCGAGTTGCCAATAGCGGGTATTGACTGAGCCAATTTTGACATACTGGTCTTGCAATTTCTCAATGTGATTCATCTCAACCTCGCCGCATTTATAACCTGCTCGCGCTGCGATTTTACGCTCTTATAAATCTTTTCGGAATTGCTTCAGTTTCAGACACTCACTGGCTATCTCTTAACAAAGCCCTCACCAGAAACTCAAGCCGCCTAACTATTTATCAACCCGAAAGTTTCCGTATATCATCTCAAACATTCCAGTCAAATAAAGCATTACAGGTAATTTAGTGATAATATCAAGAACTTTTCTGGATATCGTCAATATCCACATATCATACCGAATTTTTCTAGATAATTACCCAAATATGCGTGGATATCCAGAACTTTTCTGGCTATCATCCTTGGACGGGGAATAGACGGAATTTTTCGGACTATCATCCCAATTCTGTACGTAATTACAAGCTTTTCAGTAGATTTAGCGCGGATATCCAGAAATTTTCCAACATCCGAATCGCGGATATTTAGACAGAATTTTTAGGATGCTTTTAACGCGATCGCCTAAATTTGTCAGCAATACGGCGATCGCTCTTTACTGAATGTAGTTTTTCCTAATTTCAATCGTAGAGTGCCATCCTGAAATTAAGTTTTGGCGATAATCCCACAGGGAATGTAGAGTTGATTATGCAACACTTTACGGGATTGTTTATCGCGTACTTACTCCTGAAGCGCCAATTGCAGGATTAGGTATTGCTTGGAAACCCGAACAGTTGACACCAGTATTATCAACATTTATAGAAAATGTTAGGAATCTGACAAAATGATTTTTTTACTGATTGGTTGTGTATATTCAAGCTTTGAAGATTAATTTTGGATAAAATATAAGTTAGAAGACAATTAAATTACATGGTTTCATCGGAGACTAACTATGACAGTAACCTTAGCCAAATGGAGCATAGAAGAATATCACCAGATGATTGCTGCGGGAATATTTGATAATCGTCGAGTTGAATTACTTCGGGGAGAAATTGTAGAAATGTCACCGGAAGGAAAGCCCCATGCTTATTTTAGTACTGAAGCAGGGGAGTATTTAAGTAAATTATTAGGTAATCGTGCAAAAGTTCGTCAAGCAAAGCCAATTACGCTTCCGAACAATTCCGAACCTGAACCCGATATTGCTATTGTTGAACCTTTAGGACGCGAATATTTAGAACATCATCCTTATCCGGAAAATATTTTTTGGTTGATTGAGTATTCCAATTCCAGTTTAGAAAAAGATTTAGAAACGAAAACTAAAATCTATGCTGAAGTAGGAATTATTGAATATTGGGTGGTAAATCTCAAAAAAAGACAGTTGATTATATTTCGACAGCCATCAGATGGAGAATATGCTTCAAAATCTACCGTAACTGAAGGGACGATTTATCCATTAGCATTTCCGGATGTTGCTGTATCGGTAGATATGATTGTGAGTAATTGACTGATAATTTGAATTTTTAATCCAAAAAAATCTCAAATCTCAAATCTAAAATTTAATTGATTTTCATGCTCAAATCCAACCATTTTGATTGAGTAATCGGCGCACTACTGGATATATAATCAACCCCAGTTTCAGCGATGGTGCGAATGGTTTCCAGGGTGACGTTGCCGGAAGCTTCAATTTTCACTTTATTATTATGCTGACGAATAATTTCTACAGCTTCGCGCATCATATTCGGTTTCATATTGTCTAACATAATAATCTCGGCTTGATATTTCAAAGCTTCTTCTACTTGTTCTAAACTTTCTGTTTCCACTTCTATAGTTAAAGGATAAGGTATTCGTTGTCGAATAGAAGTTATTGCTTTACCAATTCCACCCGCAGCTGCAATGTGGTTATCTTTAATCATTACCGCATCATCCAAACCCATGCGATGATTGATAGCACCACCTACTTGAATCGCATACTTTTCTAAAATTCGCAAACCTGGTGTAGTCTTACGGGTATCCACAAATAAAGTCGGTAAATCCGCAATTTTTTCTACATACTTTCGAGTTAGCGTTGCAATACCACTCAAACGCATTGCCAAATTTAAAGCAACTCTTTCCCCAGTCAACAAAGCATCAAGGGAACCTTCGATTTTTGCGATCGCAGTTCCTGATTGACAATATTCTCCTTCATTTACCAGTGCAGTAAAATCAACTTTTTCATTGAGAAGTTGAAATACTCTCCTTGCGATTGGTAATCCAGCAATTATTCCGTTCTCTTTAGCTGTCCACTGCCCTAACCCTAATGTGATATCTTGAATTAACAGACTTTGGGTAGTGCGATCGCCCCTTCCAATATCTTCTCGCAACCAATCTTTGAGATAGTCGTCCAAAATTATAAATGAAGGTAATGTGGCGGTTATGGTTTTCATAAAAAAATTGCTTAGCTAAAAACAAATATATTTCTTGTTCTCAAGGTAGTACGAGATTATCTCACTTATCAAACTTAAACAACAACTTTCGTGCTATTTACCATCGATATTCGCCAAAAGCTGCACAATATCCGCTTTGTAAGCAAATCCCGCATTTCTCATAAACCAGTGGAAGTTGGAAGTAGTAAGTAGTAGTGGGAAAATCAATCCGTCACTCAACGCTAGCAGTAAAAGAAGCTGCGACTTTTGTAACAGAGAATAGTCGTGGTGCTGGTGTTACCGAGCTAATTGATATGTTAATTGCTTCGGATTTATCTGAATACCAACTGTAAGATTAGGTTTTTAACGGTTTTTGATCTTCTAGATAACTATATATATGTGAGAGGAGGGGAAGACCAACCCCCTCATGAAGGTGTTTCACCGCAAGGCTTTCACAGGTGAAAATCTTTGAGTGCCAAAGTAACTATACCTCGATTTAGTTTCTGGCTTATGAGTTGAACTTTCCTTATTGTAAGTTCATTGATTAATTGCCCTGAAGCTTAGCACTCAAACTTCTAAGCTGATGTGCAGCTAAATTGTATAGCGGGAAAACCTGAAAAATATTGTAGTGCGTTGGCGTAGCCTGCCCCGGAGGGGCATACCGGAAAGCTCGCTACTCGCTAGTATTATACAAATTAAATGCGTAACAGCTTACCCACTAAAATCTAATCAAATTATTTAGAGGTTTCTGGGGATTTAATTTGATCGCAATTACCGGAAATCTAATCAAGAGGAGTTTCAACCAAGCGATTTCGACTAAACCTCAAAAAAAATATAGCTCACAGCCCTTATTCAGCAAGAGTTTTAGGAATCGATGAAAAAAAGATCCAAAAAAACTTTGAAAAAAGAGTTGACACAAACAAATTCTCTCGATACTATGTATAAGTGCCTGAGAGAGAGACGCGAAAGCGACGACAACCTCAAAGGGTTCC
>JAAUSO010000198.1 GCA_012033205.1 Richelia sp. SL_2_1 | reverse complement strand
TTCCCCCAATACATCGGGGGATTAAGGGGGGTAATTAGATTTGTGTATACACCCAAGGATTCTTTACTATTCGTCTTCACATTAAATTGGTATTACGCAACTGGCACATTTTAAACATAGAATTAGTTAGTCACAATATGCGGGTGGTGCGTGACGCTACAAGTCTTATAGAACCGTTCAAATTTAATCGTAGCGTCACACACCCTACAGCTAGTTGCGGCCATTCCTAATCATAAGAATTAACCGTTCCGCCATCACATATCCTACAATCTGTATTAATTGCTAATAATTAATTACTTTTTGCTAAAGTTTGCTAAAAAATTATAATTAACCGCATTTTGATGTTTTTTTCGGATTAAATCACTATATCTTCCCTAATTTTGCTTTTATTGACGAAAAAGAGACAAAATTTCGAGGAAAATATGAATTCAATTCGCATTGAAGCAGAAAATTATCAATATGGTATCGATAACACATTGGGTAATAGCGGTGGAGAATACCGCTTTGATGATGTTGATATCGCATCCAGTAACGATGTTGATGGTGGTTATTCCCTTGGTTGGATTGAGTGGGGGGAATGGTTAACTTATGATGTTACTGTTCCGATATCGGGAGAATATCAATTGGTGTCCCGTGTCGCTTCTGCTGTGGATGAAAATCATAATTTTCAAGCAACTATTGCAGGAAAACAAGAGAATTTTAATTTTGGTAATACTGGTGCTTGGTGGAATTGGCAAGATGTCGCTTCTAACACTTTCACTTTAGATGCAGGTAGTTATGAAATGCGTTTGGATATGTTCTCCAGTTCTTTTAATCTCAATTATTTGGAATTAGTTCCGATTTCTACAGTTAATAATAATAATAATTTGATTGATGGTGGTACGGGTAATAATTCTTTTTCTGGCAGTAACGGAATAGATACTATTACTTATGATGCAGCAAATTCTGGTATTTTTGCAGACTTAAATTCTGGTAAAGTAACTCACAAATTTACCACTAATTCTGCACAACCGCTCAAAATTATGCCTTTGGGTGATTCCAATACGGAAGGTTGGGGAAGTTGGGATTTAGGAGCTTACCGCGATGATTTATGGCAATTATTTATTAATAATAATTTTAATATAGATTTTGTCGGACCTCATGCAACAGGCTCCGAAGGTTTTGATAGCGATAATGCTGGATTTAGTGGGTGGAGAATAGGTGACATTACGAACGCTGTAGATGGTTGGTTAAATGATGCTCAACCGGATATAGTACTGTTGATGATTGGTACTAATGACATACTCCGAG
The DNA here is from genome assembly GCA_012033205.1 of Richelia sp. SL_2_1. Lineage (GTDB taxonomy): Bacteria > Cyanobacteriota > Cyanobacteriia > Cyanobacteriales > Nostocaceae > Rivularia. Next base: position 10,737 of record JAAUSO010000198.1, on the reverse strand, counting down.
AGGACGATATGAGTACTGCACCCAGTCGTCTTAATAATTTAATCGATAAAATTACCTATCAATTACCAAATACTCAACTTTTAGTAAGTTCGATACCACCTATTAGTAGAACAGAAGAACAACAGCAACAGGTAATAACATTTAATTCCCACATACCGGGTATTGTTAATAGTAAACCAGCATTTGGTAAAGATGTAACTTTTGTCGATATTTTTGCTGGATTAACATTCGATGATTTACAAGATGGAGTTCATCTGACTGTAGAAGGTTACAACAAAGCTGCTAATATTTGGTACGACGCAATTATTAATAAAAATAGTCTTGAAGATAATCTGAGCAACATCGAAAATATCATCGGTTCTCGTTACAATGATGTAATTATAGGTAACGACGGTGTTAATACTATTAAAGGTGGTTTTGGTAATGATACATTAACCGGCGGTGGTGGTAGTGATAACTTTGTTTTAGCTTCAAGAGAAGGAATTGATACTATTACGGATTTTGTAGTCGGTGAAGATTATTTAGTATTATCTAGTGGTTTAAATTTGCAGGATATTACTGCTAATCAAGGTATGGGTAATAATATCAACGACACTTGGATTACTCATAAAGGTGAAACTTTAGCTTTATTAACTGGAATTGAAGCAAGTAGTGTTTCTTTTCTTGATTTTGCGTAGAGGGAAGAGCAGTTGTAGAGACGTAGCAATGCTACGTCTGTACCGGAGTTAGTACCACCGGAGTTATTAAATTTGCAATTCTGCTAACCCCAAATACTTAACACCTACGGGTGTGGTTTCAAAGCGACATGGTAATAATTCTAAACCCATAGATAAAGCTTGTCGTAATAATTTACCATATATGGGGTCAGCATTATCTCCAGGTGCAAAATGAGTGCAATCGCTACGGTTAATAAAGTAAAGCATGACTCCACGATTTTGGGGTAAAAGTGCCATTAATTCTCGCAGGTGCTTTTGTCCTCTGGTTGTTTCTGTATCAGGAAATAAGGCTAATCTTTTATCAGTCCAAGTTGTATTTTTGACTTCTAAATATATTGGACGATTATCTTCTATTAATAATGATTTATTTTTTATTCCTACATAATTTGTATCGAGTTGATTTGATAAATTCATCGCTTTTTGTTCAGAAAGTAAACAGAAATCTATCCGACTTTTTCTATCTTGTCCGTAAACAACTTCACTTTTAACTTCATCGTATTTTCCTAATTCTGGAAAGATATATTTTTGTAGTGCTAATTTAATAATTTTATTTGGTAAACCTGTATTTACACCTACCCAAGTTGGTTCATTATCATTAAGTTGAATCATTTCCCAAGTGTAGGCTAATTTACGTTTGGGATTATCTGTTTTTGATAATTGTACAGGATTTCCAGGAATATATACTCCTTTCATCGGTCCGGTATTTGGACAATGTGCTGTGACAATTTCTCCAGAAGTAAGTTGTACATCTGCAAAAAATCGTTTGTAGCGTTTTAGTAATATTCCTGGATATAAAGTTGGATAATGGTAGATGAAGTCGGACATATCGATTTTGGATTTTAGATTTTAGATTTTGGATTGAAATAATTAACTAATTAAATAATTAACTAATTATTAGTTAGTTGTTGGGAGTTATTATTATAAAAATAAATTATCCATTCCCCACCACGGATTAAAAAGGATTTCACTGATTTCACGGATTTAATTACCAATTAGCCATTACCAATTACCAATTACCAATTACCCATTACCCTTTCATAATTCGTTAGTTAAGATAAGTATCTATAATTATTCAGTAAGTTAAGTGTTAAGTGTAATGGAACAAGAATTTTTCGAGCAAGGATTGATTAAGCTACAACAGAAGGATTATCCTGGCGCTATTGAGGATTTTACTCGTGCGCTGCAAGTTAATCCGGAGTTTGTTGAGGCTTATTATCAACGAGGTTTAGCATACTACGATTTGGGACATATTCCCCAAGCTGTTTTTGATTATGATCAAGTTTTGCAACGAAATCCTTACAGTGTAGAAGTATATTATTGTCGTGCTTTAGCAAGGTTAGCGTTGAAAAATCTACCCGGTGCATTGAAGGATGTCAATGGCGCTATTGAATTGAATTCCTACAAAGCATCTGCTTATAATCTTAAGGGAGTGATAGAGCGGAAATTGGGAAATATTCAAAGTGCGATCGCAAATTTTAAAATAGCAGCTAATCTATATTTGGAGCAGAAGGATACTGAAAATGCCAAGCTGGTTTTGGAGAAGTTAAAGCAGTTACAACCGCGAAAACAAGAGGTTGTGGTAGAAAAGGGACTATTCCAAACTACACCGCTAATATCTGAGCAAGATTATTTTAACGCTTTGTTAGAGAAAGCAGAACGGGGTAACACCCAAGAAGCGATGGAAGATTTGAATTGGGTTTTACGAGCAGATTCTCAGGATGGAAAAGCTTATTGCTGTCGTGGGGTTGTATATTGTAAGCAAGGAAAATATCGAGAAGCAATTGCTGATTTTAATACCGCGTTACAGTTGAATTTTGACGCTGCTGTGGTTTATCGTAACCGGGGTAAAGCACGTTTACAATTGGGGGATAATCAAGGTGCGATTGCCGATTTTAATCAAGCTTTAAAAATGCAGCCTGATGATGATTTAATTTATGTTGCTAGAGGCAATGCTTATCAAGTTATTGGTCATTATTTGGGTGCAATTGAGGATTATGCTCAAGCTTTAGAGATTAATCCTTATAGTGCGACAGCTTTTTATAATCGCGGTTTATGTTATGTTCGCATGGAAGAAATTCCCCAAGCTATTACTGATTTTCAAAGAGCAGCAAGTATTTATTGTGAAAAGCAAGATTGGGATAATTATCAACAAGTTTTAGATAACCTGAGAAAGATACATTCTCCTACTCCTGAAATTCAAAAAAATGACTATGAAAAGTTACGTTATCGGTTGTTAAGATTAGTCGGGGGACAATGGGAAATTGCTCAAAGATTAATCGAACAAGCAAAGTTTTATTATCCAGGAATGTCTGAGGAATGGTATATCGAAACTGTGATTCACGATTTAGAAAGAGATTTTGGAAAATAAGATAAGTAAATTTTCCCTATTCCCTATTCCCTATTCCCTATTGCCTATTCCCTATTCCCTATTCCCTGTTCCCTATTAAACCAATGTCACCTTCGCAGTTACGGGATTTGATATGTGATTGTAAGACTTTAACAGCAATTGAGCAGCATCGATTGCTTCGATTTCCCTAATCATAAATTCAATCATCGGTTTTGCGATCGCGCAAATTAATTCCCCTGTTTTATTATAAATTCTTTCGCTGGGACAAGCTTCTGCAATTGGTAATTGATTACAAGTTAAATCAAAGGCACATTGACGACAAGTTAAAGTGCGTTTTGTTCTAATATTACAAACTTTTTGATATTGTGAGGAAGCAAATATTTCTGTTAAGGATTGTTGAAAAATATTTCCCATCAAACCTTGGGGAAGATAAGCTTCACCATCATTATAAATATCTCCATTAATGTTAATAATCAAAGCCCATTCTCTTTTAGCTGGATTATATTCGGCAATTTTTTGTTTTGATAAATATCTCGATGCAGCGGTAAAGTAATCGTAGAGGGGATATATTTTAATTGTTCCTGAAGCAAACTGTTTTTTGGCAACTTGTTGATATACTTGGATAATTTCTTGAGGTGAAAGAGCAAGATGTTTCACCCTTTCATCTGTTTCTGAATCAAGACTAAAAATCGGTAAAATCCGATAATCTATACCCAATTGATTATAAAAATCATAAGTTTGTAATGCATTTTGATAATTTTGACGATGCAAAACCGTAATTGCACCAAAGGGAATCTGATTATCAATTAATCTCTGAATATTTGATAATACTTTATCTTGACTATCTTTTCCTTTTATATCAACTCTTTGATTACCAAAAACATCAAAGGAAATACCCAAATGTAAATTCAGTTCTTTGAGTAAATCAATAGTACGTTGCGGTAAATGAACTAAATTACTTTGTACCGAATTAGAATATTCAATTCCTCTAGAAACCAAATATTTTTCCTGAAGTTTTATAAAACTATGTAGATAATCTAGAGGTAATAATAATGGTTCACCTCCATGTAAAATAAAATGAGGTTTAAACTCCTCTGGATGCGGTTGAGAATTAATATATTCAACTAAACCTCGAAAAAAGAATTCTAAGTTATCCAAAGACATTCTTTCTTTATTCGCAAGTTCTGCATATTCATAACAGTAATTACAGCGTAAATTACAAAGTTTGCTTAATTTAATAATGAAGTGCATAATTTTTAATTTTTTAGTATTAATAGATGTAAGTTTGACAATAATCGTAGAAGTCGGGTTTTTCTGATATTTTATATTTTTCTGATATTACAGATATTTATATCCTAAAAACCCGACTTCTTAATCCATTTTTTAGTTTGACAATAATCGTAGAAGTCGGGTTTTCTGAAAATTTTCTGATATTACAGATATTTATATCGTAAAAACCCGACTTCTTGATCCACAAAAAATTATTAACTGTTAACTATCAAATCCTATTGTTGAATACTAGCGAAAATCGCTTTTACATCTATCTTTTGAGGAGTAGTTAAATATCCTTTTTTATTAAAAATAAACTCTCCTTGAGGAACATCGCAAACTTTGGGGTCGCAAATAATTTCTTGATTTTTAATTTGTAAATTTTGGTTTTCTAAAATATACAAACCATCGGGTAACTTAATTTTATTTCCTTTTAAATCAAAGGTAAAAACTCTACGTTCTTCAATAATTAGTTTAGCTATTCCTAATTTTTGAGCAACCTTTTCTATTGGTAAACGACTCTCTTCTGGTTTTAAAATTAATTCCCAACCTTGGTCCCAAGGGTTACAAGGACCACCTCCACATTGCACCCAAATATCCTTATCTTTTCCATCTTTTGAAGTCCCGAAATAACCATCTATTTCCTGCCAAATACCTTCCTTAACAACTAATTTACCTCTTTTAGGAAATTCATAAATTCCATCTGGAGCAGTGATTTTTTTGCCATTAAACAGAATCAAAAATACCTGTCTATCTTTCATGACAACTTTATCAGCTTTAAACTCTTTGATAATAATTTCTGGAGTCAAAGGATAACCTTTAGTTAACAAAATACCTTCAGATAATTTTAATTCCTGTGCTACAGCTTTTGGAGAAATATTAGCGTTAATAAATTGAGCAACTTGTCCAATTAATCCTTGATTATATAAACTGGCAAATCCTCCAGCGATTAGGATAGCTGTAACAATCTTTTGACTGTTATTTTGATTTCCTTGCATATTTACCTGAAAAAATATTGTTTACTTGGACGTAACTTAACACACAAAATTACAATTTGAAAAGTATACTTCACTACTTATATTAAAGACTTTTTTTTGAAGTGAAGCAAGCGTTAGCTTCTGTATACCTTTCATTTATACATATGTTTGAAGCTGTATTTTTATGCATTTTTTCAAAAATAAAAATTAGTTAGTATATTTTTGCGTATATTTATTTAGAAAAGGACAAATTATCAAATATTTTTATTGAAAACTTTGTAATAACTTTAAAATAACTTTATAAAAAATCCATTTATTTAGACATAAAAATCTGAAATTGAATGACTATATGATGTAGATATATGATTAACAGCTACATAAACTTCTGAAATGGAGAATTTTGAGTGAAAACTTTTTGGAATGCAACTTTCTACGCTATCTTTTGGTTGTGGAATATAACTTTTTTAGCAGTAGTATATTTCGGGATATTACCTTTCCTCGCACCATGGTTATTTGCTGCAACACTCAGAGGTGAAATTCCGATTGAATTCTCTTTAACTCTAATTGCTTTAATTGCAGTTCCTACGGTTTCTAGTATTCTCGGAGCTTGGAAGTTCATCAAGCAACCTTTACAACTGATTCGTTTATTTTACGGTGTGGAAGCACCGTTATTTATATTGTGTTGTTTACGGTTATTTTTAATTCGAGAAATGACACCAGCAAGCATCTATATTATCGCGACTGCGGGTTTATCTATTGGAGCATTTTTCGTAGATTTATTGTGGGGTTATAACAACCGTCGTCAAACAACTTTGCAATGGATGCAAATGCTAACACACAGTTTAATGCTGTTGTTTGGTGTTTATGCAGGGGCTTTGTTACTGTTTTATGCATTACCTTTGACGGCATATATCGGACAAGAATTTATCAAATTTCAATGGTTAAGTGCAATATGGGATTCTTTTACTCGTGACTTTTTTACTTACGGATTATGGTACATACCTTTCCTTACGTTGTTGTTTATTTTCAGCGCGTTTGTAGTTGTGATTATGCCTTCAATACTGTCAGGAATGTACATTTATTCTGGGCAGAAAGCTATCAAAGGATTTGCGGCACGGTATGGGAATAAACGCGCTTTTACAGGTAGTGGTACAGTTGTCGCTGTTTCGATAATCTTATTTGTCTCCTTACAACAACAGCCACAAGTAAAGGCATTTAGCTTATTAAATAATCCTGCAAATACAGATAGTAATCGTCAAACTTTATTATCAAAATCAAATCAAATCAAAGAAGGTTTAGTAAACGCTTATTTATCTTCCTATCGCTATCTCAGCACTAGAAAAGATAGCAATAGTATCAGCGCTATGTACCGTCAAACTTTAGGTTTAAATAAATCTGCTGCCGATGCGGTACAGGAAGTTCATAACTTTTTCATCTCACCTTTCTTATATAACGGTAACGAACAAGATATTAAGAAAGCCGAAAAACTTTACGAAGAATTCTTTGATAAACCCATCCAAAAAGCAGAAGCACCAGCGATTACTCATGCAGTACAATCTACTTTTAATCAACAAGAAGTTAAAGCTGGTTTACTGAATATCAATGAGAAAAAAGTTTGGTTAGAATCGCAGCAAATTACTGTCAAAGAAAATGGCGATCGCGCTGAAGTAGAACTCTACGAAGTTTACAAAAACCAAACACCAGAAGTTCAAGAAATATTCTACTACTTTTCCTTACCGGAAAGCGCAGTAATTACAGGTTTATGGTTAGGAGATACCAGCGATTTAAATAAACGCTTTGAATTCGTAATTTCTCCTAGAGGTGCAGCACAAAAGGTTTATAATTCTCAAGTAAGAAGAGAACGTCCTGTTGATCCAGCATTATTAGAACAAGTTGGACCAAGAAATTATCGTTTAAGAGCATTTCCTATTCCTCGTAATAATGTACAACAAATCGAAAACCAACCACCCGTTCCTACAGAAATGAATTTGTGGTTAACTTATCAAGTTATGCTGCAAGAAAAAGGTGTGGCTTTACCAACTTTAGGAGAAAAGCGTAACATCTTTTGGACAGATCAAACCAAACGTATCCGCAACGGTAAACAAGTAAAAATTGACAAAGATATTTGGTTGGAAGACTTTATAAATACCAAAAATTCAAAACCAAAATCTCACGAAATCAATTTACCCGAAGGTTACAAAATCACAGCCAAACCGTTATCTAATAAAGATTATTCTTTACCCCAAAATCAAAGTTTAGCTTTAATTATCGATTCATCCCGTAGTATGAGTTCCCATGTCAAGGAATTATCGCAAAACTTAACATGGCTACAAAAACACTTGAAAAATAACGATGTAGATTTGTATATTACTGCTACTGGAAAAGCCAAACCGCAACGTTTAGATGACATCCGTAAATTCAAAGCCGATAAATTCACCTTTTACGGAAGCTTACAAACCCCAGAAATGTTAAAGCAATTCAATCAACTTCGAGAAGAAACATCTTATGATGCAATATTGCTGTTAACAGATGCGGGTAATTATGAATTATCCAAAAATAACAAAGAAATTCCCACCATACCCGCACCATTATGGATAGTACACAACGACGAACTACCACCAGCATACACCGACGGTATCATCAAAGCAATCCAAGATAGCGGTGGTGGAGTTTCCACCTCAGTTCCCGAAGTATTGCAAAGAATCGCCACAAAAACAACTTTGGGAGAATCAGTAATTGACGTAATTGATGGTTACGCTTGGTATTTAGAACAATCCGAGAATAATTCAACTCAACAAAGTGATTTTCAACAACTCGCAGCCAGACAATTGATTCGGGGATTGAGCAAACAAATTAAACTAGATAACCTAGAAAGTTTAGATGCAATTCACACAATAGCCAAGAAATATCAACTCGTTTCGCCTTATTCTTCCATGTTAGTGTTAGTAAATGATGAACAAAGACGTTTACTCAAAGAAGCAGAAGCAGCGAAAGATAGATTTGATAGAAACTTAGAAAGTGGTAAAGAAGATTTGACCAAACCGAATAATCCTTTGAAAACTAGTATCCCAGAATCTTCCAATGCATGGGTATTAGTAGGAAGTAGTTTATTATTGCTTTGGTTTGTGAAACGGAAACATTAATTCCGGCATTTCTCACAAACAAGAAGGAAGTTGGAGTAAGTAGTGGTAAAATCAATCCGTCACTCAACGCTTACCACTTACTTACTTGTGATAAATTCAGGAATTAGTGAAATAATTTAACAGTTATCAGTATCGGGATGCAATGGGTATTCAAGCACAAAGCAAGCATTTTGATGTTGTTTTAATGGGGCGTAAAACCTACGAAGTCGGTTCAAAGGTAGGTCTCACAAATCCTTACCCATCTTTGAAACAGTATGTTTTTTCCCGCAGCATGAAAGAAAGTCCTGATGTAAATGTCGAACTTGTCTCGAATAACGCGATCGCACTCGTGAAAAGTTTGAAGAATGCTACAGTTAAAGATATCTGGCTGTGTGGTGGTGCAAATTTAGCTACAACACTGTTTGCGGAAAATTTAATTGATCAGCTAATCCTCAAAGTAAATCCATTTTTAATGGGTTCGGGGATTCCATTGTTTGCAGAAGTAATCAAGCAAACATCCCTAGAACTTACTAAAAACAAAATCTATGGAAATAGTGTTTTGGTGCTTCATTACCGTTGCTAGGGCGTAACTCTACGAAATTTATGTCGAAACAAAGTCGGGAGCAACCCTCGTTGTTAAAATTGAATAAAACTTACCCAGACGCGATCGCTTTTGTTGAGTCACTTCCATATACAGGGTAGCTTTTACAACTAGCTATGGTTAAAAATAAGTATTTATTTGCAAAAAATACGGCTTTTTATTTTTATATATAGCATCTAATAATACTTTTACCACGGTATTAAGGACGATTCGGATTGAAGTAATTGGGCCACTTTTGAAATAATCAGATGCAAAAGCAACGACAAACAAATAGCCAATAGATAGAAACCCATTGACTGATACTCATAAACGAAGCAAGCAAAGCAGAAATTTCTGTGAGACTTAAAGGAGTTAATTTTCCATCTTTCATTTCTTATCTTGTTTCAATTGTAGAGCTAGAGAAGATAGAAGCTAAAGTTGTATTTGAGTGTTTATTTTCTCCACCAAAACTTGAGAATGCCATGAAAACTCAGTATTACACCGCGACAAGTTTAGATGGATTTATTGCCGATGAACACAATTCCCTCGATTGGTTATTTCAATTTGGCGAGGTGGAAGGAGATAGCTATGGTAATTTCCTTCGAGAAATTGGGGCAATTGCAATGGGTTCAACTACCTATGAATGGATTTTAGCTCATCACATTAACCAAGATGCTGACTGTCCCCAAACATGGATGTACGAACAACCTACTTGGGTTTTTTCTTCTCGAAATTTACCAGCAATTGCGGGAGCAAATATTCGATTTGTGAAGGGAGATGTGCGACAATTTCATCAAGAAATGCTTGCAGTCGCAGGAGATAAAAATATTTGGCTGGTAGGTGGTGGTGATTTAGTCGGGCAATTTTACGATAATCGGTTACTTGATGAGATAATTGTCTCCATTGCATCAGTTACACTGGGTAGTGGAGCGGCTTTATTACCTCGCGCCATTATCACACCTCCACTCAAGTTATTAACTGCGACAACATATCAAGATAGTTTTGTCGAACTTCATTATCAAGTTCGTTATGATTCCTAATTCTAAAATAAACCATTCCAATTTTTTCACAGCTATGCTTGAAGGCGCGATCGCATACTCAAAAATCAGTAGTGAAGTTACCTATGCCACTCTATACCTACATTGTCACTTACAGAGGCGACACTTATATTACGCAGGATAAGAAAAGCAACTTCAAGGGGTTTGTTTCCTCTTGGACGAGCGAAATTCCACCTGGTGTCCTCACATCACTAACTCCAAATCTGCTAAAAGAATTACAGAAACTCGCTTATTCGAGCGACTTCACACCGATTTCCGGACGTACCAATGTTTGGCGCAAGACTATCTTACTTAATGATGATCAGTTTGTTGTGATTGCAGTGCAAACGGAAACTTAATCCTTTCCAAACCACTACGCGATCACAAATACCTATAAGTTTTTTTTGCTTTTAAAATTCTATTTGGGGTTGACTTAGAGCGCACTCGAAGTTGTAGGGTATGCTACAAGATATGAAGTGAGCTCGATGACAGTCACAGAAGTCGGGTTTTTAGGATAAATATCTGTAATCTCAGACAACCTTTATAAAAAACCCGACTTCGCACAGAACTGAGGATAATGTCTAACAAAACACCTATAGCAAATTTCAGTTGAGTCCAATACACTAAAACCTCCACCCCCTTCCCCTCTCCTTATGAAGGAGAGGGGTTAAGAGGGCGGGGTGAGGTAA
>JAAUSO010000197.1 GCA_012033205.1 Richelia sp. SL_2_1 | reverse complement strand
CGCATTTAGCAACCTATTAACAACAATATTACTTACTAAAACTCTTTCTCGTCAGTTTTCAACTCCACCGCTCAACTCGTAAGATAAAAACTATTTCAGGTTAAAGGTTAAAGGTTAAAGGTTAAAGGTTAAAGGTTAAAGGTTAAAGGTTAAAGGTTAAAGGTTAAAGGTTAAAGGTTAAAGGTTAAAGGTTAAAGGTTAGGAGTTATAAGTTAACAGTCAACAATTACCAATTACCAATTACCAATTACCAATTACCAATTACCAATTACCTATCAATCAAAAGAATACCATTCAAATGGTCAATTTCATGTTGAATAAGAATCGATAACATTCCTTGAGCATCAAGGTAAAAAACTTGATTTTCTCGATTTAAAGCTTTGATTCTAATCTGATTAAAACGCTTTACGGTTTCTCTTCGTCCCGGAAAGCTTAAACATCCTTCACTTGAATCAATTAAACAGTCTTGATTTTCAATTTGAGGATTAACAATACATAATATATCTTTTTGTTGATAATTTCTACTTTTATTACCTGCAATACGCTTTGGATTTAAAACAAACACTCGTTTCAATTCTCCAATTTGAGGTGCTGCTAATCCCATCGAATCTTCTGCAAACATCGTATCAATTAAATTGTCTACCAAAAGTTGAAAATCCAAGTTAAAAACTTCAATCTTAGTTGATATTTCCCTTAACAAAGAATTAGGATAACGAACCAGAGATTTGACAGCCATAAAAATTATCTTCTAGAATACAAGACTACCACTTACCATCCGGACATTCAGAAGTTTCAATATTTGCCTTTACCAACATAAAACATCCACATACAGTACAACGTTTGGCTTCTGCATTGTACTTTTCACAATTAGAACAAATTTCCAATCTTCTTTCTACATTACTCTTTTGAGCAAGAATTCTATCTCCACATAATCCCTGTTTCGCAGTTTTATAGGCTTCCGAAAACAGACTTTGTAACATTTTTGAGCGACTTGGGTAACTTGGGGGTGATGTATGACTCATGCTACAACTCCTATAGTCTTAAAAAGTATTCTCAACAAATCATAACATCTTAAAATATTCATGCATGGAATTTAGCAAGATAAAAACAAATTATTATTTTTAGAGAAAATATACAAAAATTTCTTGCTTCGTAGTCAGAGTTTTAGCCCTAAATCTTTGATGATTCCTTAAACTAATGTTTAATCAAAAATAATCAAAGTCGGTTAAAATTATAACGATATCTTAACCGACCGATAAGAAATTCAATTAGAAGCCGAAAACATTTTAATTAATTAAAAAACGAGTTACCGGCACAAATTTAAAGAAAGCGTACTCATACCATACAGTCCATATGAAATCACGAATCCAGGTTGTTCGCATTTCTGGACGAATTTGATAATCAAAAGAGGTATCAGTAGCACCAACTCTTGTCATAGCATGGTTACAACCACAACCATGTTCTTGGAAAAATCCATGTTTGGAAGAGATACTTTGTACCATTAATTGAATCGGAAATACCTTTTGTCCGTGTAAAGAAGCATCCCAAGCACGAGCGTTGAGTTTGTCTTCCTCAGAAAATCTTAACGGACGTACTTCTGAAACCTCTTCTCTGTAAACGGGAGCTAAATGTACGTGATAAAAAGAAGCTGGTAAATCGTAACCGAATTCTGCAAACAAAGCTTTACCAATTTCGACAATTTGTTTGCGATTGTGATAATCTCCTTCTTCTGGAGAAAGTTGTTTTTCAATGGAATCAAAGTTAGGATATCGCTCTACATCAAAATCCTTACCGTAGAATTCAAGAGCTTCCCAACCTAAAGTACCAAATATTTGACAAAAAGCAGGCTTTAAATGGTGCAAATCATCAGATTCATTGAATAAGTCTACATCACCGTTAGACATTTTGTGAAGAAATAATTGCGCCATCTTCACGTATTCTTCGGGGTTAGAAAGCTTAGTATTCGACTTACCCGCATAAATATCTTGCCAAGATTGCGGAAGTCTATCTACAGATGTCGCTTGTTCTCCTTCAATTACAACAGATAATGATTTTTGAGAATTAACAACGAAATCTTGCTCAATAGGATTTGCAGTAGCTTGTGGTGTCATTTTGCTTTTCTCTCTTGAGTCAAATGGTTAATAAATGATTGCCGCAAACAATCATAATCATTATCGACAAGGTATTTCTCTCTACCTTAATTAAAAGTAATATTGCACAAGTTTTTTTAATTATTTGAGGTGAAAAAATTTATTTTAGTCAGTTGCAATTAGTTACATAAGGTGTTTGCATTATATTTATTTATGTACGACTAAAGGTCTTATCTATTTCTGTTTATATAATAGTTTCTCTAAACAGTAATCAGTAATCAGTAATCAGTTAACAGTTAATAAAGTTGAAATTCTTTTAGTATCCAGCCATTAATAAGTCGGGTTTTTGGTTAAAATATCTCTAATACAGCGCAAATATTATAAAAACCCGAAAGATCAATAACCCTCCCCTTGACAAGGGGAGGGTGCCGTTAGGCGGGTGGGGTATTTCTATAGCTGCTATAAAATACTAGAAATTGATAATTTACCTTCTAACTGTAATTTAGCTTTAGTGCAATAAGCGCACTGACAACCAAGGTTATCGAGAATAGGATTAGAATTATCAGTTTGATTTAAGGTAATTAACTGATGAGTTGATTTTGCTGATACAGTATTAATATGCGTTTTAGTAGATGCAGAATTAATCGGAGATGCTGCTGCGGGATTTGCTAAAAACAACATAGAAGCAATTACTAAAGGTGAAGCAAATAAAACAAGTTTCGCGATAATCATAATTTATTGATTATATAGATGATATTTTCGGTTTAGACCCATGATATCTTGATATTTGCTGAGATGACAGCTACTATTTTATTTATCGACTTATTGCACAAATCTCTGTTCCCGTTGACAGTTGACAGTTGACAGTTGACAGTTGATATTTATTTCTCCCCATCTCCTATTCCCTATTCCCTATTCCCCCCAATCCTATTCCCCCAAATTAATAACTCACCATTTTGTCCCCCAGCGGCGATTTTACTTTCTTGAGGGTGCCAAGCAACACAGGTAAAACCGTCTCTAACACCTGTAATAACTTGTGAAACTTGAGAATTTTCCCATAAACATAACCAACCATCGCTACCAGCAGAAGCGAGTAAAAAACTGTCGGCAGCGAAATCAATCGCTTGAATAATATCAGCATGATTCGTCAAAATTGTTGCTTCCCAGTCCGAGTCTTCACCAGATTGTTTTTCCCACAATACAATACCATCAACGCTACAACAGGCAAGTAAAGGCGCACCATTTTCGGAATTAATTTGTGACCATGCAATGTCACGAATTTTACCCGGAAAACCCTGCATAATCCACGGACTGGGTTCATCTTCAGAGATTAACTGTTGAGTTTCGACCACTGCAATGGTTTTATCGATATTACCAGAAGCCAGATATTTTCCATCTCCAGACCAAGCCATGGCTATACTTGTGGAAGGAATATCTAAAATGTATGGTTGTTCGTCCCAATTATGAGTATTCCAAACTTTTACACCGAGATGTCCCGCGATCGCAATATAATTTCCATCATTTCGCCAATCAATAGCCAATGGGGAAGAGTTCTCAAAATCTAAAATCGCAACAAAATCACGGGTATCAGCATCCCAAACTTGGACTTTACGTCCCAAAACAAAAGCCAAATGATTGTATTTAGGACTCCAAGCCAATTTATCAACCCAAGTAGGTGCATTTTCTAAAGTGGTGATTAACTCGGTTTCTCTCCAGATTTTGACTTGTCCATTTTGTCCACCAACTGCAACAAATTTACCATCGTGGGAAAAAGCAAGGCAATCTACAGATTCACCATTACCAGATTGCAAAGTAAGTAAATCGCCATTTTGCCAAAATACCACTTCTCCAGCGGCAGAAGTCGCAGCTAAAACATCCCCTTGGGTTGACCAAGCAACAGCGGTAACGTAATCTGAGAGAGTTTGTGATGATAGCAATTTAAATTGCTCAGAGTTGACGGTAGATTGGGGCATGGAATTTTGGATTTTAGATTTTAGATTTTGGATTGAACAGTTAGGAGTTAGTTGACAGTTGACAGTTGACAGTTGACAGTTAAGAGTTATTAATTAACCAATTACCAATTCCCTATTACCAATTACCCATTCCCAATTCCCAATTCACACAACACAAGCTTTAAATTCTTCTCTTAACTTGGCTTCATCAAGATTACGTCCGATAAATACCAGTTCGTTTTTACGGGTTTCGTTTTCCTTCCAAGGACGATCTGCTCTACCATCTAATAACATATGTACCCCTTGAAAAACAAAACGATTTTCTTCTCCAGCAATATTTAAAATTCCTTTGGTGCGGAAGATATCGGGACCTTGAGTTTGTAATAAATTACCTAACCACTTATCCAATTTATCACCATCAAGTTCACCATCAAGCACTAATGCAACCGAATAAACGCTTTCATCGTGTTGGTGAGCATCTTCACCCAAAAAATCTGGATCGATTTCCAAAGCACGATTTAAATCAAATGCTTTGACACCGAGTAATGCATCCATTTCCAATTGTGCATCTTGGGTACGATACACTTTTGCGATTGCGTTCATTCCCCGAATTCTATTTTCCAATTCTTCTAATTGCTCGTTCGTTACCAAATCTGTTTTATTAATCAAAATTACATCAGCGAAAGCGATTTGTTCTTGAGCTTCTTCTGCATCCCAATGTTGCCAAATATGCTTAGCATCAACTACAGTTACCACAGCATCGAGTAACAATTGTTCCCGCATATCTTCATCAACAAAGAATGTTTGAATTACTGGTGCGGGGTCAGCTAAACCCGTAGTTTCAATGACTAAATGGTCAAATTTGTGACGACGCTTCATTAAATTACCGATAATCCGCATCAAATCACCGCGAACAGTACAACAAATACAGCCATTGTTCATCTCAAAAATTTCTTCATCAGTATCAATAACCAACTGATTATCAATACCCACTTCCCCAAATTCATTGACTATGACTGCAACTTTCTTACCATGTTCGTGAGTCAGAATCCGATTTAGTAAAGTTGTTTTTCCTGCTCCTAAATATCCAGTTAAAACGGTTACTGGCACTAAGCCTGTTTCTGTATTCATCATATATTTCTCTCCAATGTTTAACACAAATAATATACAAAAAAAAAATTGGTGTTGCTTTTGATTATGTATAACAATTTATAATCATATAACTAAAATCACGCCTTAATTTTCAACATTTTAATAAATAGTCAATTATTACTAGGTTATATCAATAATAATTTCCCACAAAACTATAATAATCCGGTTTGATTATTGAATAAATTCAGATATTGGTAGATATCGGTAGAGTCCCTTGATAACGTATTACAGCTTTATCTTCTCAGGGTAAGTAAGAATCTACCGACTCACAGTAGTTGTCAAAAAAGGTAAAATCACCTCAGCTATATCATCTGGAAATTCCTCATGCATTCCCAAAGAACCGGGAAGTAGCACGCTCTCGACTCTGGGTAAAGCTGCGATGGCTTCCATTTCTCGTCGCGATGATTTTGGTGAAGACTCACCAATTACCACCATAATCGGTATTGACATCCCCCTAATTAATCCTAGTAAATCGTTTCTATTTTTTGTCAAGTCAAGATTACCAGTCACAAAAGCCGCAGGAGCAAATCTTCCTCCCGGTTGCTGGGTACTTTCCCATTTATTCTGGATAAACTCCGGAGTTAATTTTTCAGCATCCACGTAAACATGACGACGATACATGAATTTCAAAAATGACGGTAAGGTGTTGAGTTGATAAAGAACTTGACCAACAATTGGTAATCTAACCGTTTCCTTGAATAAATTCCGTACTATTCCATTGACTCCCATCACCGCAAACGGACCTTGCCAAGTTGGTGCTACTAGCACTATCCGGGAAAATACGGTAGGATATTTATCTGCTAACCATAAAACATAAGGCGCACTATGACCAGCAGCAATTACAGCAACCGGCTTTCTGTCAAAACTAGTCAAGACAAAATCTTCCAAAAACTCTCTGTATAAAGCAGGACTATAATCGGCTCTCGGTCGTCCAGAATCTCCAAAGCCGGGAAAATCTACAGCGATTGCCTTATATTTAGCAGAAAGTCGTTTAGCAAGTCCGCTCATTTCCGCACGTGTAGAAACGGTGCTAAATGCAGGAAGCAGTAATACTGGAGAACCTTGACCCAAAGACTCATAAACTATAGGAAAATCTTGGTCTTCCCTATTCCATAAAAATTGTTCTACTACTCCCCCAATCCGCACGGGATAAGAAGTAGATGAAATGTCTGTTTTCATACAAGTAAATCCCTGATCAGGTTAAAGGTCAAAGGTCAAAGGGTGAAGGTTGAAGGTTGAAAGTGAATATCTATTTTACCGTTGAGTGTGGTTTAGTTTAATGCAGATTGTTGAGATTCTAATGCCTTTTTCTGCATAGTTTTAAAAATATTATAGAAACCATTAGCACGGGAAGGGGTTAAACTGACATTTAAACCAGTTTCTTGAATAAAATCTGGGGTTAGTTGAACAATTTGTGTCGGTGGTAATCCATTTAAACCTTCAATTAAAAGTGCTACTAAGCCTTTAGTTAATTGAGAATCTGAATCAGCTTGAAAAGTTACTTTGTCATCATTTAAAGAAGCAATAACGAAAACCTGAGAAACGCAGCCAGGAACTTTATTTTCAGGTATTTTGCCCGATTCTGGAAACTCAGGAAGTTTTTGACCATACCAAATCAACTGTTCGTAACGTCGCTTGGGATCAGAAGCACGTTTGAAGCGTTGGACAATTTTTGCAAGAGCGGGTGGTAAAGAATCTAAAGAAGAGGACATCTTACAGACGAATTATAAAGCCTATCTCTTTGAGTGTAAATTATTTGAGAGCAATTAGAGCAATTATCAATTCTCAGTTGTTTGTAGAGTAGAGAAGTCGGGTTTTTTAGGAGAAATAGCTGTAACACTCTTACAAACCTGCTAAAACCCGACTTCTTAGCTTCGGTTTGTAGAGTAGAGAAGTCGGGTTTTTTAGGATAAATCGCTGTAATACTCTTACAAACCTGCTAAAACCCGACTTCTTGCTTGGGGGCTTTAAAAATAAATATCTGTCAGAACTTTACAAATCTGAAAAACCCGACTTCTTAGCTTTTAAACTAAAGGAGGTAAACCGCGTATTTGACGTAAAGCATTTAAGCAAGACGGACAATCGCAACCGAACAAAACAACAGAAGCATCGCTTTCTTCTTCGGTAAATTCTAATGCAGGTAATTCATCAGAATTTAAATCCTTCTCTCTATTTAAGCGAGTACAAGCCAAACTTGGTGTTGCTACAGCTACAGGTGCTTTTCTTCCGCAAGAAAACTGACTCGGAGTAGGATTAACTGTTTGGTTAGCGCTAGCTGGCTGAGTAAAAACCGCCATTGACACTATAGACGAAAACAAAATAGGGCTGGAAAGTAAGGTAAGAAAAAATTTTTTGTTCATTTATCTGACAATTGTTGTAACTAGGGAAGCTTTAAGACTTTAATTTTTTCACATTCATTGGTAGATGCTCAGTAAATTTTATACAATACTACTCCTATCTACCAGATAACGCGAAAATAGCCGTTTATTCGCAAGCAAACACAAAGTAGAAATTCAGTTATAATCCTTAACCTTCGGAATTGCTTCACCCTGAAAATTTTGATTTTTTTTATTTGCTAACAGCACAATTGGAAGTCAAAATAGTTTACCGAATAATTGCACAGTCAACGATAACAAAAACAAGTTGAAATTTATAGTAAGTTTAAGCCATCGACTGCCTTTATATTAGTCAAGTTCCCTACCAATTGGTGAAAGGATGGGAGACAAGGGGACAAGGGGACAAGGGGACAAATAAATAACAACTGTCAACTCTCCTGGTGGTTTCCCCACTACCCCTACAGGGTCTACAATTCCTTTGTAGATTTCAAAGTAAAAATATGACTAATCAAGGAATTATACCAGTTGTTGTGAATGGTGCTGCCGGGAAAATGGGTAGGGAGGTAATCAAAGCTGTTGCGGAAGCACCGGATATGAATTTGGTGGGTGCGATTGATACCAGTCCCGAACATCAAAATAAGGATGCAGGAGAGTTGGCTGGTTTGAGCGAACCTCTGGAAGTTCCTATTACTAACCAAATGGAACCGATGCTGGCATTTGCTGCTCAAGAAAGAGAACCGGGAGTTGTCGTTGATTTTACCCATCCCGATTCAGTATATGATAATATTCGTAGCGCGATCGCCTATGGGGTGCGTCCAGTTGTGGGAACTACTGGATTAAGTCCAGAGCAAATTCGAGATTTAGCAGATTTTGCCGATAAAGCTTCTACTGGATGTTTAATTATTCCTAATTTTTCCATTGGGATGGTATTACTCCAACAAGCAGCAATTGCAGCATCGCAGTATTTTGACCACGTTGAAATTATTGAACTGCATCACAATCAAAAAGCTGATGCACCCAGCGGCACCGCAATTAAAACCGCTCAAATGCTCGGAGAATTAGGTAAAACCTACAACCAAGCTATAGTAAATGAAACAGAGAAAATACCAGGAGCGCGGGGAAGTCAAGCTGATGAAGGAATCAGAATTCATAGTATTCGTTTACCTGGTTTAATTGCTCATCAAGAAGTAATTTTTGGCTCACCAGGTGAAATTTATACCTTACGACATGATACCAGCGATAGAACTTGCTATATGCCAGGAGTATTACTAGCAATTCGCAAAGTTCTTCAGTTAAAGTCGTTAGTATATGGATTAGAGAAGATTATTTAATCTCAAAATCGGACACTTGTGATAACTCTCGAAGAGCAACGCAGTGACTGAATAATCCAAAATCCAAAATCCAAAATCTAAAATCTAAAATCCAAATGCTTGTCCCATTGACACGCGAGAAATTTGAACAATTAGTTCCCCTAATCGCAACTGGTTCTCAGTATAAATACTATTGGGGGAAATTTTCCAACTTCTTGCAACGACTATTAATATCCGTAGTTATTGCAGGAATTGTTTTACTTGTAAAAGTTATTTTTCGGCTTGCTACAGGTCCAATTCTATTTTTCTTGGGACTGATAGGGGCTTTTTATTGGTTATGGGGTCCAGTATTATGGGCTAGTTTACGAAATATAAAATGTCGTCGTTACAAGTACGGTGGTTTTTTTCGCGGTAGAGTCTTGGACTGGTGGATTACAGAAGAATTGCTTGGTAAGCAAGAAACAGTCAACAACAAAGGTGATTTAGTAATTGTCGAAAATCGCGAAAAACGACTTAACTTAGAAGTCGGAGACGAAACCGGATTTACTGCTTTATTCCAAGCACCATTAAAAGTTTCTCACAAATGGTAAATCGCGGACAAGTTGCAGAAATGTTGGTCATGTCCAACTATGCCGATTTAAGTACAATCGAAGAAATAACCGATATATATATTCCCAGTCGCAACTTATGGGTAAGCGATTATCCTTTCTTACGTCAAGATTACTTCAAAGAAGTAAGTCGTCTTATCCGCGATGATAGAGAAGAAAGATCCCGCAATCGTCCCCGTCGTCGTCCACCTAGAGAAAGAAGTCGAGAAATTGAAAGGTACTACGATGAAGAAGAATGGGGTTAGGAGTTATGAGTTATGAGTTATGAGTTAGTTGTTGGTTGTTAATAAGTTATTACACCTTTGACCTTTGACCTTTGACCTTTGACCTTTAACCTTTGACCTTTAACCTTTTTACTCTAATAATTCCGCAAGGTCTTCTAAAGGATATTCGGGTTCTTCGGGACAAAATTCTACACAAATGCGGATTTTTCCCTTTTTCCAACCTCTAGCGCCTAACTTCAAAATTTCACAATCAATTCCTTGATCAAAAAAAGATGCTTCTGGCATCTGAAAACTAATATATTTCTGTATAACTTCTAGCAATTCTAAAACTTTAAAAGTTGTAGATATTTCGAGATTTTCAAAATCTTTAGAATTTATAATAGATATAACTTCGTTACGTTCTAATCGCTCGAACTGTTTTTCCATACTAATTTTTTATACTTAAATTTATACTTAAATAATTTGCATTACCATTCTTATTGGGATATTGCTCACTTTTATAATTTATCAAGTTATATCAAGTCCGGATAATTAGTTTTATTACCTACTCCCTCTTGCCTATTCCCTATTCCCTACTCCCTTTATTACAAATGTTTAACCGGACATTATATTAGAAATCAGTGAATGGTCATTCATTGTATATCCTGATTCTATTATTTAGTCATACCAAATTGTCTATAAACTATATGTGATGACATTTACCTTTATTAATATTTTGCAATATCTTGAATAAAGTGTGAAGTTACTGCTTGCAGTTAATTAATATCACGTCCGGTTAAACACTTATC
This sequence comes from Richelia sp. SL_2_1, assembly GCA_012033205.1. Lineage (GTDB taxonomy): Bacteria > Cyanobacteriota > Cyanobacteriia > Cyanobacteriales > Nostocaceae > Rivularia. Next base: position 1,617 of record JAAUSO010000197.1, on the reverse strand, counting down.
ATTTCTGTGAGGGCTGGTAATAGGTAATGGGTAATCGGTAATTGGTGATGGGTTTTGGGTAAATGCGTAATCGTCATATAGTAAGCAATTAACCGGACTTCATATAATTGGAAATTGCAAGAGCGCATCGAAGAGCAACTTAATCCAGAAAATCCCTATTCTTTAACAGTAAGAGGAAATACTGATATCTTGCACCGAATGGCGAGTTAAAAATAAATTTAACTCAGTATCCTCTAATTACTCAACTACGCTCCCGTCCGCCAGGGATTAAAAATCCCTGTCTAATAGCTTAAGTCCATTAAAATGGACTACAAATAAAATATAAATAGTAAGAGTAATTAATTACTCTAAATATGATTTTTTACGTATTTACTTGTAAGATGCCAGATTTATGAATAGGGAACTATCAACTGATATAAATTATTTTTTGTTAAAAGCACCCAAAAGCCTATGCTAGTTATGGTAGAAGTTTATTTTTATGACTTCTATCACTTTTATTCCTCAATTTAACGTGAGTTCGATGTTGACTTTCTAGTCTTGTTTACGATTTTTCGTGGGGTTAGAAGTCGGGTTTTTATAACTATTGTCAGTTACTACTGACATTTATCCTAAAAACCCCACTTCTGTGCTAGTGGTCGAATTCACGTTTATTCAAATTGGGAATTAATCACAAACAACTTTGTATAAGGCTTTTTGATCATGTCTATAACAGAACATAAAATAACCGTAGATTCACTAGAATGGTTTTATCGACAAGTAGAACCAATAGGCAGAAGCGATTTATTACCTGTTGTGTTGCTGCATGGTTTACCATCCCAAAGCTATAGCTGGCGCAATATCATGCCCGGATTAGCACAGCAGGGAACTATGGCGATCGCACCAGATTGGATTGGCTACGGGTTTTCTAGTAAGCCAGAAAAAAGAGATTTTGCATACACCCCATCCGCATATATTACGGCTTTAAATAATTTTATCGAAGCAATAAAACTAGAACGTTTTTCTTTAGTAGTTCAAGGTTTTTTAGGTTCTGTTGGTTTACAATATGCTTTACGTCATCCTGACAAAATAACTAACATAATTATACTTAATACCCCAATTTCTTCTACTGCTAAATTACCTTGGAAAATTAAACAAATGGGTCTACCTTTCGCGGGTGAAATGATGACGCAAGATCCATTATTAGTTGACAGAACTCTAGAAGGTGGTAGCCGTTACGTTATTAAAGACAAAGATTTAGACATTTATCGCAAACCCTTTTTAAAAGCTTCTGCTGCGGGAAGAAGTCTACTTGCAACAATTCGGAATTTAGAGCTAACAACCGCAATGGCAGAAATTGAATCTGGATTCAAAGAATGGCAAAAACCTATTTTAATTCAATGGGGAAAAACTGACCCTTGGTTAACTTTAGATATGGCGGAAAAATTTGCTAATTCCGTACCGGATGCTCAAATAGTCGGACTTAATGATGTTGCACATTATCCCCAAGAACATCATCATGAAGTAATTTTACAAGACCTGTTGCCCTTTGTGCCGTCCGGAGTTGAAAAAAGGTTAGAGGTCAAAGGTCAAAGGTCAAAGGTCAAAGGTCAAAGGTCAAAGGTCAAAGGTCAAAGGTCA
>JAAUSO010000040.1 GCA_012033205.1 Richelia sp. SL_2_1 | reverse complement strand
ACCTTTAACCTTTGACCTTTAACCTTTGACCTTTAACCTTTAACCTTTAACCTTTGACCTTTAACCTTTGACCTTTAACCTTTAACCTCTAAAACCGTCTCTACCTACGACCGTAAATGTCAGTAATTAGAGACGGTTTATTAAATAGTTGGTAAATTGAGAAAAGTTAAAGATTAGAATTATTTTGACTAAAATACAGGGTGAACCGGAATCGCAATTTTACTCTTAAGTTATCACCTTATGTACATCCGTTCTTGCGTGACGTACCAACACGCTTATCAGAGATTATAGTGTTGGCTTCTCAGCGACTCGTATGAAGACGACATAAACTGAGCTTTGAGGGCGTGCGTCCCACGCTCCTTGATGTTTATACTGGCATTCAGGCGCGACACAAAGAAATATGACGAACAGGGCAGTTATGCGTTCTTTGCGATAACTGTTTCTTTACTTTGTGACCACAACCAGAATACTCTATTGAAGTACCATTGGGCGAGATTTCGACTACTAACAAACCAGCATTTTCGGCTTTATTTGTCAGAATATTAATAAATTGTCCCCAACCCGCGTCATGGATACTTTTAGAGAGTTCGGATTCATCCCAACACCTCCTTTTCAGGTAAATGTGGGGCTTCTCCGATTTTAGCTAAAACCTCCAATTTTATTCGTCGATAGAGTCAAGACTAAAACATAACATTTCAAGGATGCAACATTAGAGAAACTATTGCGATTAGATTAGAGCCGGAGACACAAACTCCAATCAAAAGATTTATTGTTAGACTTACAACTTATCTTGTGTCTTGTTTATTAAATTAGCATCCATTTTCTGTAAAATAAACCTGATTTTACTCACTGTAATTATTAGTAACTTTTTGCAACATTTGCCGAACTATTTTTATAAAATTAGTAGCGAATACTCATTTATTCTGTTCACAGCTTTACCATAGTCCATCTATATTTAATTTATGATGCTGCATCTTCCGAAAAATTTTCCTTCTTCCACCCAAACACCCCATAGCGGCTACCATTGGGATAATAGCGATACGCGAAGCGTCGCCCTTTTGGGCTATCGCCGTTTTTTGAAGGTTGGTATTACCGTGTAACTTTACCGCAGGAAAACCAAACCTTTGCTTTTATGTACTCAATTGAAGACCCAATGGGTGGAAAACCTTACAGCGGTGGTGCAGCACAAATTCTTGGTCCCAATGATGAATATTTATGGCGTACTTTCCCCGATGTCAATAGGTTTTGGGCTTCTAAGGATAATTTGGCTTTAGGTCATTGGGGTAAAACGAGTATAGAAACCCGACCGCTTTATTTACTTCCAGAAGAATTTACTAGCTACATTCAATCCGGTTATCAAGCTACAACAACCTTAAATCAAGGAATAATTCACGATCCAGGTAGCGGTAATTACTGCCGTTGGGAGTATGAAATTAAGCCAGTATATTATTGGGGAAATCAAGACAGCATTCAGCAATCAACCGCAGGTTGGGTCTCTTTTTTACAGATTTTTGAACCAGGATGGCAAATTTTGGTAGCCCACGGTTTGGCTAGCGGTTGGATAGATTGGAATGGTAAACGCTATGAATTTATCGACGCACCAGCTTATAGCGAGAAGAATTGGGGAGGTGCTTTTCCCCAAAAATGGTTTTGGTTGAATTGTAATAGTTTTGATGACGAACCAGATTTAGCCTTAACCGCAGGTGGTGGTAGACGTGGTGTCTTGTGGTGGATGGAATCTGTGGCAATGATTGGTTTGCATTATCAAGGCAAATTTTACGAGTTCGTACCTTGGAATTCCCAAGTTAATTGGAATATCGAACCTTGGGGAAAATGGCAAATGCAGGCTCGCAATTCCCACTATGAAATTGAATTGACGGGAACTACCGATAAAGAAGGTACTCCATTGCGTGCGCCGACTGAACATGGTTTAATATTTGCTTGTCGCGATACCATGCAGGGAAAATTGACTTTAGAATTACGTGAATTAAATGGTATTGAATCCAAAACTATCCTGAAAGCAACCAGCAATCTATGTGGATTAGAAACAGGGGGTAGACCTTGGGATAATTCCTGGCAGAACTACTAGAAATGGTATTATAAGATAATCACCAAATAACCAATTGGGGCTGTAGCTCAGTTGGATAGAGCGAGCGCCTCCTAAGCGCTAGGTCGCAGGTTCAAGTCTTGCCAGTCCCGTTTTTCCAAAGAAAAATCAGAAAAAATAACACAAAGTAGTTAAACATACTTTTTATTTAACCCCCAAAACAGATAAAATCTTTGATTGAATCTGGTATTCCTTATTGCCACAATGTCATAGAGGCTTCGTGTACACTAAAAACATAACTTATATGTAATACGATTCTTTTAGTAAAACAAAATCATATAAAAAAGCATCTGCCGTAAAAAAATCTCTAGCGCGATAAAATACATTAAAACTAGTTAAGATATCCGTAAGATATAACTTTTGGAATCAAAACTAGATAAAAAAAGGGGTCTAACCCCCTGTGCATTTTGCCACGAAATACTTATATTTTGTTGGACATATTAATTACTAACAGTTTATAGCTTGCGAGATTTTTTTGAATTGTTTTAGAAAAAATTCCTCTCCAGATAATTTAAGTAATAAAGCCCTGAATAAAATGCTCTTCAAAGGAATTTCTTCTCGGTTAATGCTTCTAATCCTACCGTTAACCTTGTTGTGGGGTTATAAAAAAGTTCAAAGTGTATTTGTACAACCACAAGCAATTTTAGTTTTAGGAGGTTCAACAAAAAGATTAGAACGAGAAAAATTTGCAGCCGATTTTGCAAGTAAATATCCCAACCTACCGATTTGGATTTCCGGAGGTAGCCCTGCGAGTGCGACAAAAAAAGTATTTACCAAAGCTGGGATTGATTCTAAACGTTTATACTTAGACTATCGAGCTAGTAATACAGTAGAAAACTTTACAACTTTAGTAGATGATTTACAGAAAAGAGGAATTAAGAGATTGTATTTAGTGACCTCTGATTATCATATGCGTCGTGCTAGTGTAGTAGGCGAAATAGTTTTAGGTAGTCGGGGAATTGACTTTAAAACAGTATCTGTTCCTTCACAAAGTAATTCTGAACCAATCGAAAAATCTATTCGTGATGGAGTAAGATCTATTGTTTGGGTTGCTACTGGTTTGGATGTTGAAAAGAACTATCAACAAAAGTAATTTATGATATTTATTACTTTTGAAATGACTTCCTTCTTACCCACCTGGGTTACAAACCCCATTCTGATAGCAAAAGTAGATTAAAATGAACTAAAAATATGATAATTTTACGTAATTTTTAGTTTTATTTTGATTTTTTATTTAGTTAATTATGCGTATACCAGATATCAGTTAAAGCTGAATTCACGGTTTTTAAAAAGTAATCAGAACAGCTATCAAATAATCAAATAACATAATCCCCTTTCGGTAAAAAGCAAAAGGGGGATTTAAATAGATCAGATATATTGCGAAAAATCCTTGTGATTAATTCCTTAAGAGAATGTAACAAATTACGCAACATCTTTCTCTTGAACAAGCACAAAAGGCTGCACAATCAAAGTATTAAAACGTTTTTCTCGTTGCATATTCCATTCTCCTACTTGTACGGCTGTTGGTTTAGCAATTAGCGCACCATCAATCCAATTTTGCACTTGTGAACTTTTATCGCTAGCTATGGCTTCTCCCACATCTAATAAATCCAATTCTGTTGCTACTACAATTACAGAATCTCTTTGTACGTGAGGAATTAACCATCCCCATTCCGATTCATCTAGGATTTCATCCAATTGCGCTCTTAAATCTTGATTAGTCATCAGTCATTAATTATTATTCAATTATTAATATATAGCAAATTATTCATCTAAAATCAAAAATCTATAACCTAAAATCAAATAACTAAATCTCAGCTTTCATTTCATCTATTTCAAATAAAGAAACTATGACTCCAGCAATGGGGATAGAGATAAAAATACCTAATAAACCTGCAACTCTAGCTCCTATTAATAAGGCAAAAAATACTACTACAGGGTTTAAATTCAGCGCACCTTGCATTACTCTAGGTGCAATTAAATTATCTTGAATTTGCTGAAGTACAATGCAAGCAGCTAATACTTTCAGTGCCAACCAAACACCTTGAGATAATACAATTAAAGTAATTACGCTGATTCCTAACGTTGCGCCAATACCCGGAATTACATCAAGAAAACCAACTATTACAGATAATACTAAAGGAAAAGGAACTCCTAAGACTATAAAAACTATGAAAGTTGATATTGTTAAAAACAATGTTAATAATAATTGACCTCGAAAAAAACCCAGAAAGCTACGTTTCATAATCATCACAAATCTTTTTCGTCGAGGCTTAGGGATAATTTTTAAAATAAAAATCCAAAGCTGTTCTCCTTCAAGTAGCATAAAAAAAGCCACAACGGCAATTAAAATGAAAGTTACAAAATTAGTTATAAAACCTTGAAATAGTTCCAAAATAGTAATTAATCTAGCAACAGCTTGTTCTCTTAATAATTGTTCTAAAGAAGTTAAATCTATTGGAAGATTTCGGTTCCTGAGAATTTGTTCTAATTGTTCTACCCAAGGTACTAAAGAATTTAAAAAAGTTGCTACACTATCAACTAATCTTTGTCCTTGAGATAAAAGTCCTAAGCCTGCGGTTATTGCTAAACCACCAATAATTACGATACTAATTAAGAAAACAGAAACAACCGCTACTGTATGGGGTATAAAACGTTTTAACCATTCAATAGGATAGCTGAGTAAAAAAGCCAAAATTGCAGCAAAAGTAAAAATCACAATCACTGCTTGAAAATAATCTATTAATTGTACAATTGCCCAACCACAAGCAAAGAAAAGTAAAAAGCGAACTAAGGCAAAATTATTTAGTCTAGCTAAAAAATTTTCATTATCTGAATCGTTCATGTGATACCGAAAAAATGGATAATCAGATGCAAAAGATTGATTCACTAAATTTAAGAAATTTTAATAATTAACGCTACTTCCTTAAAGCATAGTTCTGAAGATTTTGCATCTTATCGTCCTAAATCGTGCAGTTGATTAATGGCAATCGCACATTTTTGGGTTACAGTCTCTAACTCTTCTTTGGTTGTGGAAGTTGGAGCCGGAATTAATTCCCCAATCCTAACTGTAACCGGAACCCTCCGAGGAACAGCCTTACCTTTTTGCTCAATTTCCTGAGTACCCCACAGACATACTGGTATAATTGGTGCTTTTGCTTTGGCTGCAATTAAAGCTGCACCTCGTTTAGGCTCTGTAATTCTACCGTCTGGAGTCCGAGTACCTTGTAAAAAAAGACCCACAGCCCACCCTTGTTCGAGATACTCCAAAGCCTTACGAATCGCATTGCGATCGCTAGTTCCCCTACTTACAGGGTAAGCACCGTATAGCTCAATGGCTTGCTTCAAAATCGGGATTTTAAATAATTCTTCCTTCGCCATATAAGATACTGGACGGCGGACGCAATTAGAAACAATCGGCGGGTCAAAATTGCTTGCATGATTACTTACTATTACTAAAGGGCAACTAAGAGGAACATTTTCCGCACCATAAACACGTCCTTGGAAGTAAACGCGAAGCATGGGATCAACCACCGAGTATTTAAAAGCCCGGTAAAGTAAAAGGCTAGCAAACGGTTCGCGATTTCGAGACATATTTCATTAAGAATTGGTAATTGGTAATTGGTAATCGGTAATTGGCGGAAATAACTCCGGTGGTACTAACTCCTAACCCCGGTACAGACGTAGCATTGCTACGTCTCTACAACTCATCACGTTTCTGCCGCAGAATGCACGTTTTCTAAACTTAAATCGGAGCAAGTACGCTTGATTAAACCAGTTAACACGTTTCCCGGACCAATTTCTACAACTCGCTCAATTCCTTGTTCTGGTAACGCTAAACTAATTTCTCTCCAGCGGACGTTTCCAGTCATTTGCTCTACCAAGCGTTGTTTTAAAACATCAGCTTCCACAGAAGGTACTGGTTCGACATTAGATAAAACTGGTACAGTAGCCCTCTGAAATTCTATGGTGGCTAATACATCTTTAAATTCAGCAGATGCCCCTGCCATCATCGGAGAATGAAATGCTCCCGATACATTTAAAAGTATTTTGCGTTTTGCTTTGACTTGGGACATGACACTTTCTACAGCTTCAGGAGTCCCGGAAATTACCACTTGTGCAGAACTATTATCATTTGCCAATACTACATCATCTGTTTCAGCCAGGATTTTATCTAATTGTTCCCTGTCAAAGCCAATTAGAGCCGCCATTTTACCACCAGCAGCATTTTCCATCAGTTCAGCCCGACGTTTTACCAAACGCAAACCCGCAGACCATTCAAACACACCCGCGACATATAGTGCAATATACTCTCCCAAACTATGACCAGCTACTAAATCTGGCTTCTCTTTCTTACTTATAATATCGGCGAGAATGGTTTCTATCACATATAAGCAAGGTTGAGTATAAAGAGTACGAGCTAACTTTTCTTCGTCATTGTGGCAAATTTCGCTGACACTCCAGCCCAAAATTTCTTCAGCTTGAACAAACTTTTCCTTAGCTTCGGACAAATCTAGTAGATCCATTCCCATTCCCAGGGATTGGGAACCTTGTCCCGGAAACACCCATGCAGTTTTACTCATCAGTTACCAGTTATCAGTTACCAGTTATCAATTATCAGTTATCAGTTAGGAGTTGAGAGTTAAGGAATTTACGTCGATTAGAGTGGGTTGAATTAAGTTTTTTCTAATCAGCTACTGTCCGCTAAAATATTTCGATTTTGCTCAAAAATATCTCTTCAATTTAGCAGTAAAAACTTTTAACTCATTACTTATCACTCCTAACTCATCACTCCTAACTCCTGTCCTCCGGTGCGGTGTTCTTTACCTTCCCCATTTAAAAATTGCTGCACCCCAACTTAATCCAGCCCCAAAACCAGATGTAACAATGGTATCTCCAGGTTTTATTTTGCCCAATCGCACTGCTTCATCCAATGCAAGAGGTATGGAAGCAGCAGAGGTATTACCATAATTTGCTACATTACTGATTACCTTTTCCGGTGGAATACAAAGACGTTCAGCAACTGCATCAAGAATACGTTGGTTTGCTTGATGTAATAGCAGCCAATCCACTTGTTCCACAGTTAAATTGGCACGAAACAAAGCTTTGTCAATCACTTCCGGTACTCGCTTCACAGCAAAACGATAAACCTCTTTACCGTTCATGGAAACATTGCCAAAATTTCCTTTAGAGATATTTACACCTTCAACCAGTTGCGTTGATTGGGGAGTATAAGCAAGATTCAAACAGCTATTAAGAGTTCCATCACTTTTAATTTCAAACCCTAACAAATGATCGCATTCATTTGCTTGCAATACAGCAGCCCCAGCACCATCCCCAAATAATATGCAGGTGCGCCTATCTTGCCAATCCACCCAACGAGAGAGGATATCCGCCCCAACTAAAAGTACATTTTGAAATACACCCGTTCTAATATATTGAGCCGCAGTTACCAACCCAAACACAAACCCAGAACAAGCCGCAGTCAAATCAAATGCCACTGCTCTGCTTGCTCCCAATTCAGCTTGAATCTGACTTGCACTACCAAACAAGTCGTCGGGAGTAGAAGTTGCTAGCAAAATCAGATCCAAATCTTTTGCTTCGATTTGTGCCATTTCTAATGCTTTCAAACTGGCAGCAGTACCGATACTAGTAACCGATTCAGCCGCTGTCGCCAATCTTCGTTGACTAATTCCCGTTCTTGTGGTAATCCATTCGTCTGATGTTTCAACCAGTTCACTCAGCCCTTGGTTATCCAGGAAAGTTCCTGGCACCGCCGAGCCACTTCCTGTAATTGCTATTCCTAAATTTTGCACTCACTCTCTCCACAGCTATCCGTTAGAAGGACTGTAGCCTTTTGCATTACGATCAAAATCATTAGCCTATAGCCAGTTTCAAACTACTGACTATAGACTAGTAAGATTAACTGCCCCTCTGACTAAATTATAAAACGCCTTTTTCGCTGAGATTTTGCGAGTTAATGCGTTGCAATACCTGATTATCAACAGCTTCTTTTGCCAGACGAATGGCATTGAAAATTGAAGGAGCTTGGGAGCTACCGTGACCAATTACACATATACCGTTTACCCCTAAAAGTAAACCGCCGCCGTGTTCTGCATGGTCAATCCGCTGTTTAAGTCGTTTCAGATTTGGTTTTAAAATAGAACAGCCAATTTGACCGCGCAATCCTTGGGGTAATTCCTCGCGAATGATTTGCAACAAAATTTCCCCGACTGCTTCAGCAAATTTCAATAAGACATTACCTACAAAACCATCACACACAATCACATCAAAATCACCGGAAAGTACATCGCGTCCTTCGGCGTTGCCAACAAATTTAATGTACGGATTTTCACTGATCATTTGGTGAGCGCGGATGGCAGCATCATTGCCTTTACACTCTTCCTCACCGATATTTAATAAACCTACTTTGGGTTCTGTAACACCCAAAACATACTGAGAATAAGCCGAGCCTAAAACGGCAAATTGCTCCAAAAATTGAGGACGACAATCTACGTTAGCGCCAACATCAAGTATGAGGACTTGTTTGCTAGCCACCATCGTCGGGAATACCGCCCCGATTGCCGGACGATCAATACCCGGAAGTCTTCCTAAACGAAGCAAAGCTGCTGCCATCGCTGCACCAGAATGACCGGCACTAATTACAGCATCCGCTTGTCCCTGCTTAACCAAACTCATCGCTACGTTGATAGAAGCCTTTGGTTTGCGTCTAATGCCGCTTAAAGCTTCCTCATCCATCGCGATCGTACCTTCTGCGGGGACAATTTCTACTTGTTCCGATTTTATTGATGAGGGCAGTATAGGTTCAATATCTTGGGGAGAGCCTACCAAAAGCACTTTTACACCCAATTCTTCGACAGCTCGCAGTGCGCCAGCCACGATTTCACCGGGTGCATTATCTCCTCCCATTGCATCAATAGCGATTCTTACGCCAGTCGATCCCATTGCTCAGAGCTTCCAGAAACCTTACAAATTTTACCAGATGCTTCTGCTAGTCGCAGCTTTATTTTTAGCTACCAAATCTTACTTTTATCAAGTAAGGCATCAATTCTACTTTTGCTCAACATAGCATGAATTTGCCTCTATCACTTCATTCTCCGAACCTTATGGGTAAACGTTTAATACAAAATTTGATTCACAAAGCTAATTAAAAAAATATTATTCCTAACGCCAAAATTGCGTCAAGCACTTTGGAACTACCCCAAAGTAAAAAATATTGCATTCATTAATTATTTTATTGTACTAGTTGTATTTCCGCGACTAAAAGTTTATATTGCACACCGTAAAACCAAATATTTCTGTTCATGGAAAATTAGCCAAGGACTCTAAGTTACCTGTCTCAAAGTCCAAGTCCATTAGAATTCATATCTTGCACCATGAAAAGCTATCGTTAAAATAATTACTAATTGTTTGACTTCCTTTTTACCCGTCTGGGATTGCAAATCCCAGTCTGGTAGCAAAAGTCCATTAAAATGGACTAAAATATTACATACTTACATTAGCTATATTTTTGTTTCATGTTTTTGAAAAATAAGTAATTATACGTAAGATAGCAGATATAAGTTAAAATCAACTAAATAATTCAAATCAAGATGATTTTTTCCGATCCGAAATTCAAAAATTAGGGGAATTTGCCTGACGGGATGCTGGACATCAAGAATATATTCACAGCCACCACCAGGCAATCATTTAAAAAAGGCGTTCTCAGGATTTATTTGTCAGTAACTCCTATAGTTGATCAAAGATTTTTTTAATTTATAGGTATCTAAGTATATTGAGAAAAAAGTTAAAGGTGAAAACTAAACGCTTCCATGCTCTACAAAAACAATTAAAATCAATCGTCCAAACAACTAGAAATCTATTGCTAATCTGGAATTCAGTTGGAAACACCTAGCTTAGACTTGAGTTTTTCACCCATCAATTTAGTGCGATCGCAACGAGCTTGCACTAGGTGAATGCAACGAGAAGTGTAATAATAATCGTTGCGCGAAAAATTCAAGCAAACTTGAGATTAATAGCAAAAATTTGTTATATTACCCTCTTCACGTAAGCAATAATCAACGGCTATGATTACGAGCATGAATAATGGGTTCGCAATGCGTGCGTAGTATTACAGCAGCAATGGTAGCTACAACTTGTATAGGAGTAAAGGATGCTGGAATTATTTGGTTCGGGTTTAATGTCTTTGTGGTTAGATATGGCAGGAGTCAAAGTTCAGCCAATACAGGCTTTTGATGTTTTGGCTTGGCAAACGGGTCCTGGATTAGTTCTCACTCCCGATCCAAATCCAGCCAGAAATAATATGATCCAAGGATATTTAAAAGAACTAGAAACATTAAAATTAATCAAACCCGAACAAACCCCCGTCCAAGGTATTTGGATACAGTCAGGTCCGATACTAATGGCTAATCATGAAGCTACCAAACCTCTACCTGCTGCCTCTTTAACCAAAATTGCGACTTCACTTGCTGTACTCAAACATTGGGGTCTTGACCATAAATTTGAAACTTTGATCGGTGCCACTGGACCAATTAAAAATGGTGTTTTAGAAGGAAATTTAGTAGTTAATGCTAGCGGTGATCCTTTATTTGTCTGGGAAGAAGCAATAACTATTGCTAATATGCTCAATAAAATGGGCATCAAGCGGGTTAATGGCAATTTAATTGTTGTTGGTAAATTCGCAATGAATTTCCAGCGCAATCCCCAATTAGCAGGAGAAGCATTCAAAAGCGCAATTAATTCTACTACTTGGTCTAGGAATATTACCATGCAATACTCCCGTATGGCTAAAGGTACTCCAAAACCCCAAGTTGTCATTACTGGAAAAGTTGAAGCAGTCGAAGAAGTGGAATCCTCTCAAACTCCCCTCATACGTCATTATTCATTACCGATGACACAGTTAATTAATGAGATGAACGTTTTTAGCAATAACGAAATGGCTGAAATGCTTGCAGAATCAGTAGGAGGAGCAAGGGTAGTCCAGTCAACTGCTGCCGAACTCGCAAGAGTACCGCAATCGGAAATTCAATTGATCAATGGCTCCGGACTCGGACAAGAAAATCGGATTTCTGCACGAGCTGCTACTGCGATGTTAATGGCAATTCAACGTTTAGCAGCCCCTCACAATTTAACTGTAGCCGACTTTTTCCCTACTTCAGGCTTAGACTATCGCGGCACAACTTACGCTAGACGCATTCCGAAAGACACTGCTTTTAAAACTGGCACCTTAAGTGATGTTAGTGCTTTGGCTGGAGTCATGCCCACAAAAAATCGCGGTTTAGTTTGGTTTACTATTATTAATAAAGGTACATTTGTCCCTGGTTTTCGTTCCCAACAGGACAAGTTACTGCAAGCAATACTTAAAGAATTAGAAGTGCAAGCAACTGATTCAACTGGTATAAGTCCGACTTCTGGGAAAAAACTAATACCCGAATTCGGTAAACCAACTGATAATGAAGTGTTGTATAAAAGCTGAATTCAATTATCAATTTGGAAATTGAGGATTGGGTAAGCTTGCTTTTATTTGACAAAAAAGGATAAGCAATGAATATTCAACTCAAACCAGAACACGAGAAATTTATTCAAGCACAAGTAGCTATGGGTAGATTCATTAGTGCAGATGATGTTATCAATGAGGCTTTTAAACTTTTAGAAGAAAGAGAACGAAAATTAGCAGAATTACGGCAAAAAATAGCGCTTGGGACTGAACAAATTATCCAAGGTAAAGTTACCGATGGGGAGATAGTTTTTGCACGGTTTCAAGAAAAGATACGTCAGATTGCTGAGGAATCAGAAGAATGAGTAATTATTCATTTTCTGATGAGGCAATCCAAGATTTAGATGAAATTTGTGAATATATTGCTCGCAGTAATGCTAAAGCTGCGAGCAAGCTTTTTGATGATATACGTAAAAAGTGTAAATTAGTAGCTGGTTTTCCTAATATGGGTAAAAGTTATGAAAAACTAGCACCAAATCTACACGGCTTTATTGTGGATGATTATGTTGTGTTTTACTACCCTAGAGAAGATGGAATTGATATAACTCGTGTGATAAGTGGTTATCGAGATTTAGAATCACTATTTTCTGATGAGTAGAATGTGATGAAATTGTTAGAACAGGAGTAACATTTAGAGAAGTAATTATGAACATTCCCAATTACCTATTACTCCCGAACCCCATTAGCCAGTTCCTAATTTAATTGTTTAATTGTGGAATAATTTCTGTAATTACTCTATCGCCGGAATTTCCCCCTTTAACCACTACATTTTCTGTTTGTAAATTACCAGTAGCTGTTTCACCTTTAAAAGTAAATCGAGGACTTGTTTGAGCATATACTACATTTCCAGAGGCTTCTACTAATTGTTTGTCTAAATACCAAGTTAAATTATTCGATTGGATTGACTGACCTTTTTGTCCGACACCTTTAGCATCACCTTGGACATATACTGTTTTTTCAGGGATTTTTAATTCTCCCCGATTACCACTTACAGTTACATTTTCAGCACGATGCACCACTTTCAAAGGTGCATTTGTTTTTACTGTTTCGGCTTTGATATTCCAAGTCATTGAGTTACTCGCTATTTGTACCAAGGGGTCTAGTAATTCAATGAAGGCGTTTTTTGTGATATTCACAATTTCTGTTTTCAAAAAAACCGACGCGGCATCTCCCCTACCACGCTGGATAACTTTATTATCCTGGAAACGGTCAATTTGCATGGCGCGATCGCCAATTAATTTTTCCTGTTTAATCATCCAGGTTAACTGCTCGGTTCGCATTTGCAGATTAGGTTCTACTGATTTAGCTACTACTCCCCCAAAAAATCAATCCGCTGTTCGCGAGTTTTAACTTTTGCTTCTTGAGCTACAGCTTGCAATTGTTTATGAGTACCGTTAAGTTGATTACGAACAATCAGTAAGTCTTCTTGTGGTCGCCATTCTAATTCATTACCGCGCAATACAACACCGTTCTCGGGGTCTGTAGCCACAATTTGACCTTTGAGAAACAATTGCTTTCCATCTTGTCTGATGTCAGCTTTTTGTGCGGTTACTTTATAAACTATTTTACCATCTTGATACAATTCACCATCTGGATTTTCAGCTTCACCAATTTGTTTTTCTTTGGTGTATTTAGCCTGTTTGGCGTTTACTTTCCAAATTGGTTGACCTTTTTCATCAAATTGTTCTAAAGCTACTCCTTGAAAAGTAAATTTACTTTCGTCTTCTTGGACTGATGCGGTTTCATCTGGTTCTTCGTTAATTGTAGGCTTTTTAGCTCCACAACTAACTAATGTCAATAGAGAGAAAGCACATAATAGAAAATATAGACTCAAAACTTTGTAACTTAAACTTTTCATCCTGTTTATATTAGACAGTTGTTTGCGCCATCCTACATTCACAGACGTAAAAATTTAACGTGAGTACCCCCGAAGTAAAAGTAAACTACGACGATAATCACAGAAGTCGGGTTTTTACGATATGAATATCCGTAACATCAGAAATTCTCATAAAAACCCGACTTTTCACTGATTAAGTTTTAGAAGTTGGGTTTTTGTCTTGCATATCTGTAACACAAGACAACTGCAATCAAAACCCGACTTCTTACCCAACAGAAAAAGTATTCAACTTTATTCCTGAAGTTCTAAACGAGGATTTACCATTTCAGGTGATTGTTCCAAAAAACTCATTTCGGGTAATGGACGATAGGGATATCCTTGACGAGGTGTCTTCTGAATATCATCTTTAACAGCTTCTAAATCGATATAACGGTCGGAAACGTTAATTAAACTGTCGCTGGTCATCGATCGCAAACTAACTACCTCTACCCTAACACCGCGATAGCTCACCGAATTGACTGCATATGCTAAATCCCCATCACCACTAACTAAAACCGCAGTGTCGTAAGAATCTACCAAAGCCATCATATCTACTGCTATTTCCACATCCAAGTTAGCTTTTTTGGAGCCATCTGGTAGCTGTACTAAATCTTTAGCAATCACCCTATAACCATTGCGTCGCATCCACAATAAAAATCCCTGCTGTTTCTCATTTGTTCGGTCTACACCTGTATAAAAAAATGAGCGCAATAATCTAGAACCACCTGTCAATCTAGAAAGCAATTTTGTGTAATCAATCTCAATTCCTAACTGTAATGCCGCATAAAACAAATTTGAACCATCAATAAATATGGCTACACGACCTCGATTTTCTAAAACTTGTTCTGGTGTAAATATCGATTCTTCTTGTATATTATTCAACATTGTTCTGATACCTCTTTTTTTATTTTGGCAATTATTTTTGTTATTTTTGTAATCATTTAAACCTATTACTTACATATATACGTAAGTTACGGGGATTTATGGCGATTTTTCCAGGCTAATATTTATCATGTTTATCGCCGCGATCGATTAAATTTCTCTAAATCGATTTTGGATTTAAAATTAACAATTAGATCGGTATTTGAGATTTTGCTGTTTGTAACTCGAAATACAATCTATCATTCAAAATCCAAAATCCTTTCATGGAAATAATCTTTCTCAATCCAATTCAATACTTTGAAAGATTGGCTTTGCTTCACCTAATTGTTGTTCGCTACTCAACAATCCCCAGTTTCCATGTACAGTAAAGGGTGCGACACTTGCAGCTTCTGTTTGATTATTAAAATCAATCTCAAAGCCTAACTGTTGGTATACATCGCTACTGATGTTAGGAATTACGGGGGAAAGTAAATAAGCCGCCAACCTTACTGATTCTAGAACAACATACAAAACTTGTTCTAATTCTTGCTGTTGTCCTTGCTTGTATAATGTCCAAGGAGCTTGTTCGTCAATATACTTATTGCAAGCTTGCGACAACCTCAAAATAGCTTCACAGCCTCGATCAAAAGCTAAAACTTCGTAGCTAGTTTTAACTTGTTCGCCTAATTGCAAACCAATTGCTTTGATTGGATTATCTTGAGGAATATTTTCCTTTGCAATTGACTCTAGATTTCCCGCACAGTATTTTTTGACCATTTTTAAAGTGCGATTCAGCAAATTACCTAAATTTTTCGCCAAATCTGCATTTAGAACCTCAACAAATCTAACTTCATTAAAATCTCCATCTTTACCAAAACCGATTTCCTTAATAAAGTAATAACGAACTGCATCTGAACCATACTTCTCTACTAAGGCTATGGGGTCGATGGTATTACCCATGCTTTTACCCATCTTCTGACCATCTTTGGTTAAAAAACCGTGTCCAAATACTCTTTCTGGTAAAGCTAAATCGGCACTCATTAACATTGCAGGCCAATAAACTGCGTGAAAGCGTAAAATATCTTTACCGATTAAATGCAAATTTATCGGATACCATTTAGCCAAAGCGTTTTCTAAAGTCGGCTCGTCGTCGGGTTCTAACAGCGCTGTGATGTATCCGAGTAAAGCGTCAAACCAAACATACAGGGTATGCTTTGGATCGCTAGGCACGGGAAAACCCCATTCAACATTCACCCGCGAAATTGAAAAATCTTGCAATCCTCCTTTGACGAAATTCAGAACTTCATTTCGCCGGCTTTCTGGTTGAATAAAATTTGGTCTGGAATGATACAATTCTTCGAGATGATTTTGATATTTCGATAACTTAAAGAAATAATTTTCTTCATCTCGCCATTCGACTTCTTTATTCGTATGAATTGGACAACGATGTCCTTCTAATAATTCCCTTTCTTCTTTGAATTCTTCACAGGCTACGCAGTACCAACCTTTTTGCTGTCCCAGGTATATATCACCTTTTTGCAAAACTCGATTATAGAATTCTTTAACTATGAATTCATGACGAATATCGGTAGTGCGGATAAAACGGTCGTATTGAATATTAAGCAATTTCCACAAAGATACAAATTCAGCAGAAATTTCGTTGCTAAATTTTTGAGGCTCGATACCTTTACTTTCTGCGGTTTGCTGAATTTTCTGTCCGTGTTCGTCAGTTCCCGTAACGAAAATTACCTGACGACCTAAAAGCCTTTGAAACCTTGCCATCACATCTGCTGCCATCGTTGGGTAAGCACTACCGATATGAGGCAAACCGTTTACATAATATAGCGGTGTCGTAAGTGCAAATGTATTTTTTGTTTTATCCACTAGACTCATGCACAAATAAAATTACTTCTAAAAAAACTGTTTTCTATCCGACTTTTTCAGACAAAACCACGTTATTATACAACATTGTGGATGCTTTTTCAAGTCGCATTTTAATGTTAGCAAATTAATTTGCTTTCGGTTTATTTAAAATGAGTATCAATTAAACTGATTGTAATTGATTATAATAATTAATTATCATAGATTTATATCATAGATTTATTGCTAAATTATTAATCAAATTTTTCCCAAATGATTGTCAGTCTGAATACAAATATTTTTTGAGCATGATATTTTTTGATTTTTTTTATTTATACAAAATATAAAAATTTCTGTATTTAGATATCAAAATAGTCAAAAAATTATCAAACGAAGCTGAAATGTTCTTGTAAAATTTATATTGAAAAATTATGATTCTGAATAATAAAAAGGCTAATTTTTTGCTCGCGAGCAACTGTGCTATCTACAATCCGATTTAGCTACTATCAGAATCCCATCTTTATTAAGATATATTTGTGACTATATTTGTAATTGGCTTTTTCATCTCTTGCACCATAAAAACTTATCGTCAAAATAATTACTGATTGTTTTCCTGTGGTTCTTACCCGCCTGGGACTGCAAGTCCGAGTCTGATCGCAAAACTCCATTAAAATGTACTAAAATATGACATTTTTATGTTGGTAATATTTTTAGTTATATTTTTGATTATGTAGTTAATTATGCGGCTCTGTCCAAGGTGTCAGTTTAGCAAAATCACTCACTCATATTTATCATGTCCATATCAGGGAAAACTAGCAAAAATTATAGTACAATAACTAACCCAAAGTTGTTAATCACAAATCACAGACTTATTTTTATCTGAGTACCATCGCTCAAATGCTTTTTCAATGATTTTTATAAATTAACTATTGCCAATTAATAATTAATAAATAACTAATGAATAGACCAAAAGTTGGAATAGAACCGTGTTTCCTTGTTCCGCGAACAATACACTCAGAATATCCGCTATTTATATATTTACCTGGGATGGATGGTTCTGGTCAACTATTGCGAACTCAAACTGATGGTTTAGAAACTGCTTTTGACGTGCGCTGTTTAGCAATACCGCGAGATGATCTCACTACCTGGGATGAATTGACCAATAGTGTATTAAAGTTAATTTATGCCGAACTCAAGACCACAACTCAAAGGTCAGTGTATCTTTGTGGAGAATCATTTGGGGGTTGTTTAGCGCAAAAAGTTGCCATCGCAGCACCGCATTTGTTCAAGCGGATAATTTTATTAAATCCAGCTTCTAGCTTTCGGATTCGTCCTTTTTTTGACTGGGGTTCCCAATTTACCAATTTAGTGCCTAATTTTTTTTATGATATGGGCGCTTTAGGATTATTACCTTTTTTGGCTTCATTGCCAAGAATGAGCAGTACCGATAGGCAAGAACTTTTGAAAGCAATGCGCTCAGTGCCACCGGAAACAATTCGTTGGCGGATATCGTTACTGCGGGAATTTTATATTGATGAATATAAATTAACTCAGTTAACTCAACCGATTTTATTAATTGCTGGTGCTAATGATAGACTTTTACCTTCTACAACAGAAGCCTTAAGATTAGCCAATATTTTTCCTATTTCCAAAATTATAATACTTCCGGAAAGCGGACACGCTTGTTTATTAGAAAAAGACATCAATCTTTATGAAATTATGCGTGAAAATGACTTTTTATAATTCAGTAGCAACATTAAATATACAACTTGAAGTTTAGATTAACTATTCCCCATTTCTGAACACGGATTGAAATGGATTGCACGGATTTCACGGATTTAATTTGCAATTATTATCTATTACCAATTCCCAATTACCAATTACCAATTACCAATTACCAATTACCAATTACCAATTACCAATTACCAATTACCAATTCCCTATTCCCTACTTAATTGTTAATCAAAAAAAAATCAATTGTAACTAAATCTACTAGTTTGTTCCTATAGTTGATGGTTAAACTTTGCTTTACGGGTTCTTGTATTGATACATACAAGTTCCTGATTTGTATTGGACATACATAAATCAAGGGTAAAGAACTTTTATGAATATTGTAGGGATTTTATTTTTTGCTTTTGGTATATTACTTATTTTGTTTGGGATTTCTCTTTTTACTCCGTTTTTATCATGGTTTGGAAGAAGGTTTAATAGTTCTAATTCTAGTTCTATTAACTATAGTCAACCCAATTCAACACGCGCAGCTAGTTTATTTATTGGTATTTGTTGTTTTGTTTTTGGAATATTCATTGCATTTGCCAGCGCCGAGCTTATAAATGTCTGGAATACACAAGAAAATCCGGATTTGGCAGAAAAAAAAATAGTGTCACAACAGAAACCTCAAATAAATTATTCAACTCCTTCTATTACAACTAACTCAATTTCATCTCAATATAAATTAAATTGTCCGCCAGATGCAGATGGTTTGAATATGCGTCAAGCAGCAAATTTAGATGCACAAGTAATTAGATTAATTCCATGTAATGCAATTGGAATTAAAGATAAAAAAGAAAGATATTTTCAAGATGGAGTAGAGTGGTTTCTCGTAGAATATCAACAAAATACTGGATGGGTTGCAGGTAAATATTTGAAAATACAAGCGACTCAACCCAATCAAAATACTTTTTCTGACAAATTAATCACAAAAAAAAGACCCTGACTTCAAGCCAGAGTCCTATCATGGTGCATCTACAGTTTTTATATTCATCATATATATCTTATTATCCGTATACTCAAGCAGAGGGTTTGATATTTTCAATAAAAATTTATATAAACCCAATCTTTTTAAAGTTTCCACAAGGAACTTATAACTAAAAAAGAGATGAGAAAGTAAAATTTATGCATTTGGTTATATGTAAATTGCGCTTTTAGGAGGATGTTTGGATAATCGCCGCTCAGTTATAGATTAAATAGAAACACAAATTTATATCTATACTAGACTAGGTATTTTTAAATGTCAGATCAAGCCTCTGAAAAGAAATTAGAAACACCATCAGAAAAAGATCATAATACATCCCCCTTAGAATGTTTAGCTAAAACCGTAGGTGAAGTCGGAGGAACCATTGCCGATACAGCTTTAGGAGCAGGTATCATCGTTGCTGGTGGTGCTTTAAATGCTGGTTCAGCAGTTGTTTCAACTGTTGGCTCTGTAGGGGAAGCAGCAGCAAAACAAACCCATAGAATCATCGAACAAGCCACCGAAAGCGCAGGCCACGTAGTCAGTCATATTTCTAATAACTGGCTGATTCGTAAACTAGCCGGAGTCTTGAATTTAAACTGGCTTGTCGGTGCTAGTGATAAAGTTGATTTAGTAAAAGCAGAAGCCGCAGTTAAACACCTCAAACAAAAGTACCCCACCGAATCACCCAGTCAACTTGCTCACCGGATTATGGTAGATAAAGCAGTCAAAGCCGGGGGAATTGGTTTAACCACAAGTCTTTTACCGGGTGCTGCTGTAGCGTTGTTAGCAATTGATTTAGCCGCAACAACAGAATTGCAATCCGAAATGATTTATCAAATTGCATCTATCTATGGGTTAGATTTACAAGATGCTGCCCGCAAAGGTGAAATATTGGCAATTTTTGGTTTAGGATTGGGTGGTGGTCGTCTGTTAAAAACAGCAGGACTGAGTTTACTACGAAATATCCCTTTTGCCGGTGCGGTAATTGGTGCTAGCGCTAACGCCACAATGATTTTTTCCTTGGGATATGCTGCTTGTCGCTTTTACGAAACCAAGTTAGATGCATCCAAATCTTTAACCAGCGAAGAGACAATAGAGAAATTACAGCAGGAAAGCCAAAAATATTTAGAAACCGCGATTGTGCAAGAAGCAGTAATGGATCAAATATTAGTACATATGATTCTTGCAAGTCATCCAGAACAAACTTGGGCGGAGATATTACCGCAGTTACAAGCATTAAATCTCAGTTCTAAATCTTTAGAAGCAATCGAGGAAAATATTAAATCTCCCCAACCTTTGGATACATTGCTCAACCAATTAAACCGCGATTTTGCTGCACCTTTATTAGCTCAGTGTTACCGAATTGCCAAATTAAACAACGAAACTTCCCCACTCGAACAAAATATAATCAACGCTATCACCAACAAATTTGATCTTGATACAAATTCGATAGAATGGTCAAAGGTTAAAGGTCAAAGGTCAAAGGTCAAAGGTTAAAGGTTAAAGGTCAAAGGTTAAAGGTCAAAGGTCAAAGGTTGGTAATCAACAACTGTCAACTGTCAACTATCCACTGTCAACTGCCCACTGTCAACTATCCACTGTCAACTGCCCACTGTCAACTGTCTACAAAACGCAAATTTTAAGCAATACTGGTACAAGTAAAGTCACTTGTTGGATACGAAATGAATATTCGAGCGAGTAATACACCGCTTTCTGATTGGTCTGGAGATGGTTTAGCGGTAGGATTATTTGAAAATGAATTGGAATTAACTGGCGATTTGGCTAATTTAGATCAAAAATTAGCCGGTGCTTTAAAAGAATTAATAGATGACGAAGAATTTAAAGCAAAGTCTAACAGTACTGCTTTCACTCGCTTGAGTGGTGGTTCTATTCGTAAAATTATTTTAGTCGGTTTAGGTAAAGCCGAAGCTTTAAACGCTGAAAGCTTAAGATGTGCAGCGGCAACAGTCGCCAAGTTAGCTAGAAAGCAAAAATGCAAGTCTTTAGCCATCAGTTTACCGATTTGTGATGATGACGCAGCCAAAACTGCCCAGGCAATTACTGAAGGCATACAGTTATCGCTTTACCAAGATAACCGCTTCAAATCAGAACCAGAAGAAAAAGAAACACAAGTAGAAACCGTAGATTTACTAGGTTTAGGCGGACAAGAAGCTGCCGTAACTTGCGCTGATCAAATAGCTTCCGGTGTAATGCTAGCACGGCAATTAGTGGCAGCCCCAGCCAATGAAGTAACCCCGGTGACTATGGCGGAAATTGCTCAAACTATGGCTTCTGAACACGGTTTAGAAATTGAAATCCTCGAAAAAGAAGATTGCGAAAAGTTAGGAATGGGTGCTTTTTTGGGAGTAGCTCAAGCTTCCGATTTACCTCCAAAATTTATTCACCTCACTTACAAACCCCAAGGTACCCCCAGACGTAAATTAGCAATTGTTGGTAAAGGTGTAACATTTGACTCTGGTGGATTGAATATCAAAGGTGCTGGTAGCGGTATCGAAACCATGAAAATGGATATGGGTGGTGCTGCGGCTACTTTGGGTGCTGCAAAAGCAATCGCACAACTTAAGCCAGATGTGGAAGTTCACTTTATTTCTGCCGCCGCTGAAAACATGATTAGCGGACACGCTATGCATCCTGGTGATGTCCTTAAAGCTTCTAACGGTAAAACTATCGAAGTTAATAACACCGATGCTGAAGGGCGTTTAACGCTGGCTGATGCGTTAGTGTTTGCTGACAAATTGGGAGTAGATGCCATCGTCGATTTAGCAACTTTGACGGGAGCTTGTATCGTTGCTTTAGGAAATGATATTGCTGGTTTGTTTACTCCCAGTGATGAATTAGCATCTGAGTTGCAAAAAGCTTCCGAAAGCGCTGGGGAAAAATTATGGCGAATGCCGATGGAAGAGAAGTATTTTGAAGGGTTAAAATCAGGTATTGCCGATATGAAAAATACCGGCCCTCGTGCAGGTGGTTCGATTACTGCATCATTGTTTTTGAAGCAGTTTGTTAAAGATACCCCCGCTTGGGCGCATTTAGATGTTGCAGGCCCGGTGTGGACGGATAAGGATAACGGTTATAATCCGAGTGGTGCAACTGGTTTCGGCGTGCGGACTTTGGTTAATTGGGTTTTGAGTTAGTTGTTTAATTAATAGATGTACAGACGCGAAATTTCGCGTCTTTACGTTAGGCTAATCGTTGATTCACAGTTTTAACTGAACTGTACCAATTACCAATTACCCATTACCAATTACCCATTACCCAAATTTACTTCCTTTCCGGATGTTCGGTATCTTCAACCGAAGGATGTCCCATTAGGTTAATCGCTGCAATCATCTGATACAAACGTCCTAAATCCCTTTGATTAAAGTACAGTAACAAGCGAGGAAGTCCAATCGCTTCATCTGTGCCTTCTTGAGGTAAAGCCTGACTTTTCTCGATTTTTCCTTTTACCAAAATATCGCTGAATTCAGTATTTAACTTTTCTACTTCAATATCAGATAAATCTGACTTTAAGCGAATCACTAGGCGATCGCCAACGTAACGACTGGAGTGATAAACTTTGAAAAAATGGGTTATGGCATTACAAGCAACTTGTAAATTATCTGTAACTGTATACAAACTAGGGTCTTCCGGACTTACTAAACCTTTTTCCACTAACTGTTTATCAATATATTCACTCCAAGACTTCCAGTAATCACCACCGGGATGATCAATTAAAATTAACGGTACTGGTCCAAATTTACCAGTTTGACTCAATGTCATACACTCGAATGCTTCATCTTGAGTGCCGAAACCACCGGGAAATAAAGCTACAGCATCACTTTCTTTAAGCAAAAATAGCTTACGAGTAAAGAAATATTTAAAATTAATTAGTTTATCGTCACCCTGAATAATTGGGTTTGCTTCTTGTTCAAAAGGTAACTCGATATTCAAACCAAAAGAATTTTCTCGTCCGGCTCCTTCATGTCCCGCGTGCATTATTCCACCACCACCACCAGTAATTACCATGAATCCTAGCTGAGACACACAACGACCAAAATCCCTTGCCATTTGATAATCTGGCGTTTCTGGGGACAAACGCGCCGACCCAAATATGGTAACTTTACGAACGTGTCGGTAAGTATGAAACAATTGGAAACCCCGTTCCATATCCGCCAAAGATGACGATAATATTTTCCAATCTAGTCGGTCAATTTCATCGCCAGCAAGTCGCAATACTGTATTTAAAGTTTGCTGGATGTATTTCCGATTTTTTAATTTCGGTAATTTTTCGATTAACTCAACAATTTCCTTTTGAAGATGCTCTGATGTCACAAAATCATTGGAGGTCATAACAGTAGCCGCCAAAATAACATTATAATTTACTTGGGTTTTTTGTAGAATTTCTTCGCCTAAACAGCGGCGTTTTTAGTCCACAGTCTATTATTTTTAACTTTTCTAACCGTTACAGGGGATGGTATTTCCACTTATTAATTTATAGCCAGTAGGATTAAAACCGCAATTATTAGCTAACAATTAATAAATCAGAATTACTATTGAAAAAAGTTGGATTACTTTTTCAGACTAAAAAGCACCTCTGGTTGATAAACCCAAGGCGAGTAAGGACGGTTGCCGCCGCCAACCTGTGCCGGTGGAGCTAAATAAATTAATGTAGATTTTTATTGAAAAGTATAAAACTGGCTCATCTGAGTATGCCTTGATTAATAGAAATATTTTGTCGCTCCAAAAGTTGCATTCTAAACTTAACCCAATTTGTATCACCGACGCAAGCAAAATCAGTGAACAGTTATCAGTTACCAGTTAAGAGTTGACAGTCTGCAAACTCGGTGTATGGGTGGAAGATAAGATAGGGAGGATATCAATCGATAACTGTTTACTGGGCGTTGCTGAATCCAAGTATGAATTTTAAATGTAGAGACGTGATATATCACGTCTCCCAAGGATTTCAAAATCACGCCAAATCATTTTCATACATCTTTTCAAGAACGCCGTTTACTGTATCTCATAAAAGATATGCCTTCACGGTACTGCGTGAATGCTAACACTGATAACTGTTTACTGATAACTGTCCACTAATCCGTTTCAGGAATAGCTTGTACTTGACCGTCGGGTCTAAAGATGGCACGCACTCTGACATTTTGTCCGTTTCGACTAGGAGAAACGAAAGGCTGACCAATTTCGGGAATCCCGGCCTTTTCAACATGATCTCTTGCAGCTTTTCCTAAAGGAAGAATTTGTTCTAAGGCACCATCAACACCCACTGTCAAACTGTATTGTAAAGGCTCTGTTAAACCCTTGGGTGGCTGCCAACGTTGTTTGAAGTAACTTCTTACTTCCGCAACTTGATTGGTATCGAATAATGTTTCGCTGTTGGCTGCGGCTGTTGTTGTTGATTTTTGCTCGTTTTTGGCTGGAATTGCCGTGCGAGTGTCTCTTAATTGTGCGGCTAAATCGCTATCAAGTTTAGCAGTATTTGTCAGGGAACTTGGTTGATTATTATTTTGAAGAGATGCAGGTGATTGTTTGGAAGGAGGTACGGGAATTATCGGAGTAGATGGGTTCGTAAGTGGCGGTAAGCTAGTTAATGGTCTCGTTGTCGAAGGCAAATTAGTATTACCTGGAGAAATTAATGTCGAATTATTTCCCCCTTGAGTTTTAGCAGTAGGAGAATTGGAATTAAAAGAAAGTGTTTGTCCTCCAGTTTGCGGTTTTATTGCTGTACTACCGCCTAAATTACTGCTATCGGGTAGTAGGGGAATATTCGATAAACTACTGTTAGGATTTGTAGAAGCTGGGGGCAAAGTGCTACCCGGAATTGTACCCAATGTCGGATTAGGTGATGTCAAGGAAGGTAAAGAGGCATTAGGCACGGTTAAACCAGAACCTAAAGTTGGTAACGGTGATGCATTCGGTAAAGGCGTAAGTACAGAATTGGGTGTTGGCAATAGGGTAGGAGAAACATCATTACCTATTTCTTGGTTTGCTGTCGCTACCGTCTCGCCAGTCTGCTTTTGTTCTCGAAGCCGATTAGCGTATTGATAGGTGAATGGCATTAAACCTAAACCTAATACTAGTACCGCTGCAACGGGTGCCCAACCAGGAATTTCTAAATTATTTCTACGCCGTTGACTAACGCTAGGCATTGCCACAACATCAGTCGTATATTCATCTAAAGCTGTTGCCAAATCAAATAATTGCAGCAAACTCAGTTGAATTGAAGAATTACCAACTTGGGAAGCTAAGGAACCAAGAAACAATTCATGAGTCAAATGGCTCCTTGGTTGTAAATAAATATTTCCATTTCCCCTAGAAGCAAATTCGTTTCTAAAACTAGAAATATCTGGTTCCGAGTTAGGAACATCTGCTACTGCTCTGGTTTCAGAGCTGTTATTAACAGAATCTGCCTTAACTCTTGAAGCCCAGAAATTTTCTGGTGACTGTTGTAAAATTTCCTGTACGTAACTTGAGACTGCTGTATATAAAGCTTCCAACTGGTCCCGGTCGCCTTGGACTACAACTTTTTCCTTTTCTGGTTGTCGCGGATCATCAAAACTAAGATTAAATCTAACCTGCTTGATCACGGATTTACCCATCCAACGCGACAAAGGAGAACTTTGCGCCAAGACTTCTAACGTGCAGGTAGGCGGCGTATACCGACGAATTACTGAATTTGATAGAGGCATGGCAGTAAATGCGTCTTGGACATTTCAAAATTTGGTTGAACGATCTATAAGTGCTAGCCACAGACGGCGATGTCCACCGGAACCACTGTAGAAAACTAAATCTATCAGAATTTGAGCGCTAAATTGGTCAGTACATCTGTGGAGATTTTCTCATCCTCTTCCATCCGCTCTTGATAAGTATTGCAGAAAGCATCAATGTAGTCTCCTAATAAAGCAGAGAAATGAGGCTCACGGTTGTTCTTCGCTTGCTGCTCTAATAAGTCAACAGCACGACGAATTAACTCTTGGTGCTGTTTGGCAAGATAGCAAGTAATCAAAACTAGCGATCGCGCTTCTTCTACATCTAATTTTTTTCTGCCTCCTTGACCTTTACGTATGGGGTTAGATTGGCGCAGTCGCCACAGCGCCACCCGGTCTGGCACTCTTGATTCTAAATTAAGATTTATTGCCGCAGAGAGCATTGCCTCGGAACCAATGCCAGTCAGAGCTTCTAGCGCCAACAATACCAAATCAATCTGGGCTTTAATATCGTCCCATTGAATGGATGTTGGGGCGGCAATGTGATTTAAATCATCCCACTGGGAACTAATAGTGGGTGAATCGCCAGCAGAGTGCATAACTTTAAGCATAGGTGATCGGGCCTTTTGGGACTGTTGCTGTTACCCATTTTGAAACCAGACTCCCAACATTTTATATTGGTTTCCACAAGCTTTAGCAAAAAAAATGCAATTTGGCAAGCTTTTTAGTTGATTTGGGTCAACAGCAATTTGTCTTTCACTTACTTTAGAATCAATTTCTATTTTATTAAAGAGGAATTTTAAATTAATAATTGGGAATTGGGAATGGGTAATGGGAATTGGGAATTGGGAATGGGTAATGGGTAATGGGTAATGGGTAATTGGGATACCTCCGACAAAAAATTGATAGTCAACTGTCAACTGTCCACTGTCCACTGTCAACTAACTTTTATTTAATGTACGCAATAGTAACACCCGTTCCGCCATCATTTTGCGCTGCTGGTTCGTAATGACTAATTCTCGGATGCTGTTTCAAATAAGCGTGAACTCCTTGGCGGAGTTTTCCGGTTCCGTGTCCGTGAATTATCCATATCGCTCTTGCAGCTTCTGAAATCGCTCTATCTAAAACTAATTCAGCTTCTGCTACTCGTCTACCCCGTAAATCTACTGTATTCTTAGAAGTTCTAATTAAAGGCTCTTTCTCTACAGGAGTCTCTTGTGGTAATACTTTCGCGGCTGGTTTGGCTTTAACTGGTGATTCGGCTTTTTCTCCACTTAAAGATTCTACGTCTTCTAATTTGACCATCATTTTCATGATGCCAAAACGGACGTTAAATTCTCCATCTTCATCGGGAGATGTTAAT
Organism: Richelia sp. SL_2_1; assembly: GCA_012033205.1. GTDB lineage: Bacteria > Cyanobacteriota > Cyanobacteriia > Cyanobacteriales > Nostocaceae > Rivularia. Next base: position 18,817 of record JAAUSO010000040.1, on the reverse strand, counting down.
ACTTCTGCGGTTTGTCCAAGTCGCGGAATACGTATCCTTTCACCGACTTTAGGCATAAAGCCGACTTTCTGTTTTGGTGCAGCTTTCGGTATAAATTTATCTGCTAATTTATTGATATCTTCGGTCGCTTTTTGAGCATCTTGGGCAGTTGATTTACCTTGTTGCAAACGCTTAATTACCGTTGCTATTTCTCCTTTAGCGGCAGCAATTGCTTGCTGTACTGCTATTTCCTGAGAAGCACGTAAAGATTTTTCCCTTTCTTCTAAGTCTCTGGCTTTTGTCGATACTTCTTGATAAAAACGTTCTGCTTGCTGCAATAAATCCTGGGCTTGTGCTGCTTTTTCTTCTTGACGACGACGTTGCGCTTCTAATCCGGCTATGACTTGATTCACTTCATCTGTTGCACCTCCCATTTCATCTTTGGCTTTTTCTATGACTTCTGCTTTTAATCCCAAACGAGAAGCAATCGCTAAAGCATTGGAACGTCCGGGAATTCCCCAGAGTAAACGATAAGTTGGTGACAATGTTGCTTCATTAAATTCTACTGAAGCATTTTCAAAGCGTTCGTCTTGATACTTTAATGCTTTAAGTTCACCGAAGTGAGTTGTGGCAATGGTCAACATTGAATTATCTGCTAGATAACGCAACAACGCAATGGCTAAAGCACTACCTTCTACCGGATCTGTACCCGCACCAACTTCGTCGAGAAGTACTAGGGAGGAGGGAGGAAGAAGGGAGGAGGGGGAGAGGGGGAGAGGGGGGGGAATTTCTGTTTTCTTCCTCTGCTTCCTCCGCTTTCTCTGCTGTGGAAATTGCATCCAAAATCCGACTAATCCGCCGGATATGTCCGGAAAATGTCGATAAACTCTGCTCTAAGGATTGTTCGTCACCAATGTCTGCCAATATTTGGTCAAACCACGGTAATTCTACTGGCTCGCGGGCTGGTATAAATAAACCTATTTTTGCCATCAATGTCGCTAAACCCAGAGTTTTAAGAGTTACTGTTTTACCCCCGGTGTTTGGTCCAGTAATAGTAACTACTCGAATGTATGGATTAATCACTAAGTCTACGGGAATTACTGGATGTCCTTGTTCGTGTTGCTGCTGCCACACTAATAAGGGATGTCGTAATTCCCGTAAGGTGATATTTTCGTTTTCTTGGGGATTAATAAAACGAGGCGGATTTGCTTTTAACCAATAGCTATAGCGCGCTTTAGCAGTGGCTAAATCTAATGTAATTGCAACTGCGAGTAATTTTTCTAAATCTGGCTTTACTTCAGCTACTTGCTCGGTTAAATTACGGCGAATCGCTTCTTCTTCTACTTGTTCTCTTCGCAATAATTGCCGCAGTTGATTGCCCATCGGTACTACGGAATTAGGTTCTACATACAAGGTGGCTCCGCTGGTTGAAGTGTCGTGTACAATACCCGGAATTGCGTCTTTTTGCGGTGCTTTGACTGGAATTACATATCGATCGCCACGTTGAGTTATAATCGTTTCTTGCAGAGCATTCCCTTTTACCTGGATAATATTTTGCAGTTTTTGGGTGATTTGACTACGGGTTTGACGCAATGAATGACGAATATCGCGGAGTTTTTCGCTAGCACGATCTGTGACTTGTCCCCGTTCATCTATACAACGATGAATTTCTTGCTCTAATTCTGGATAAGTCCGTAAATCCGCAACTAATTCGTTTAATATTTCTAAATCCGGATGCTTATCAATCAGACGACGTAGATTTCTAATTCCTGCTAGGGTTGTCGCGATCGCCAATAATTCTTCCCCAGCCAAAACACCTTTTAATTCAGCCCTTTCTAAAGAATCGCCAAAATCTTGAACTCCTTCAAAGGATATTCCATTATCTAAACGATTTTCTAATTCATATACTTCTTTCGTTTGCGCTAATAAATACTCGCTTTGAATCACAGAGGAAGGAAGAGCAATATTACGTGCGGCGATCGCCCCCAGCTTTGTTGCTGCAAAAGTAGACAAATGCTGGCACAGGCGAGACCATTCCAATAATTCTAGTGTTTCGGATTGGATCAAGGCTGCTTACTTAAATTAATAATTTTGAAGTTATTTTAACAATCTTAGCGATTCTCAGCGCAAGTGACACAATGTGATTATTTTTTTATGTCAGGCTAGTTATTTGTACTTATATTAATTTTAATCAAGTATTTCCATATACTCAGCTATCCATCTTCACATCCAATGATTAGTTGTATCTATTTTTACTTATTTGGCAGTAGAATACACTTTCTATTAGCAAAAAAAATATATAGTTGTTAGTTATTATATATATTCTGTTTAATTATTTGATTTTAAACTCTGGAATTAGCATAAAACTTAATACCATGGTAAATTATTTATTTGAAAAAACTTACTGAGATGATTTGCAGTAGATCAAAAAAGGCGTATTAAGTGCTAATAAGCATTAGAAGTAATATAAATCAATCAATTTCAATTCGATTGATTATTTAATAAGTTTAATATTATACATAGATAAAAATTGAATTATATTACTTTGGCTTCTTTTATTAATATTATTTGATATTATTTTATATCAAGTCGTAGCAAGCGGAGTAAGCAGTTCCGTCGTGCTTAACGCATCTGATGTGATTTTTGTCTCTCAAACTCAAAACAATTAGTTTGAAAAAAACCGCTCAAAATACCCCCACAATTTGATACCCTAGCTTAAATACATGAGGATAAATACAAGCACGTGGATATTCAAATTGGGCGGGGAAAAATAGCCCGCAGGGCTTACGGAATAGACGAAATTGCCTTGGTACCAGGTACAAGAACATTAGATCCTGCTTTGGCAGATACTACGTGGCGTATTGGTAATATTGAGCGAAAAATCCCGATTATTGCCAGTGCAATGGATGGTGTAATTGATGTTGAGATGGCTGTACGTTTATCGGAATTAGGAGCATTAGGAGTACTAAATTTAGAGGGAATCCAAACCCGGTATGACAATCCAGAGCCAATTTTAGACCGGATTGCTCTTGTAAACAAAGATGAATTTGTACCTTTGATGCAAGAACTTTATGCCGAACCAATTAAAGCTGAATTGGTGAAACAACGAATTCAAGAAATTAAATCAAGGGGTGGAATTGCCGCAGTCAGCGCTACTCCAGTAGGAGCGATGAAATACGGTTCAGTAGTCGCAGAGGCAGGAGCTGATTTATTTTTTGTCCAGGCTACAGTAGTTTCTAGCGCGCACTTATCACCCGAATCGATCACTCCTCTAGATTTAGCTGAGTTTTGCCGAGAAATGCTATCCCGGTAGTTTAGGTAACTGCGTCAGTTACGAAGTTACCCTTAACTTAATGAAGGCTGGTGCAGCTGCGGTATTAGTAGGAATCGGCCCAGGTGCTGCTTGTACTTCCCGTGGAGTATTGGGTGTAGGTGTTCCCCAAGCAAGTGCGATCGCCGATTGTGCGGCAGCACGAGATGATTATTACAAAGAAACTGGAAATTATGTACCAGTAATTGCCGATGGCGGTTTAATCACTGGTGGCGATATCTGTAAATGTATTGCTTGCGGTGCTGATGGTGTAATGATTGGTTCTCCCTTTGCTAGATGCGCCGAAGCTCCAGGGCGTGGTTATCATTGGGGTATGGCAACTCCATCTCCTGTATTACCTCGCGGTACTCGCATTAATGTCGGTACTACTGGTACTTTAGAGCAAATATTAACAGGACCAGCACAACTTGATGATGGTACTCACAATCTTTTAGGCGCTCTAAAAACAAGTATGGGTACTCTGGGAGCAAAAAATCTCAAAGAAATGCAACAGGTTGAAGTTGTGATTGCTCCATCACTGTTAACCGAAGGTAAAGTCTACCAAAAAGCTCAACATTTAGGCATGGGCAAGTAAACACCATTATGCTTGTAGATTCAATTGTTAAATAAAACCAACGATGATTGATTATTTCAACTCAAGACTGCTAAGAGTCCAACCAAATCTTAAATAAATTTTTCCCTACTTTTAAACTATGGCTGGAAAAATTGCATATGTCGCCTACAATAGAGATAGCGGAGACGCATGTTTCCGTTCACTCCTCACACCACACTCCGCCCGGACTATTGTTCGGGCGGTTCCTTATGTTTTGCGATAGGTTCACGATATTCTGTAAATCTATATTCCAAATACCAAGGCAGTGGTTTTTGCTGTGGTAGAATTTTCACAAAAATCAAAAACATCCGATTAAAAGGTTTTAAGGTATGTCATCAGCTACACAAGTTACAGACTCCACCTTTAAGCAGGAAGTACTCGATAGCGATGTTCCCGTGTTAGTTGACTTTTGGGCACCCTGGTGTGGTCCCTGTCGCATGGTAGCGCCCGTTGTGGATGAAATTTCCTCTCAGTATGAAGGTCAAATTAAGGTAGTTAAAGTTAATACCGATGAGAATCCCAATGTTGCTTCTCAGTACGGCATCCGCAGTATTCCCACATTAATGATTTTTAAAGGTGGGCAAAAAGTTGATATGGTTGTTGGTGCGGTTCCTAAAACTACATTAGCTAATACTTTGGAGAAGTATCTTTAAATTTTAGCTGTCTTCCATCCGTCTATCCTCAGCTTTCTAAGGCAGTAATAGACGGTTGGATTTTTTGATTATTGTTTATTAACAAAAATAAAGGGCTGCAAATGCAGCCCTTTTTAATCAAATTCAATCAAATTCAAAAATCACCTTTAAGAATTTAAGAAGTCGGGTTTTTTAACTGAAATATTCCCATAACAAGATAAACATCATCAAAACTCGACTTCTCACCTCGCCAAAAATATCAGATTTTAAAACTTCTAAAATCGAGACTTTTTGTTATTTAATTTTTGCTTTTTTCGACGACTTTGAGCAGCAATAACTGCACCTTCTAGCGGATAACCGACTACGGGAATCACCTGATATTTGCGTTCTTCTTCAAGATTTTTCACTTCAGTATAATCAAGCCAGTGAATGCAATCCACAGGACAAGTATCAATCGCTTCTTGAATTACTTCCTCTGAATCACCATCTTGACGCATCACCCGCGATCGCCCATAATCAGGTTCTATATAAAAAGTATTACGAGCAACATGGGCGCAGTGTTTACAGCCAATGCAAGTAATTTCATCAACATATACACCCCGTTGACGCAAAACACCGCCCAATTCCGGCTCCAAGCCAGAACGTTGGGGGCTATCTCGCAAAAAACCCCCTAATTCCGGTTCGCAACCAGAACGATTGTCTTGCTCGTTTTCTGGTGGCAAAAAATCAGACATTACGCACTCCAACGCTGCACTAACAAGCGAATTGAACCATCTTGATTTTGTTTTTGTTCGCTAACTTGAAACCCAGCTTTTGCAGTTTCTTTAACTACCGTGCGGTAAGCGTAACGTTGTGTAACTTGACGTAAAAATCCTTCTACAGAAAGATTTTGCGCCCAATATTGGAAATCGGCGACTAATTCATATTCTTTGCCGTTCCACTTAAAACCAATATCGTAGCCATTGTCTTGCTCGATCGCAATTTCGGCAGTGTGGGTAATACCTTGATAGCCGCGTAAAGAATGGGAACCATCTTTCCAAGCTACACCTAAGTCGGTGAGGGCATCTTTCAAAGATTCAATATTACGAATTTGAGTTTTAATCTGGCTAAAGTGTGACATAATTAATATCTCTTTCTTTGGCAGTGAGAGTAAATGAATTAAGTTGAGTTAAAAGTTACCAATCGCTGAAAGTTGCTTGAGTATTCGCAACATTATTCTGAGAAAGCACGTTGGCAGCAAAATATTCTGAGGTTGGCTCGTGGGTAAGTACAATCCCTAGTTGCGCTTCAATAGCTGCCGTAACTTCAGCGCAAGAATTACCGACTATTCCAGTGACTTTTTCTTGTACTCGACCGTCTGGATAAATTATAAATTCTAATGTCTCCATGCTTTTGACCAACCATATTAATTGCGGTTTTAGTCTGCTGTCCTTCTACCAAAAATAAAACTTTGGTCTAAACTACAGCATTTCTTCTCTATCTATAGAATCACTCGTTAAATAACTAATGTTCCATCTTCAGAAATATATGTCTCATATTTTTTACAAAAATTATTACTTTTATAAGTGTTTGCTTCAATTATATGTAAGTTTCTCTTAAGCAAGAACATTAGTCAAGCTGAAAATATCACACTCTACCATAATTATCTCCCAAGGTATAGAGCTAGGGTATAACCTAAAGTGGGAGGTTAAAATTAAGCTTAAATAGATATAAAACTCATGATTATGACTATTTTTTGTCTGAGAAAGTCATAAAAAGTCGAATTTGGATTATTTGTCTTTCATATTTAAAATATGTCTTTAGGGTGAAGGATCGAACACGGATTGAAAGGGATTACACGGATTTCACGGATTTTATTACCAATTACCCATCACCAATTACCCATTACCCATCACCAATTACCAATTACCAATTACCAATTACCCATTACCTATTCCCTAATTCTCGCTCCTCTTGTTTCCTTTCTTCATCCAACACAAATTCTTCGCTTTGAACTATAATGGTAGATCGGATGCAACTAAACCACGCTTAATTCGCTCTGGTGTTTCTGAAAAAACTACGAACAAAGGATATATCGCATTAGTTCCTTCAGTTAAAATATGACTGTGACGCAAAGGCATCAGCCATTCGTAATCTTTATCCAACCATACTTGAGTTTGTCGCCATCTTTTTAAAAGATCAGAAAAATCCTCATCGGGATGATGAATAAAAACAATAATTTCCACCCCTGTTTTAATTTTCCATTCTGGATCGCACATTAAAATTGCTAAATCACAAGGTAGACAAGTTGTCTGTGGTAAATTTGTTTCAGTTTTACGAACACGGATAATTGGTAGAGGAATAGTAATTAAACTTTCGTCGGGACGACGTAAACTAGGAATCATTTCTAAATAAGGACGGTGCTGTTTTAAAAGAGCAACAGCAGCAGAGCGATCGCTATATTCGGTTAAGCTAATTTCGTAATCAGATTTTTGTACAGACATAAAATAAGTTAGGAGTTAGGAGTTAGGAGTTAGGAGTTAGGAGTTAGGAGTTAGGAGTTAGGAGTTAGGAGTTAGGAGTTAGCATTTTGGAACATCTATTTCTTATTCCTTGTTTTAATTAAAAGTTATCAATTAACTAGTTTCTCTGATAACTGATAACTGATAACTGGTAACTGATTATTAACCCAAGTCTTCAAAGACTTTAAACATTGGTAAATACATCGAAAGTAAAATTACAGCAACCATACCACCAATAACTACAATCATTACTGGTTCTAAAACACTAGTAAGAGCTTTTACTGCTTGTTCAACTTCATCTTCATAAAAATCGGCAACCTTCATTAACATTCCATCTAATTCTCCGGTTTCTTCTCCGATGCTCATCATTTGAATTGCCATAATCGGAAATACATTTTCTTTTTGTAAAGCAATACTAATCATACCTCCTTGTTGAACTTCACTTCTTGCAGCATCAATAGCGTTGGCAATTATCTGGTTTCCTGATGTATCTCGAACAATTTCTAAAGAGGTTAAAATAGGTACTCCAGAACGAGTTAAAGAGCCAAAAGTACGACTGAATCGAGCAATAGAAGATTTTTGAATTAAATCGCCGAACAAAGGCAATTTTAGAGAAATACGGTCGATAGTTAACTTACCAACGGGAGTTTTATAATACTGGTCAAAAGCTATTTTTAATCCTACGCAACCAGCAATAATAACGAAAAGCCAATAACTTGTGAGAATACCGCTTATCCACAACATAAACTGCGTTAAAGCTGGTAATTCTGTTCCCAAATCTTTAAAAATAGCGGCAAAAATTGGGATAAGAAAAACTGTCATCGCAACAAAAATTGTGACTGCTAAAAAACCCACAACAGTAGGATAAGACATTGCTGATTTGATTTGGTTTTGTAATCGAGCCACATCTTCTAATAATTTGGCTAAGCGATTAAGAACGTCATCCAAAACACCACCGACTTCACCAGCTTGAATCATGCTGACATATAAAGCATCAAAACATTGAGGATGCTTCCGCATTGCATCGGAAAGATTAACACCATTTTGTACTTCACTACTAATATCTAAAAGTGCTTCTTTGAGTTTAGGATTGCTACATTGTTCCGAAAGTACTCCTAAGCTTCGGACAATTGCGACTCCTGCATTTGTTAAAGCTGCAAATTGACGGGAAAATATCGCTTTATCTTTAACCGAAACTGTAGCAAGCTTAGTTTGCAGTTTTGTTAGATCGAGAGCATCACCGAGATCAAAACCTTTAAATTGTTGTAAGTCTTGAATTACGAAACCTTGTTGTCTTAACTGACTACGAGCTTGTGCCATTGAGTCAGCAACAATTTTTTCTTGTTTCGATTTTCCTACTGAATCGCGAACGCGAGCGACAAAAGTTGGCATAATTTATATAGTTTAAAATTCAAATTTTTTCAAAATAACAAAAAATTAATTTGTTTGATAAAACATACTTAGTAGTTAGTAAAAATTCATAACTAACTACTAGTAATTTTGTAGATAATTAATGTCTCATAGCCGCTTTTCCATTGGTGGGTACTGCACCAATTAAACGTTGAATTTCATCCGGTTTAGTGGTTTTTGACATTGCGGCTTCAAAGGAAATAACTCCTGCTTTCACATAATCAGCAAGAACTTTCTCCAAAGTTTGCATTCCTAATTTTGCCCCAGTTTGAATTGCGGAATAAATTTGAGATGTTTTACCTTCGCGAATCATATTAGAAATAGCAGGAGTAATCACCATAATTTCTTGAGCCATTACTCGACCAAATTCATTCGGTTTGGGGTTTTTCTTAGATACTAATGTTTGGCTAAATACTGCAACTAAAGAGTTAGATAACTGTACTCGCACCTGAGTTTGTCTATCTGCGGGAAAAACGTCGATAATTCTATCAACGGTTTGTGCTGCGGAAGAAGTGTGCAAAGTACCGAATACTAAGTGACCAGTTTCTGCTGCGGAAATAGCGAGGGAAATTGTGTCTAAATCGCGCATTTCTCCAATCAAAATAATATCTGGGTCTTCACGTAAAGAACCTTTTAAAGCATTAGCAAAACTTTTGGTATCTTCACCAAGTTGACGTTGATGAATCAGGCTTTTAACAGGCTCATAAACAAATTCAATTGGGTCTTCAATTGTTAAAATATGTTCTGCTTTTGTACGATTAATTAAATCAATCATTGCTGCCAAAGTAGTTGTTTTACCAGAACCCGTAGGACCTGTTACTAATATCATTCCTTTGGGTTTATCGCACATTTCTCGAACAATATCAGGTAAACCCAGTTTGTCAAAATTAGGAATTTTAGAACTTAATGCTCGTAAACAAGCAGCATAAGTACCGCGTTCTTTATAAACATTGACGCGAAAACGTGCTAATCCTTTGACACCGTAAGAACAATCTAATTCCCAAGTTTGTTCGAGGATTTTACGTTGGGAATTATTCAACATACTAAAAATTAATCTTTGACATTGATCAGCACTTAAAGCTTCATCACCAAAAGGTGTAAGTTTACCACTAATCCGAAAATAAGGAGGTAAACCAGCGGATAAATGCATATCCGAACCTCCCAATTCAATCATTTGTTCCATCAAATCTTCAATCATCATTTCCATTTTTTTTATCCTTTATAGTTGACAGTTGACAGTTGTGATTTATCAAATTACTAACTCCGGTGGTACTAACTTCTCACTCCCGTACAGACGTAGCATTGCTACGTCTCTACAAAACTAACTCCTAACTCCTAACTCCGTTAATCTTGAAAGCGAGATGTCATACAGTAAGGACAATCCAACCATTCTGGCTGCAATTGAGCATCGCAATTTCGACACGTTAAACCACTCTTACGCTTAGCTTTCAACTCTGCTTCTAAACCTGTATCAGTAAAGGTTACACGTTCCACTTCTTCGAGGGTGGTAGCTCCTTGACGTACTAAATCTAAGCTGTAAGCAAGTAGAGTTTTCATTCCTTCTTCTACTGCTGCTTCTTTAATTAATTCTGTGGGTGCTTCTTCATTGATTAAAGTCTGGATGCGTTCGGTAATTCTCATAACTTCGTAAACACCGGAGCGTCCTTTGTAACCAATACCGTGACATTTGTCACAAAGGGTATTATTGGCTTTGGCTTCTTGAATTTGCTCGATGGTTAGAGTATTGGCTTTGTAAAAGGTGACATCAGCTTCTTGGGATGCTGACAAACCATAACGTGCAAGTTCTTGCTGAGTTGGTTTGTATTCAATACGACATTCCGAACATACGCGACGCATCAGACGCTGTGCTAGAACTCCAATTAAAGAACTGGAAATCATGAAAGATTCAATACCCATTTCTCCCAAACGGGCGATCGCGCCGGGAGCATCGTTAGTATGCAGAGTGGTTAATACTAAGTGACCTGTTAATGCCGCTTCAATAGCTGTTTTTGCAGTTTCTTTATCTCTAGTTTCACCTACGAGTAGTACATCAGGATCTTGTCGTAAAAATGCCCGTAAAGCAGTACCGAAATCCAGTCCTTTTTCCCGAATTACTTGCACCTGAGTAATCCCTGGTAAACTATATTCCACCGGGTCCTCTACTGTACTGATATTAATATCGGGAGAATTTCTTTCAGCAAGTGCAGAATACAGAGACGTTGTTTTACCAGAACCAGTGGGACCTGTAACTAGAATCAAGCCAAAAGGACGACTAACCATGTCCTGAACAATTTGCAACGTCTCCGGGTCGGTAATTAATTTATCCAGCCCCAATTGAGTTGAGGAATTATCGAGAATCCGTAAAACTACTTTTTCACCGTAACGGCTAGGTAAAGTATTTACCCGAAAGTCTACTTTGCGTCCTTCAAACATCCGGCGGATACGTCCATCTTGGGGGAGACGACGTTCCGCGATATCTAAGTTGGCAATAATTTTGAAACGAGCTGTAATTGCCGGAATGATTTTCTTCGGTAAAGGGTCAAAAGCTTGACTTAGTACACCATCCTTACGAAAACGAATACGTAGATTTTCTTCTTGGGGTTCGATGTGAATATCAGAAACCCCTTCGTGCAAAGCTTTGGCGAGGATTCTATTTACCAAATTGATAATAGGGGCATCCTCAGCACCCTTCATAGCAGAACCCAAATCAGCTTCTGCGTCATCAGGAGCATCTTCTATATCAAGATTATCCAGATTTTCTAAATCTTGATTAATATCGGTAAATTGTTCCTTTTCTATATGCTTTTGTTTAACAGCCATTTCATCCAAAAATTGGTTGATTAGCTGTTGATAGTCTTCTTGAGTGATCACCATTCTTTGTAACCCGAAGCCTTGGGGACGCAAAATCCGATTCAGATCATCGGAAGCCTCAAGATTATCTGGATCTACCATTGCTACCAAAACGTAAGGAGGGTTTTGATCTTCGTGTTTTGATAATGGAATTAGACGATGACGACGACAAATATCTACTGGAATAAGAGTTTCAATTAAGCTTCCTACAGAAGTCGCACCAACTTGGTTAACTTCCGGATCGAGAAATTCGACACCGTAAAGAATTTTAAGTTCAAATAGCTGTTGCTTTTTATATTCTCTAAGTAGCTCTGGCGATAGTTGTCGCCCTGCAATTGATTCGATAACCTCAGTTAAAGGTCTACCGGATTTGCGGCTTTCTATAAGTGCTTGCTTCATCTGGCTGTTATCCACAAAGCCAGATTGAACCAGTTTGTTACCAAAAGGCGAAAATTCCGACCTGACACTCAGAGCAGTACTGCGCTTTTGTTGTGACGAATAAGTCATATATTGAGATAATGGATGCTGCACAAACCTATGGTTTAAGTATTCCCAAGCAGGGGTGCAGAATTTTCATCCAAATCAAGAAAACTTAGCTAAAATTTTTTTTAAGCTCAAAAATCACTTTCTTGGCTAAAGGTCAAGGATTTCTAATTGAATTTTTTGATGACTTATACTGGTATCGGTAATGCTTGCTGATGAACTACCGCCCATGGTGGTAATTTTGGAGCTAAATCGTGTCAGGTTAAACACTTGTAATCAAGTTGGTTCGGGAACACTCAACAATTACCAATTACCAGTCAACAGCGAATAATACAGCAGATTGCAGGTAAATAAAGTACAGATATAAATATTAAAACTATTGTGGGGTGGAGAGAACTTGTCGGGGAGATGTTCCAATACGGTTCAGTTAAGAAAATTCGACAAAATTCTGAGAAAAAAGATCAATTTATCTGGAGGGGTTTGGGGGAGAATCCCCCAATTCTTGGTTTTTACGATAAATGATATGCCAATCTTTTACAACCTTAACTGAACCGTATTGGGAGATGTTCTTTCCTTGGCTTGTTCGCAGAGAAAAGCCTGGGGAGAGTTTAACATCAAGTCTGGATGATTAGTTATTATTCGAGCATTTGTGTAAAAAATGCCAAATTCTTTTCTCTACTCCCGAACCAACTACTCCCGAACGAACTTGATTACAAGTGTTTAACAGAACATCATGTAAGCTGTGACTGATAGAAGTGATTTTATGAGGTGGTGAAAACTACCCTGTAAACTATTCCCAAATGGTTAGAGAATAATGACTGAATATTAACAGCAGTGCTATTCGGCGAACAAACAGAGGTAAATCAAGTAATGAACAGCGACTCCCTACAAAATTCTAATATTTCCAACAGTGACGTTGACGAGCAAGTCACAACTGAGGCAAACGTAGCAGCAGATCAGGCTAGCGTCAACACAGAAGATGGTGCAGGGGCAACCCCAAGCGCAGAGCAATCAAATGCTCGTACAGCAGAAATGGCTCAAATTGAGTCATTAAAAGCGCAGTTAGATGACCGTAGCAGTCAGTATATGAGAATTGCGGCGGATTTTGAAAATTTCCGTAAACGCACCCTCAAAGAAAAAGAAGATTTAGAAATACAGGTGAAGCGCAATACGATTACAGAATTATTGCCCATAGTTGATAATTTTGAGCGAGCGCGAGCCCAAATTAAACCCCAAAATGATGGAGAAATGGGGATTCACAAAAGTTATCAAGGCGTTTACAAGCAGTTAGTAGACAGCCTCAAACGCTTAGGTGTTTCCCCAATGCGTCCAGAAGGTCAGCAGTTCGACCCCAAAGAACATGAAGCAGTAATGCGCGAACCTACGGATGAATATCCGGAAGGAACAGTGTTAGAAGAGTTAGTACGCGGATACTTTCTTGGCGATCGCGTGCTACGTCATGCAATGGTAAAAGTGGCTGCTCCGCAAGAAGATACCTCTTCTTCAGAAGGAAATCAACTTGGGGAAGCAAATAGTTAAGCTGTAGCCATTTAAACCAACCGGGGAACGCCGGTCGTCGCAGGCTCCGCCGATAATCGGCAGAGTACCGACGACCAAAACTGCTTGCAGTTAATCCTAATAGGCGAGCATCGCATCCCAATTGATCTAGTAACTTATCCGTGCTTTTTGTGGGCAGCGATCGTGAAAACAAATTTCTTTAAAAAAGAAATAATTTCATGAATGGAACGGACAGTTTTCCCTAGGCAACATTTTGAAGTTGCGGAAAGTGTTCTCCATAAATCGTTGTGAAAATCGCAGTTTTTGAGAATTAATCAGTAAAAAATCGATAGTTATGGGAAAAGTTATTGGGATCGACTTAGGCACTACCAATAGTTGTGTCGCAGTTTTGGAAGGTGGTCAACCCTTGGTGATTGCCAATTCAGAAGGTGGACGTACCACTCCGTCAATTGTTGGGTTTGGCAAAGGTGGCGAGCGCTTGGTCGGTCCTCTGGCAAAGCGCCAAGCAGTAACTAATGCGGAAAACACTATATTCAGTATCAAGCGGTTTATCGGTCGTCGTTGGGATGATACTCAAGAGGAACGCGCTCGCGTACCCTATACCTGTGTTAAAGGTAGAGACGATACTGTTGATGTGCAAATTCGCGGACGTAACTACACACCTCAAGAAGTCTCCGCGATGATTTTACACAAGTTAAAGCAGGATGCGGAAAGTTTTTTGGGGGAAGAAGTTAACCAAGTTGTAATTACTGTTCCGGCGTATTTTACTGATGCTCAAAGACAAGCCACTAAAGACGCTGGAACAATTGCTGGATTGGAAGTACTGCGAATTATCAATGAGCCAACTGCTGCGGCTTTAGCATTTGGTTTGGATAAACAAGATGAAGAACAGTTGATTCTGGTGTTTGACTTGGGAGGTGGAACTTTTGATGTTTCAATCCTGCAACTCGGTGATGGAGTTTTTGAAGTAAAAGCTACTTGTGGTAACAATCATCTTGGTGGAGACGATTTTGATAACTGTATCGTCCAATGGATGATGGAGCTTTTTTACCAACAAGAAAAAATTGATATTTCCGAAGACAAAATGGCGCTGCAACGTTTGCGGGAAGCTGCGGAAAAAGCCAAGATTGAACTTTCAACTATGGCGAATACTTCAATCAATTTACCGTTTATTACTGCCAATGAAAGCGGACCGAAACATTTAGAAATGGAACTTAGTCGCTCTAAGTTTGAAGAACTCAGCAGTCATTTGATTGAAACTATTGTCGAACCAATGGCTCAGTCGCTCAAAGATGCAGAACTCAAGCCAGATCAGATTGACAAAATTATTCTGGTGGGTGGTTCTACTCGCATTCCGGCGGTACAAAATGCTTTAATCAAGTTTTTTGGTGGTAAAGCCCCCGATCGTTCGGTTAACCCCGATGAAGCGGTGGCACTTGGTGCTGCAATTCAAGCCGGGGTTTTGGGTGGTGAAGTCGATAATTTATTACTTTTGGATGTGACTCCTTTATCTTTGGGACTGGAAACTTTAGGGGAAGTATTTACCAAAATCATCGAACGCAATACCACTATTCCTACCAGTAAATCCCAGATATTTTCTACAGCCGTTGATGGACAAAACTCGGTAGAAATTCACGTCCTGCAAGGTGAAAGAGCCATGGCGCGGGATAATAAAAGTCTGGGTAAATTCCTTTTAAATGGAATTCCTCCAGCTCCGAGGGGTGTACCACAAATTGAAGTATCTTTTGAAATTGATGTTAACGGTATCCTCAAAGTCGGCGCTCAAGATAAAGGTACTGGCCGAGAACAAAGCATTCGGATTACGAATACGGGTGGTTTGAGTCAGAGCGAAGTGGAACGAATGCGTCAAGA
This sequence comes from Richelia sp. SL_2_1, assembly GCA_012033205.1. Taxonomy (GTDB): domain Bacteria; phylum Cyanobacteriota; class Cyanobacteriia; order Cyanobacteriales; family Nostocaceae; genus Rivularia. Next base: position 3,649 of record JAAUSO010000040.1, on the reverse strand, counting down.
AGCTGAAGTTTATGCCGAACAAGATCGAAAACGCTTAGAGTTGATTGAATTGACAAACCAAGCTAACACTCTCTTACACAGTTATCAATTGAACTTATCCTGCAATGCTAACCTGATCGACGACCAACTCAAAGTTTCCATTGATGAAAAGTTAGTAAACTTACAAGCTGCAATGAAAAATACCGGCATCTCTGTCACAGAATTCAAACAAAGCTTGGATGAGTTTCAAGAAACTCTATTCGCTATTGGTGCGGAAGTATACAATCGCGCCAATACTGGAACCAATGAAGAAACAGTTGAATCAGCCAATAATCGCGAAATTACTGAAGATAATGAAGCATCAAAAGAAGCTTTCGCACCACAATTCAATTTCGATTTTGAAGACGATAATACATTTCAAACTGATTATGAAGCTATAGATTAAGGTAAATATCTGTAATCCCATTTTAGATTTTAGATTTCGGATTTTGGATTTTGGATCAAAAACCCGACTTCTAATCTCAATTTGACTCTAAGAAGTCGGGTTTTTTCAGCTAAATATCTCTAAAAAGCTGATAATTCTGTTCACAAACCCGACTTCTAATGTCAACCTAACTCCAAGAAGTCGGGTTTTTAATCTAAATAGCTCTAAAAAGCTGATAATTCTCATTAAAAACCCAACTTCTAATCTCAACAGAGTTTTAAATATGAGAATTTCTTGCTACCATCAGAGATGGTTTTATCTACTGATGATTTGTTAAATTGTAGAAGCAAATTTTAGCATTGCTACATCGTATTAGAATAGTTGAGATGCCGTAAAAAAAGTAAATGGCGGGTTTTCCACACTAATTAGGTGCGGCTAGCCCTTCACATTTTGGTCTGCTGATTGCACCTCCAAGTAGCACAATTGTAAGAGAGTCAGTCCCAATGGCTATTTGATCAATGTCGTCGAAATGATGACAACACCCGCACTTTTATGTTTGCTGGTGATTTTTATCAATAGTAAAGGCTAAAATCAATAATAATTAATAATAAAACTTAACTTTCTGCCTTCTGCCCGACCAATGACTGCATATTAGTTTCCAACATTTTAACTTTTACCTTTGCTATATGGCTCGCGACTATTATGAAATTCTGGGTGTCTCTCGTGACGCCGATAAAGACGAAATGAAAAGTGCTTACCGCCGCTTAGCCCGGAAATATCACCCAGATGTGAACAAAGAGCCGGGAGCCGAAGAGCGGTTTAAGGAAATTAACCGCGCTTATGAAGTGCTTTCGGAACCAGAAACCCGCGCTCGTTACGACCGTTTTGGAGAACAAGGAGTATCCGGTGCTGGTGCTGCTGGCTATCAAGATTTCGGGGATATGGGTGGTTTTGCGGATATCTTTGAAAGCATTTTTAGTGGCTTCGCTGGAGGTACTGGTCAGTCCCAACGACGACGCAGCGGACCAGTTAGGGGTGATGACCTGCGTTTGGACTTAAAGTTAGATTTTCGCGAAGCGGTATTCGGCGGTGAAAAAGAAATTCGCATTTCCCACCTAGAAACTTGCGACGTTTGTAGCGGTTCTGGTGCTAAACCCGGTACTCGTCCTCGGACTTGTTCGACCTGTAGCGGTTCTGGTCAAGTTCGCCGCGTCACTCGAACTCCTTTTGGCAGCTTTACCCAAGTTTCTACTTGTCCCACCTGTAACGGACAGGGGATGGTCGTTGAAGATAAATGCGACGCTTGTGAAGGTAAGGGTGCAAATCAAGTTACCAAGAAACTGAAAATTACCATTCCTGCGGGGGTTGACAACGGTACTCGTTTACGCATATCCAATGAGGGAGATGCTGGAACGCGGAGTGGTGCGCCTGGAGATTTATATGTTTACTTGTTTGTAAATGAAGATGAAGAATTCCAGCGCGATGGTATTAATGTACTTTCGGAACTAAAAGTTAGCTATTTGCAAGCAATTTTAGGGTGCCGTTTAGAAGTCAGTACTGTAGATGGTCCGGTAGAAATGATTATTCCGCCGGGAACTCAGCCCAATACAGTGATGAAATTGGAGAATCGTGGTGTTCCGCGTTTGGGAAATCCCGTTAGCAGGGGCGACCATATGATTACAATATTGATTGATATTCCGACAAAAGTCACACCCGATGAACGAGAATTGCTAGAAAAACTAGCTAAAATTAAGGGAGACCGTACCGGAAAGGGTGGTTTAGAAGGATTCTTGGGAAAATTATTTAATTAATAATGAGTGTATCTTCACCTTCAACTCCTGATGCTCAGCTTGATTTACGGGGAACTCCTTGTCCGATTAATTTTGTGCGGACAAAAATTCGTTTACAGCAAATGTCACCGGGAGCCTTATTAGAGGTATGGTTAGATCCGGGAGAACCGATTGAGCAGGTTCCCGATAGTTTGACAATGGCTGGTTATCAAATCGAACAAATTTCCGACTGTTCTGGGTATTTTTCTTTATTAGTACGCCGTCCACTCAATGACTCATGAACGGTGAAGCATCATTAACAAATTCCGGACAGTTGTTAGGTACAGTCGTTGCTGTACAAGCTAATTTTTACCGAGTGCAACTCGATCAAAAGGACAAGGATATAGGAGCATTTTCTTCCAATCCCCTGTTGCTTTTGTGTACCCGCAGAACCCGTTTAAAAAAAATTGGTCAGCAAGTCACAGTTGGCGATCGCGTTGTGGTAGAAGAACCAGATTGGACTGATGGTAGTGGAGTGATCGCCGATGTTTTACCCCGAAAAAGTCAACTCGACCGTCCGGCGATCGCCAATGTCAATCAAATATTACTGGTGTTTGCTGTTACAGACCCTCCTTTGGAACCCTATCAACTCAGCCGCTTTTTAATCAAAGGAGAGTCAACGGGTTTAGATGTAATTTTATGCTTGAATAAAAGCGATTTAATTAGCTCTCAAGAGCAGGCAGAAATTAAGCAACGTCTGAATAGTTGGGGTTATGAACCCATATTTATCAGCGTTGAGCAAGGTATAAATATTAACGTTTTATTCAAGATTTTGAGTGGTAAAATTACTGTAGTTGCGGGAGCTTCCGGCGTTGGTAAATCAAGCTTAATTAATACTTTGATTCCAACCGCTAATTTGCGGGTAGCATCGGTTTCAGGTAAATTGGCACGCGGAAGACACACCACTCGCCATGTAGAACTATTTGAACTTCCCGGAGGTGGTTTACTCGCAGATACTCCGGGTTTCAATCAACCAGATTTAGATTGTACTCCCGAAGAACTAGTAAATTACTTCCCAGAAGCAAGAGAAAGATTAAAAAACGGTAGCTGTAAATTTAGTAACTGCTTGCATCGAGATGAACCCGATTGCGTAGTAAGGGGAGATTGGGAACGCTACGAAGATTATTTACAGTTTTTAGAAGAAGCAATCGAGCATCAAACTTGGCTCAAACAGCAAGCCTCGCCAGAATCTAATCTGAAATTAAAAAGTAAAGGAAAAGGGCGGCAACAATATGAGCCAATGTTAGAAAGTAAGAAATATCGCCGCGTTTCTCGGAAGAAGCAGCAACAGACATTGCAGGAATTGTATAAAGAAAGTGAAGATTAGGTTAAAGGTTAAAGGTTAAAGGTTAAAGGTTAAAGGTTAAAGGTTAAAGGTTAAAGGTTAAAGGTTAAAGGTTAAAGGTTAAAGGTTAAA
>JAAUSO010000196.1 GCA_012033205.1 Richelia sp. SL_2_1 | reverse complement strand
TTATAGAATTATGAGTTCATAACTTCCAATTACCAATTACCAATTACCAATTACCAATTACCAATTACCAATTACCAACTCCTCACCTTTAACCTTTAACCTTTAACCTTTAACCTGTAAACTATTGTCGTTTCCTTAAACGGGGATTGACAAACTCATTCAACCCTTCACCGAGTAGGGATAACCCTACTACCATCGTTGTCATCGCTAATCCGGGAAAAAGAGTAGTCCACCAAATCCCTGTAGGAAGTGCAGCTAAAGCTTGTTTCAAATCGTGTCCCCATTCTGGTACTTCTTCGGGAAGCCCCAATCCTAAAAAGCCTAAACCTCCCAAAACCAAAATTGCATCGGCGGCGTTTAAAGTAAATAATACGGGTACGCTTTGAATTACATTCAAAAATAAATACCGTGAAAGTACTTGCCAAGTATTAGCACCAATTGCCTGTGCCGCTTCTATAAAGACCTCAGTTTTTACACTGACTGTATGGTTACGAACAACTCGATAATATTGCGGTACGTAAGCAATACTAATCGCCAGCGCTGCATTTAATATTCCCCGTCCAACAACAAACGCCAAAGTCACCGAAAGTAGTAATCCGGGCAAAGTATAAATGCTATCCATAATAAATAGCAAAACCTTATCCAATCTACCGCCAATATAGCCGCTCAACATACCCAAAGGCACGCCAACTAGCATACTTAATCCAGTCGCCAAAATTACCACCTGTAATGCAGCTTGAGCGCCAAATACAGTACGAGAAAAGATATCGTAACCCAAGCGACTCGTACCAAACCAATGTTTTAATGAAGGTGGTGTGTGAATTGGGTTATCCAGAAATTCAGTTGGATCTTGCAGCAATCCTAAACTCTGAAGAATCGGAGCAAACAATGCCAGAAAAATAAATACCAAAGTCATAGTTAACCCAACCAACATTAACTGTTGAGAAAGGGTAGGTTTTTTATTTATGAAAGGCAAAAATCTCGGCAGGAAACCTTTAGCAACGGTCATAAGTTGATTTATAAGTTATAAGGTTTAAGGTCAAAGGTTAGAGGTTAAAGGTCAAAGGTTAGAGGTCAAAGGTCAAAGGTTAGAGGTCAAAGGTCAAAGGTTAGAGGTCAAAGGTTTAAGATTAAAAGTTAGATTAGAGGTTAGTGGAATCAAGAATGGGGCATTATTAGGTATGAAGAATTTATTTTAAACCTAAAATGCCTCCGCGTATTATGGGTTATATACAAAATTCTGTCAAAAAGTATAAATACTTACTCCCTACTCACAACCTTTGACCTTTAACCTTTAACCTTTAACCTTTAGATAATGCTTTCCAATAGTTGCCGATACTGACTCTTTTGTTTCACTCCTTTGAGTTCTTGCAACAATTCTTTATCTTTAAATATTTGGACTGTAGGGGTTCCCGTTACTCCTGCTTGTTCGGCAATTTCTCGATCTTTGTCAATGTCGATTTCTACGAAGTGGATTTTACCGTCGAATTCATCCACTACTTTATTTAATATCGGTTTGAGAGTATGACAAGGACCACAACCCGGAGAAACGTACTTGACCATCAAAGGGCGATCGCCATCATGAAATATTTTTCTCAGGGCGTAACCACCTACGTGACGGGTAGCTTTAATGTCAAAATCATCTTCAGTATCAGCGGCGGTTTTTTCTTCTTGTTGCGGCTTTAATTCGTTGTTTTCTACTTGTTGACGGAATTCCTGGATCAATCCTTGAGAAGATAACCAACGTTCCGCTAACATTGCTGCCATACAACCTGTACCGGCTGCGGTAATTGCTTGCCGAAATTCGTGGTCTTGTACGTCCCCAGCAGCAAATACGCCTTCTATACTGGTTTCTACGGAGTTGGGTTTGGTAACAATGTAACCCACATCATCCAGTTCTAACTGTCCTTTAAATAATGATGTATTGGGTGTATGTCCAATAGCGTAAAATAATCCTTTAACCTGTAACTCGCTTTCTTCGCCAGTTTTGTTGTTACGGACTTTGATTCCCTGCATATGAGTTTGATCACCGAATATATCTATGGCTTCGGTATTCCAATGCACTTTTATTTTTGGGTTATTTAAAACCCTGTCTTGCATAGCTTTACTAGCTCGCATTTGCTCGCTACGAACTAGTAAGTTCACTGTGTCCCCGTATTTAGTTAAGTAAATTGCTTCTTCCGCCGCCGAGTCACCAGCACCAATTACAGCTAAATTAGCACCGTGAAACAACGGAGTTGCACCGTCACAAATCGCACAAGCTGATATACCACGACTCCAAAATTGATGCTCGCTGGGTAAACCCAAACGCTTCGCCGTCGCACCAGTTGCGATCGCGATGCTATTAGTTTTAAACTCACGTTCAGAGGAGCGCACTGTAAACGGACGCTGACTCAAATCAACCGAAATTACATCCTCAGTATATAGCTCAGCCCCCCAGCGTTCTGCTTGTGCCTTCATTTGATCCATTAATTCCGGACCAGTAATTCCAGCCGCAAAACCAGGAAAATTCTCTACCTCAGTAGTTGTCATCAATTGTCCGCCGGGTAATCCCCCAGCTTCAAACCCTTCAAATACAATAGGTTTGAGGTTTGCTCGTCCCGCATAAATAGCAGCCGTGTAACCCGCAGGACCAGAACCGATAATTACTAAGTTTTCTACTGTTGGATTTGTCATAATATTTTTAAGTAAACTCATAACGACTACGTTTAATTGAGTATAGCAAATTTTTGGGGATGGGGTATAGGTTGTTAATAAATCTTGTAGGGTGTGTTACAGAAAGAAAACTATTCGATTTTTACAAATTATGTTTAATTTTACTGCAAGCCTCACACAATACTCCAGTAAAACCTTCAATAACACGATTTGAGTTTTCATGTGGCATATCTGGAGCCATGATTTCTAATGTCCCATTTTCGTAGGCTAATCTGGTATTTCTTGAGCTTCCCATGTCAGTTAGCATGGCTTTGAAAGTTTGCCAGCTAATGTTTTCCAGTAAAGTTCTGGTTTCTGCTGGTGTTGAGATTGCCACCATATTGAAAATACCTCGTTGAGTGAGAAGTCGGGTTTTTATAACAGTTATCTTAGAGGATGTTTGAAAAGTCATCGGCGCTTTGTTACCGCGACTACACGCCGCATTGTCCACCTGCGTGGACTTAATCTATTTTAAACCCGTGTAGACGGGTTTTGTTTGTGTAGACGCGGTTTAAACCGCCGGATACTTTTAAAACATCCTCTTAATTTTTATGGTTGGCGAAAAGTCGGGTTTTTATAACAGTTATGTGATATTACAGATATTTCAGCCAAAAACCCGACTTATTAATGGAATGTTATAAATCTGAAAAACTGGGAATACTAATGCTTGAGTCAGTCTTGGGCTTAAGGTACTAAGTCCAAACGTGACTAGAAAAAATTAGTATCAGGAGAAAATTTCATGCAAGCTCAAGCATTAGATTTAGTAGAAAAAATTCGTCAGCAATTTGATAGCGCTCCTTATCCGAGAATTTCTGTTGATGAATCTCCTAAAGATAAACCTAATTTGCTTTATATTCATAACTTAGTCACAGCTTATTATTTAAGAAATCAAAAAGTAATAGATACCAAAGGAAAAGTAATTTTAGATGCTGGATGTGGTAGTGGATATAAATCCTTAGTGCTTGCAGAAGCGAATCCCGGAGCCAAAATTATTGGTGTTGATATTTCCGAAGCATCTGTAAAATTAGCACAGCAACGTTTAGAATATCACGGTTTTGATAATACAGAATTTCATGTAAGTTTTCTTGAGGATTTACCCAAATTAGGCATTATATTTGATTATATAAACTGCGATGATGTACTTTATCTGCTTCCTGATGCTGTAGCAGGGTTGCAAGCGATGAAAGCAGTTTTACAACCCGATGGTATTATTCGTGTCAATCTTCACAGTTCACTGCAAAGGGCTAATTTTTTCCGCGCTCAAAATCTATTTAAATTTATGGGTTTGATGAACGATAACCCAGAAGAAATGGAAATTGGCATAGTGCAGGAAATTATGAACGCATTAAAAGATGGTGTTTCTCTTAAAGCTCAAACTTGGGATTCTAAATATAATGAAGCTGATGGTAAAGATATCATATTAGCTAATCAATTGCTTGTAGGGGATAAAGGAGCCACTATTCCCGAATTCTTTTCACTTTTGAAAGCTGCTAATTTACAATTTATAAAGATGGTTAACTGGTGGCAGTGGGATTTAATGGCTTTATTTAAAGAACCTGATGATTTACCTGCTTTCTTGGGTATGAGCTTACCAGAACTTTCTGCTGAAGAAAAACTCCACTTGTTTGAATTATTTCATCCTATACATCGCCTACTTGATTTATACTGCGGAAATCCCAATCAAGGGCAATCATTTGTACCAATTGAAGAATGGAATGATTCTAACTGGGAAAACGCAAAAGTGCATTTACATCCCCAATTAAAAACTCCTAAATTTCGAGAAGAACTAATAGCCTGCATTGCAGAAATCAGACCTTTTATTATTAGCCAACACTTACAAGTAATTCAAGATTCCGTGAGTATAGATAGCTCCATGGCATTTTGCTTAATTCCTTTACTGGAACAACCCCAATCAATGACAAACTTGGCTGAGCGTTGGAAGCAAATTAGACCTTTGAATCCCGTGACTTTAGAAGCTACTGATCAAAGCCAAGCCTTTTATATGCTGCAACAGTTGTTTTTAAGGCTTGAGAGTCTTGGTTATGTGATGTTAGAAGGGTAAGAGATAAGTAAGTGGGTCAAATTAAATATAAAACCTCACCCCTCTCTTAGCCACCCCTCTCCTTGGCAAGGAGAGGGGAAGGGGTGAGGTTTGATCCTTACATTTAATTACGCCTACCTACTTAGTATTTCGGCACAGGAATGAAAGACTAACCGGGAATGTAATTCTGTAACAAAATCTCTTGTCATTGAAGGTTTTCCAGTTTTTCCAAAAAACTTTTTTCCAAAATGTTAATTCTTTCAGCCAAAGTGGGTAAGTTACATCTAGAACTCAATAACCCATCCCCACTTCAAGGAAACACTAATGAAAACCGAACTTAAAGCAAAGTTTTTACAAAACATCCTTCGTAATAAGAAAGAAGACGAAGGTTTTACCTTAATTGAATTGTTAGTTGTAATTATTATTATTGGGATTTTGTCTGCTATTGCTTTACCTTCTTTCTTGAACCAAGCTAACAAGGCTAAACAGTCTGAAGCAAAAACAATTACTGGTACCATGAACCGAGCGCAGCAAACATATCTGTTAGAAGCTGGTCAGTTTGCAGATGCAAAAGGATTTGGTAATTTGGGACTAGGTGTCAGAACTCAGAGTCAGAATTATAAATATATTATTGCAGGTGGTGGTGCTGGTAAAAATTTAGTCACAAACCAAGCGCAATTGTTAAATACAGGTGCTCCTCTTAAAGCTTACGTTGGTGGAGTTGTTATCGGTACTGTTACAGCAACAAGTGAGACAACCTCTCTAGCTATATTATGCGAAGCAGTAAAAGCTGGAAGTGCTGGAGGTCCTACTGGTGCCCAGGATGCCAAGAATGTGGCAAATCAACCTGCTTGTCCTGATGCAACTGCATGGAAGGATTTAGCTAGTTAATAAATGTAAATAGCTAATAAGCAATTGTCACTAATGTTTTCAAACATAAAGCTTTAATTAACTCAGATTGGATAAAAATAGTGGCTGAAATAAATTTCTTATAAGCATCTTATATCGGTGGGTAGATTATTCTACCCACTTTGTCTTTTTAAATCAAAAAACACTAACAAATTACTATGATTGCTAATATTCATAATCTACAACAAGAAGCTTATCAATATTTAATTAAATCCGACTATACCCAGGCTGCTAATCTATACGAAAAAGCCATTTATAAAGAACCAAAAAATCAATCTTACTATTGGCATTTAGGTTTACTTTTACTTCTACAAGGACAAGAAACAGAAGCCCAAATGACTTGGATGCTCCCTTTAACTGAGGTAGAAGCAGAAGAAATTGAATGTTATACAAATGAGTTAATTCAAGTTTTACAAACCGAAGCAGAACGACGAGAAACAATAGCAGAATATTCTATTGCTTGGGCAATTCGGCAACATATACGAGAAATTAATCCCAATAATATTAATAACTTACTTCAATTAATTCAACTTTCGATCAAACAAAAAACTCTAGAAGATAAAACTTTAAATGATTGGACAGTAATTGAACTTTTAAAACAAGAGAATAATCTAAATCTAGATTTATTACAGCAAGTATTGCAGGAGTTTTTAGAAAATGTTCCTTTACATCCTGCAACCGTAGAATTTGTAGAAGCTTGCTTAACAAAATTTTCTCATCCTGAAGATTGTTTTTGGATAATATTACCATCTGTAATGAAAATAGGTCATACCTTAAAAAATCCCGAATTAGCAGCCCGTATTTTAGAATTATATTTATCTATAGATGCTGAAAATATAGAAGCTTTAAAACATCTTGCTATTTTTAATCAAAATTACGGCAATTATTCTCAAGGCATAAAAAAAGCTAAAATTATGTTATTCTTTATCACAAACAATATCAGACAAAATTGCTGGAATTCATTTAGTTTTACGTGGATTAATGACTGCTGGTGGATATTGGCAAGAAATTACTTCTACTTGTAAAGAATTAGAAGCACTTTTACAAGAATTTATTCAAGCTCAACCTTTACCATTAGATGAAGTTAGAACTCTTTACTTACTGACTCCATCTTTTGCCATACCTCATATTAAAGATACTCCGGCGGAATTCCGAGCAATTCATAATCAGATAGCTCAAATTTTTCAAGCAAGTATTCAAACTGCTGCAAAAGAGCAAAACTTGAACTTGATAAAACCTGCGTTCAGCGAAGCTGTGGCTCAGGCAGGTTTAGCCTGTGTAGCCCCAGATTTCCAATCTGAGGGGTATAATTCACCTCAAATACTAACAACTCCAACCAAACCATTAAAAATAGGTTATTTATCTTATGCTTTAAGAACACATTCTGTAGGTTGGTTAGCTCGTTGGTTATTTCAACATCATGAACAAGAAAAGTTTGAAATCAATACTTATTTTGTTAACTATAAATTAGTCGATGATTGGTTACAAGAATGGTATGTAAATCAATCAACTCATGCTCATAAATTAGGCATGAATGGCTTAGAAATTGCTCAAAAAATACATGATGATGAAATTGATATTTTAATTGATTTAGATAGCATCACTTTAGATATTTCTTCTGAAATTATGGCACTAAAACCAGCACCAGTTGAAGCTACTTGGTTGGGCTGGGATGCTTCCGGAATACCTGCTGTTGATTACTTCATTGCAGATCCTTATGTTTTACCAGATTCTGCTCAAAATTACTATACAGAAAAAATCTGGAGATTACCTCAAACTTATATCGCAGTTGATGGTTTTGAAGTCGGTACCCCTACTTTACGTCGAGATGATTTAGATATTCCCAGCGATGCAGTAATTTATCTGAGCGCTCAAAGAGGATACAAACGTCATCCAGAAACCACAAGATGGCAAATGAAAATTATTAAAGAAGTACCAAATAGCTATTTTTTGATTAAAGGTGGTGGTGAAGAAGAATCTATTAAACGCTTTTTCAATCAAATAGCAGAAGAAGAAGGAGTTGATTGCTCTCGTTTAAAATTTTTACCTGAAGTCGCTTCAGAAGCAACCCACCGCGCTAATTTAGCCATTGCTGATGTAGTACTTGACACTTACCCCTATAACGGTGCTACAACAACTTTAGAAACTCTGTGGATGTGTGTTCCTTTAGTAACAAGAGTTGGCGAACAATTTGCCGCCCGTAACAGCTACACGATGATGATGAATGCTGGTATAACTGAAGGCATCGCTTGGACGGATGAAGAATATATCGAATGGGGAATTCGTTTGGGGAAAGATGCCAAATTCAGACAAGAAATTTCTTGGAAGCTCAGACAATCTCGTCAAACTGCACCTCTTTGGAATGCTAAACAGTTTACCCGTGAAATGGAGAAGGCTTACGAACAAATGTGGGTGAATTATATTAGTGCCAAGTAAACATAAAATAAACCGGGCATCTTTCAAAAATACTCAGGGATTTTTACCAAATCGTATCAATTTCTGCCAAAGCCTGTATTTTTGCATCCCGCGTAACTAGTGGCAAATTGAGATAAAGTGCTGTTGCTGCAATAATTCGATCGGGCATATCTGGTACGGTATCACGATTAATTTGTCGTAGAACTTCAGCTATAGTTCTATTCAGCGATACGCTAACAATTGATGCGTTTGAAGTATCACAAACACTTAGCAAGCGTTGAAGTACAAGTTCCGGTAATCTATTTTTCTCTACTAAATAATAAATTTCAACAATTGAGATAGTAGATATGTAAATTGATTGTCCTGTATCTGAAGCTTGATCGAGGCTTAATAAAGCATTTTCTGACAATCTTTGTGGTTCTACTATGTACCAAATTCTTGTATGTGTATCCGCGACTACAGCAGTCATGAAATATCCTCTTTAGGAAAGTTTCCCCACATTTCACGACGCGCTTCTGTAATATCTTCTTCTGAAATGTGAACGTCAAGGTCTGCACACATTCCTTTTATTTTACGCGAAGAACTTTTTAACAGATTTTTAGCTTTAAGAAATTCTACAAAGTCTAAAACTTCTTGTTGTTTTTCTTCAGGCAATACTCGCAAATTCTCAATGATGGCTGCTTCAATATTCATCACTTTTATTTATTACTTATCAAACAAGGCAAATAATTATAAACACTTTTTTCACAAAAATACCATTTAGTATTGATTGAATATCTCCTAAATTACCATAAAAATCCCAATTGAAACATGAGAAAGTAGATAGATTTATTATTGAGTTGGTGATGTAAAAGTTGACACTTACCCCTAGGATGATGTTAAAACAGCATTGAGAACTTTATATACTGTGAATAGCTGATTTCTGTAATTGTACTCAAATACCTTGCTAGCCATAATCTCAAACAAATACTTTGCGTTCCTTTGCCTTTAAATGCAAAGTTTCAAGTCATCTGTAGCATAGATGTTTAGTCCTGTACTAGCACTAGTTTTTAAAAAAGCTAAATTTTTAACTGTTATTTACAATTATTATGACACCAATTAAACTTCATATCGGAGGTAGACAACCTCATGCTGAATGGAAAATTCTAGATATTGAGCCGCGAGAAGAAGTTGATTTTATCGGCAATGCAGCAAACTTAGAACAATTTAAAGACAATTCCGTTGAAGCAATTTATGCCAGCCATGTTTTAGAGCATTTTTATTATGGGTTAAATAATGAATTGCTTAATACTCTTTCTGAATGGTATCGCGTACTGCAACCGGAAGGTAAGTTATACATTAGCGTACCTAATTTACAAACTCTTTGTTGGTTGTATCTGCATCCCTCGCTGGTACCTTTAGAAAAACATCACATTATGCGGATTATGTTTGGGGGACAAACCAATGAATATGATGTTCATAAAGTAGGGTTTGATTTTGATATTTTAGCTTTGTATTTAGAAGAAGTCGGTTTTCAAGAATATGAACCTGTATCGGAGTTTGGTTTGTTTCAAGATTGCAGCAGCTTACGGATATCTGATACGTTAATTAGTTTGAATGTCATTGCTACAAAATCAGCAAAAAACTAAGAAGTAGTTTCCCTTTACCATAATTGAAAAACTTTTTTTGTTTTTACTATACCCAACATTACAGCAAAACTATCATTTTCATCAAATAAAGTCGCCCCAATTACCAAAGCAGAAACTTTCACTTAACACAAAATTACAGATAACTCAACATCAATCAAAGATTGACAATTTCATCAAATTCATCAACTATTATTAATTCCATAATATCGAACAAACAAACATAAAACCTTACATCCACTTCTTGGCTTGGAGTGTGGCTGATCTGATGTTATCTCTGAGACAGTACCGGAGACGAACAATTGTTAAAATATTATAAAGAAAATCTTGATATCTGATCAAAATCTAGATGTTTGCGATAATGTAGATAACGATTCATCAAAACGGTGATTATTCACAACTCACTATTCATGTTCACCGCCATGTAAAATCGTGTTACAAATTCCCTGCTATCAATCGCATTTGTCATGATTTGTACATATTGTATTGAATTAGGCAGTACAAGAAGAAGCATCTTCTTTAATTGTGCTAAGTTTGCGAGGTTGCTGACAAGTTGATTAGTTTGATAAGTAATTGTAATAACTTTTGCTGCGTTCAAAAGTTTATTAGTAGTGATTACCGAACAAAATCAAAATTAACAGTAACTATGTGGAATTAATTGTGCTATATTCAAGAATAGTGAGACTTGCTTTGCGTGCATTACAAAACTCTACGCAGAGACCATAATTGCAAAACGGAAAGCATTTTTGATTCAAGCATTTACCTAAACTTTCAGTCTTATTTCATTTGAGGTTATGACTCAACAAGTAATTCACCCAATGGTGAAATTGCAACGCAATGTTCAATCGCTCGTAGATTCAAATATTATCAAGCCGACAGATAGCATTTGGAAAATTGCTTTACTTTACGGCGACGAGTGGCAACACTGGAAACGCGAATTGGTCGATTTCGGATTTACTATGCAAGATCCTGTTAAGGAATTGCTGGCAGTAGAAGGATGGGATGAAGATTGACACTCTGCGGCGTTAGCGCCCGGAGATTCTTGGCTCAACGAGTCCACTTAAATTAGACTCCTTGCGGTATCTAATTCACAGGTGATTCTCTCCCCAAGCTTTAACTTTCCGAATCCCCTTCGGTAGTCAGATTGCTCCAAAATTTGTTTGATTAAATTTTGTGTCGTCTAGTACCCATGTTCGCGCAGCGTCCCGAAGGGATAGATTTTACCTATTTCTGGGATATTCTAGAACTATGGAATATAACCCCATAACCGCCGGGTAGAAATTTATTTCATGCTTCTTACATACTAAAATTCAACTACAGGCTGCTAATGCTGCTGCAAGTTCTTTTGAGGTTTGATATCTATCCCGTGGTAGAGGTTCTGTAACCTTGTCTATTACTTCTTTTAACATGGGGGTAATAGTGGGAACCTTGGCTACATCAAACCGAAAATTTCGTCCTTGCTGACGATAAAATTTGAATGGGTTCTCCCCTGTGAGCAGAAAAATTAAAGTTGGTCCAATAGCGTATAAATCCGATTGAGTTAGGGGCTGTCCCCGCTCTTGTTCGGGAGCGCAATATCCTTCTGCACCGATACGAGTCCCTGGTGCAGTACCAATTTCTTTCACAGCGCCAAAATCCAACACAACTATACGATTGTCAAAATTTCGCACCATCAGATTAGCCGGTTTGATATCCCGGTGAATCAGCGGTGGATTTTGACTGTGTAAATAATCCAAAATATCGCAAGTTTGGATCATCCATTCAATGGCTTGATTTAGAGTTACTGGTCCCTTGCGATAAACAAATTTTTCCAAATCTTGTCCATGGATTAACTCCATCGCCAAGTATTTTTTCTTGTCTTCCACGAAAAAGTCATAATACTTAGGGATTCCCGGATGGCTGAGCAATCCTAAAGTATCGGCTTCTCGTTGAAATAACTCTTGTGCTTTGGCAATTTTTGCCATATCGGCATTCATTTGTTTAAGCACTAATAATTGGGGACGACCCGTAGTTATACCTACGGAGTCCCAAGCTAGATAAGTAGTTCCCATTCCTCCTTGTCCTAATGTTCGTAATACTTGATAGTGACGAATTGTTAGCTGTACCGATAGAGGTTTACCGCAATAAATGCAAAATAGATTATCGGGGGAGTTTCCTTCATGGGTGCAGCTTGTAGGTGCAGCTACAGCTTTTTTTGCAGATGTCGGTTGCTGTTGTAGTTCAGGTAAAAGTTCGACTTTCAAAATCGGACCACCCCGTGCTAATTGCAGCAAACAATTACCCGTTAACTGAATGCGAGTAACTAAAACACCATTAAAAAAGTACCATTGGTACCCTTGCTAATAATTTGCCCAATCACTCAACATTACCTTTAGGTATTGTTATTTCTCAGTTCTAAATGATA
>JAAUSO010000039.1 GCA_012033205.1 Richelia sp. SL_2_1 | reverse complement strand
ATGGCTTATATCAATGACCCACACCACGAAAGACATTAATTTTAAAGGCAGATAAATCTGCTTGAGTCAGTTTTCCACCCTGCTTTAAAAAGACAGGGCTACCAACTTCCCACATATTTTACGTGTAATCATTAATAGTTTCGCCGATGGTAACAATGGGGTCAGTGCTGTATCCGTTGATACCCTTTAGCTGCGCCTGTTCTTGCGTGTCAAATGGAGTATTAGCCATGAAATTAGTTCTATTCTCCTCTCTTATAAAATCAACCTTTGCTCTGGCAGTATTCAAAGCCTTAGAAAAACTGAAGAGTAATTTCCAGTATGATCGAGCAGTTGCAATCGCAGTTTATCAGCAATAATCAAATTACTAAAATATAGTGAATCACTATTTAGAATTATTTAATTTTTAGGTTAAGAAATAATTTATTTTGATGTGATTTCAAAATGATAAAAAAGGGAGCATCCCAATTTTGCATAATTAAGATTTTGATTGTCATTGCGTTAGCGAAGCGTGTCCGATAGGACATACGAAGTGAAGCAATCTCAAAGACTTGCGTAGGCGGAGCGTGTCCCATAGGACATATGCGTCGTTCCACTCGCAATGACAAATAGTATTTTTACACATTTGGGATGCTCCCATAAAAAATGTATTTTTGTAAATTTTATAGATTAATAAAAATAGTTAATTATTTTCAATAATTGGGTTGCAAATTATTAATTTTTTCAAATTTATTAATAGTAAATTTATTTATATCATGTTGTAAGAACAATTAAAAAACACCCAGTCAACCGTAAGTTTCCTAGGTGTAAATATTTGATAGCTTGTGTTTAGAGAGATAATTTATTCCTCAATATATTTTTTAATAATTATGTGAGGAATAAACTATATTTTTTCCTTTCAATTAAGCAATACTCTCAATCTTAATAACGATATCGTTGAAGTCTCTATCACCACCGTTAGGTAAATCTTCAAAACCGAAAGTGTTATCACCAACGAACTGAATGTGGTCGAAGGTTTTGCTATCGGTATTAGCACCCAAGTATGGGAAATAAACTTCAGCCGCACCGCTGATAGCTTCAGCTAAAGTACCGTCAGCAATAATTATAGGAACCACTATGGAACCTGCCGTAAATTGAGCGCTTCCGGTTTCTGTATTGTCATCGCTGGTGGAAAAGACAGGAGAAACGCGGTTGTTTAAAGCCGCTGTCACATAACCAGCATCACCTACTTTTACGCCGCCAACAGTACCAGTAATATCATCAACTGCGTAGAAGTAAACTTCATTATTGAAGTCAGCTTCTCTACTAATGGTGAAGTTTATTGTTGTTTGACCAGTTAAAGTTCTTAAGTCAATGAATTCAACTTCAGTTCCATCGTCAAGAGTTGTAACAGAAGTATTTTCTATAACCTCCACGAAACTTTCTAATACCGTATCCTCACGGAAAGCTAGATTTTGAATTCTTGTATCTTGCGCTGGTGGAACATCAGCAACTTTAAACGCTGTTTCAGGAGTATTAAAGTTAGCTAGAAGATACTCAGCAAATGCATCTTGTTCGCTTCCGGAGTTGGCAAAATTGGATTTACCGGGATCGAATAAAGTGGGGTCAACAGGTCCATCGATTTTACCATTGAGGTTACGGTCTTCACTAATTCCCTCAATTATTTCCCCAAGTAAATCAACTCGATTAGCAAAGGTGGGATTTGCTTTCACAAAATCTGGAAACGGATAATCATCACCACCATTAGCTAAGAAACTCAAAGTGGTAATCCGAATCCCCCGGTTTGCATCTCCGACTACTTCACCGTTTCTCACCAAAGCTTCTTTAACACTACCATCATCGTTGAGAATCGCAGCGCTTTGAATGCGTTCTCCTGCGGGTTGGGTTGCGTCAAAGCTAAAGGAAATACCACCAATTTGCGGGAATTGACCGGGGGTTGCACCTGGTGCTACTTTTGCTACACCGTGTTCGAGGATTGCTTTTAACTGTGTTGCTGTTAAGGTAACAAGACTCAAAGCGTTGTTAAATGACAGCGCATTTTGAGCATCTGGTTGAGAAATACCACCGTCTGGTTTACCAGATAAATCGTTTCCTTCGGGGGGTAGTTTTTGGGATTCAGTAGCACCAGGAGGTGTGAAGATGCGTCCAATATTGTTGCGGATACCACCACCGTTTTTAATCGAAACAGCGACAGTGGAATCTAAACCTTTAACATAATTGAGGTTTGCATCAGCAGTTAAGTTACCCAAGTTGGTTTCTTGAGTCCGGACATCAGAGCGAGTACCGTTGAGGAAGACATCGGTAATACCCAAGACGTTACCATCTTGTTTCTTGATGACTTCTTGTAAAGCATCGGTAATTGCTTTAATTTCTGGGTCTACCAAATTCTCAGCGTTTAAATCCTTTACACCCTGCTCGTCAGTAGCATAAGCACCGCTGACATTAGGATTAATGCTCTCAGGAATTATTCTACCTTGAGCATCAAAATCTACTATCAAGCGACCGACATATTTATAGTTACCGTCGGTGTTAATTATCGCTACATCTTCACCGCTGGCTGATTTTTTGAAAATTGGGTATTCACCTTGCTTGGTATCACCCGCACGTAAACGGTCGGTTTCGTCCAACAAGCGAGTGTTGGAACCACCAGCCATGATGATATCTACATTTTTGAGCAAACCAGCCAATTCCTGCTCGATCGCAATCTGCTGCATATGAGCAAGCAAGACAACTTTATTGATATCGGGGTTAGCTGCAAGGAGCGCATCTACTGACTTTTGAATTTCCGCAGCTAAAGCCGGGATGTCGGTAGAGTCTGCGGGCAGAACACCAACGGTTCCAGGAGAAGAAATTCTTGGTAATGTAGGAGTAGTCGCACCAACTACACCAATTTTCTCACCATTGACGGTAACTACGGTACTCTTGGCAATTTTACCGGGGATGCTGCTGGCTTCTTGACCATCAGCAGCAACTAAATCTTTTAAGTCCGCGTTATTGGTAAAGTCGAGGTTGGAACTTAAATAGGGGAACTTTGCACCGGGATAAGCACCATCGGGAGCAAGTAGCGATTTAATCTGAGCGGTACCGAAATCAAACTCGTGATTACCAAAGGCGATCGCTTGGAAACCAAGTTCGTTTTGAATAACAATATCAGCTCGTCCAGCACCTTCTTTACCTAACAAAAGAGCAAGTGAGGGGTCTTTTGATGCATCAAAGAATAAACCGGGGATATAAGCGTCACCGGAGGACAATATTACCGTATTTTCGTAGTCTACCTTACCATCGCTATCGGCATCTTGGTTTTTCAACGCATTCAATACAGCACTGAAACGGGGTGCATCATCGAGTGCGGGAACTCCGGCTTCTTGATCTGCGGCGTGGAGTAGTTGTAGGGTGAATCTTTGATTGTTAACTGGTAACTCTAAAGCTTTGGGTAATTCTAAAATACCCAGTTGTTCGGGGATGTTAGTTCCAGCAACATTAAAGTCATTATCGTTGATTAAGGCGAGGGTATTGGGTGCAACTAAAGCTAAACCTTCTAGTTTTTCCACTCCGGTATAACCAAATTCCGCCGCATTAGCGATTAAGCTCTTAGTAGCAGGCTTGATATTTGCTGTGGTTAATTCTTCAGGAGTTAATTGTTCGATGGTTTTACCCGCTGGTAGGGTAAAGTTAGCAGGGTTATTAATATTGGTTGCTCGTGCTAAGTCAATTTGGTAAATCAACTTGTTGGAAGCAGTGGTAGACAAGTCATCTCGCTCCACAACCGCAAATTTACCATTACCCAAGGAAACCGCATCCCCGATTTTATCTGTTTTAGCGGTTCCACTACCTGTAATATCATCAAGTAAATATAAATACTCTCCAGTCACCTGTTTGCTAGTAACATCAAATTCTAAGATTCTCAGGTTACGAGAACCTCTTGATGCTGTATCACCACTGTTATCTGGATTATCGATCGCACTTTGGATAAATGCGTAAAGTTTATTTCCTTCCAAAGCCACCGCTTCAAAACCACGATTGGCGCGTCTTTGGGCATAAACAGCGGGTAAAACTGGGGTTCCAAAGGAAGTTCCGCCATTTTGGCTGGAGTCAGTAGGACTACCTT
This sequence comes from Richelia sp. SL_2_1, assembly GCA_012033205.1. Classification (GTDB taxonomy): domain Bacteria; phylum Cyanobacteriota; class Cyanobacteriia; order Cyanobacteriales; family Nostocaceae; genus Rivularia. The sequence continues at coordinate 41,901 of JAAUSO010000039.1, read as the reverse complement.
CGGGAATAAAGCGGTCAATTAATTTACCATTATTGTCAAAGTGGTAAATCGCTGGACGGTATTCATCAACCATCCAATAACTACCATCTGGAGCAACTACAATCCCTTCTAAATCTGCTCCCAAGGTGTCGTTGGGTAGAGTATTACCGTCTAAATCAACACCAATTTCATCAGTATAAGCTGTATTTTGGACTCCAGTTTGTAAGTTGGGTAAACCAGTTAAAGGAGTGGTTCCATCCTCACGGAATAAACCAGTTCTGTTGGTAATACTAATGTTTCCAGTGGAACGATCAAGCTCAAAACTAACTATCTCTGGTTGGAAACTAGGTAAAAGGAATGGTCTTTTACTATCAGTTGCTTCTCCATTTGGTCCTCTGTCAGTATTGGTGACAAATTTCAGATTACCGTTTTCAGCAAGCCCTTGGAAATATAAACCGGAAAAACCACCCAAGAAAATATCTTGGTTGGTTGAGGTTGTACCTAATTTAGGTAGGTTGTTGAAGGTGTAATTAGTAATTGTTGGTGGAACGTCAATATTATAAAGCGTAGTAGTTCCACTGACTTCGTTCGCAACCGCTAACACGGGGTTTCCATTAGGACTTTCCGCAGCGGAGATAAACTTAAATCCTTCAGGAGAAATATCACCTTCGGTACGAATGTACTGGACAAATTCCGGTGCTGTGGGGTTGCTGAGGTCGTAAACCATCACACCACCACCAGCACGTTCTAAACCGATGAATCCGTAGGTTTTACCGTTAATTACACCAACGGTTGCAGCTTCGGGTTCTGGTCCTTTGTTGTCGGAACGATTGTCTTTCTTAAAGCTTGGACTTGTATCGCTGAAGTCTAAGTTTCCATTTGCGTCTAATACTTCGTCATCAAAATCAGCATTAAACAGTGTTGGTGTTTGTTCTGCGGTAATCGTTTCTAGTTGGTCTCCACTGTCAAAAACTAACTTACCGCTGCTATCCCAAATAGAAAACGAACGACTGCCATAGGCATACAATTTATCGTAGTCGCCATCACCATCTGTATCTCCCAGGGTGTTGGTGATGTTTAAACGACCCAAATTTTCATTTTCCTGGAGTTCTTCAGCGTTGGGGAAAACAGTTGGGTCAAGTTCAACGTCGTTGATTCGTGTTTCTTCGTTGAAGACCGAACCATCTTTTAAAATTACATTACCTTGGTCATCTTCAATATTTCCATCGGGACGGATGCGTGCATCCCCTTCATTCGCGGTGAGGTAGTAAGTTTTGCCATCAGCTTCAAAGGAAGCAATACTATCTGGTTGGTACATCCCGAAGATGGGCCAGTTTTGGATGTTAATTTTACCACCACCACCACTGCTGCCATCAACATCGCGATCGCTAGCATCTAGACCATTTCCTGGTAAGCTGTGGTCTTTATAACCTAAAGGTAAAACATCTGTTACCGTTGCAGTTGCGATATCAAAAACAGCGATCGCGTTATTTTCCTGCAAAGTTACAAATGCTTTGCTACCATCGGCAGATACTGCAATATATTCTGGTTCTAAATCTTGAGCAACTGTTGCACCAGGTCCAAAAATGCGGACTCCACTATCAATTAACGCTTGCTTTTGGCTGTTAAATGCTCTGAAATTCGCAGTTTTAACTTTGGTTTGGTCTAAAGCCGCAACACCACCAGAGATATCAATGATACTGATAGAACCTTCTGGGTCAACAGTATAATCTTCATTGGGTTCACCTTCGTTAGCAACCAAGATTTTGGTACCATCAGGAGTAAAGGTGAGCATATCCGGAAGCGCACCAACTACAACGGAACGTTGGAATACACCGTCGGTGTTGTAAAACGCAACTAAACCAGGGTCTTGCGGGGTATTGGCTTCAACTGCTACAGCTACGATACCGTTCTTAACAGCAACGCTATTAACACCACCACCAATCAATGTGATATCAATTTCACCAAACTTTGTAGGATTTGCTGGGTTACTAATATCAATAATTTCTACAGTATCCCCAGTAGTTACAAACAAGCGTTGGGTTGTAGGGTCATGGGCAACAATTTCTGCACCATTGCCAGTAAAAGTACTGATTTTACTGAGATTAATTTTTGGGATGTCCATGTTTTTAGGAATTGTTAAACTTGCAACTAATGGGTCATGGTCACTAGCTCTTTGAGTAGTTTCCGCAAATTCAGAGTTTACGTGTACGATATCAAACTTCGCATTACCAGCGAAATTTTTACTAACTAAAATATGATCTAAGGATTGGGAATTACCTTGGAAGATAAAACTGTAACGTTCGTTTTCTGGAACAGTTTCTGTTAAGTTTGTCAAGCTCTCTGCCAAGGTTTCTACAGGAGAAACAAACTCAAACTCGTTCAAGTCACCGACTACAACGATATTAGCGTTTGCGTCTGCTGCTAAAATTCCATCAACATAACCTTTAACAGCTTGCGCTTGGGCTTGACGTTCATCAAGACTACCATTAACTGCTACTTCTTCTTGACGTGCTTCAAAAGGTTGCTCTACACCTAAAATCGGAGCGCACCTTCGATAGTTGTGGTTTTTGGTTGGATAGTTGCAGGAGTAACAGTAAATGCTTGTGTCGGTTGAATCTGAAAATTACCGAAGTCGTAGGAAATAACTCCCGTAACATCTCCTAAACTTGCTCCCACATTTACTTGAGGAAGAGTAAAACCTGGTAAAATCCCCGTATCTTCATCAATTTGGACTCTTTCGGGATTAAAATCATCGGGGCTGATATTGAGTGTACCGCGATCGCTAATTCCTGTAGCACCCGTACCATCATCGACAACTGTGAAAATTTCCCTAAAACCGTTAGTACCAGAAACAGCAACAGCATCTTTAGCTGTCACCAGCATTGCTTCTAACGACTCGAAAAAATCAATTCCGTCAGTATCGGGATCGAAACTTGTGAAAGCATCATCATCAATATTTTCAGTTGGAGGAATTCTCCCACCTGCACCGATAATTGTTGCTGTAGGAAGGGCATTTCCGCTAGATTTTACACTAACAGTAGGACTTCCACCAATTTGAGTTGTGGAAAGATTACCAGTGCTAGCACCACCAGGGAAAAACTCGCTAACTGTACCGCTAACTTCTACATCATCACCAACTGTGACGGTAGGAGCAGAACTAGTAAATACGAATATAGCGTCGGAAGTTGCATTATTTCCATCTCCTGTAGCATCTTGGAGATAAAAACCGTTAGTATCTATTGCGGTAACAATACCAGTGGTAGTTACAGATTGACCTACAAGTGGTGAAGTGTGAGCAGCACCTTGGATGTCATAGATTTTGACACTAGAACCACCATTGTTGTCGTTATCATCAGAATTATCAGAACCCAATCCATTAAATGTGTCCTGAGGAAAACCATCCCATTCTACTGAAGGATCAAAAGCATCATCAGGATTAGTATCACCTGATGTAATAGTTAGTTTTCTACGAATAGTGTTGTTTGCAGTAGAAGTATCCCCACTACCCCACTCACTACCAGGATCGAAACCAACTTGTCCAATTACATCAATAACGGCACCATTTTTCTTAATTACAATTGCATCGTCACCATTAAAATTGATTACTGAATCAGCATTGGTGATATCAGCAACTGTTTTAATCGCTTCGTCAGCATTAGAACGAGTAATTACAAAAACATCTTTACTCGCAATGGTACCTGTTAAAGATAAACTTTGACTTGGAGATGAAGCTCCGTTGCTGTAAAGTTCAATGGTGTAATTATCAGCGGCTAAATCAACTACTGAATCTGTTGGATTATAGAGTTCTATCGCTTTATTATTACTACTACCTTCAATGTACTCAGAAATAAATATGTCAGCCACTCAAATGCTCCTATGAATCAAAAATACAGAATTTTCAAGTTAGTATGATTTGATTTTTCTACAAACCAAAATTTCCAAATCACCCAACTAAATTGATTCATTCAAATAGATATAAATCAAACTAGTTGCAGAGTAATTTGCTCAATTAAGAAAACTCTCTCGTTATGAAAAATTACTCAAATATATATGTCTGATTTTCTCGCTACTACCATCTCAGAATTAACTAGAATTGGTATCCGTATTTTCTGAATTAAAAATCTATTTTGCTCGAGTATTTTTTCATATCACCCGCATTATTACCAGTATCCTGGTTTACATCCGTTGCTAATTTATTTGAGTTAATCAAAACCTTGTTGATCACAAGTCCAGCACGCACGATTCCAGTTGTCTGAGCCATAGAATTTGTTTGCTAATTAACTAGTTGAAGCATTTATTTTTAGTTCAGAATTTCTTGTCAGAGTTTTTCCTGAGTTAATCAATAGACTCGTGTAAATGTTAATACTTACACTTCAAATGCTAAGAAAAGTGCATTAAAAAATCAACCATTTCAGGTTAAGTTTTGGTTAAACAAAGCATAGTTCAAATGTTATTTTTTCGCTTGACAGTTTAGATAATACCAATTTTTTTTGACTTTGTATTTCAGAAATTAATTAGATAGATATTGAAAGAAAAACAAGCATTTAATATGCTGTTAATAACATTGTGAATGATTCATAGAAAAACCAGAATGTTTTGATATTTCATGTTAGTAAATTTCAGATTATTTATAAAATAAATTTTTAAGTAAGGCATTTTTTTGTAATACTATCAATAAAAATACAACTAATGTAAAACGGTAATATTTTAGTTCCTCATTAAAATGGACTTATGCTATCAGACTGGGACTTACAGTCTCAGGCGGGTAAAAACGAAGTCAAACAATTAGTAGTTATTTTAACGATAGGTTTCTATGGTGCAAGATATGAAGAAAGTCATGTTAAACAACCCGATACATTAATCGAAGATTTATTTTTATTTAAATGTAAGGAAACTTACATTATAAATTTTTATTTCTATAAATTAAATAAACTAAAATTCTCCATCAAAGAGCTATCAAAGGTTTCAAAATTTTGTCTGCAAAAAATAAGTCTGCGTTATATAGAGATATGTATAAATTTTTGATAAAGTAGTTTAATTCAAGTTGAATTGCTGCTATTGGATGTTTAAAAGTATCCGGCGTTTAAACCGCTACTACATAAACAAAACCCGCCTACGCGGGTTCTAAATTAACTAGTCCATGCAGGTGGACTTTGTTTGTGTAGCCAAGGCAGCGCGACTTCTAGTCGCCAGGTAAAGTATTAAATTCGACTTTCAAAACATCCTCTAAAAGCTCGTGAATAAGCTATGAAAATTAATGAGTAAGTTTGGTTTTTGAAAAGCGACTCTACCACCTGGGTGGAACTTTATTATTGCAGTTTTCGGTAATGTCAATTAGCCAAGTAATCTGTTAGTTTTAACAGTGTGAAAGATTAATTAGCAACAGCATCTAAGTTTTATCCATTAGCATTAGGCTTTGCATTTTCCAGCAGTTGTTAATCAATTCTATCAAAAAAGTTCTGTAGCAAAAGACTTTAATTGATGATTTTATAGTTGGATTGAGGTAGTTTATATCATGTCTTTATAGAGTCTGCTTTAGGTAGATTTATTTACAGTATTTTAATGATAAATGTCGGTTTAAATGGACGTGCATTGATTGCAATGTACATCTAAAACCTCTGATTTTGCGCTGTCAATTATATCAATTTTCAAGATTATTATAGATTGTTTGTAGCTATGACAATGGAAACTTTAGACAATATTGAAAAAATTGAAGAAATAGATATTCAAAAATATTTCCAGGTTCTCAAACGTCGGTGGTTGCCTGCTTTGGGGGTTTGTGCGCTAACGGTGACGGGAGCAACATTATATGCACTTTCCCTCAAACCTACCTATAGAGCAGAAGGAAGTGTAATGATTAAGAGTAATCGGACTTCTTCTCTAACGGGAGTATCGGAAGATTTAGGACGCTTGGAAGCATTAACTCAAAATAATAATCCTTTAGATACTCAGACACGTATTGTTACATCAAATCCTGTACTTCAAGAAACAATTACCGCACTAAATCTTAGAGATGAAAAGGGTGAAATGTTGCCAGTTTCTACTTTAGCTGGGCAATTGTATGTTGAAGGAATTAAAGGTAGTGATGTTTTATTGATTTCTTATACCGATCCAAATCCTGAAAAAGCAGCTAACATTGTTAATACAGTTATCGATAAGTATATTCAGCAAAATGTTTTAGCCAATCAAGGAGAAGCACAAACTGCACGTAAGTTTCTTTTAGAGCAATTACCAAAAGCAGAATCATCGGTGAAAAAAGCAGAATTAGAACTGCGACGATTTAAAGAACAACATCGAATCATTGCTTTAGATGAAGAAGCGAATGCAGCAGTTGGAACAATTAATAAGTTAGAAGAACAAATATCTCAAACTCAAGCTCAATTAGCGAATATAACTGCACGTTTAGCAACTTTACGGGCTGAAGCTCAGGTGGAACCACAACAAGCTGTGATATCTGCACAGTTGAGTCAAACACCAGGAGTACAAAAAGTACTTGCTCAGTTACAGGAAGCAGAAAGTCAATTAGCGTTAGAGAAAACTCGTTTTCAATCGCGACACCCTAGTGTTGTGAGTTGGGAAGAAAAAGTTGCAGCCTTAAGAAATCTACTCAATCAAAGAACAACGGAAATTGCGGGGAATAAACAGCAAGTTCAACAGGGAAATTTACAATTAGGAGAACTCAGACAAGGTTTGATTGCAGAGATTACCCGTGTGGAAGCAGAGCGTGTTGGCTTGGAACAACAAATTATCTCGCTGTCTAACAAATTTTCTGTGTATAAACAACGAGCGGATTATCTACCGCAATTAGAACAAATCCAGCGTGAATTAGAACGTAGACTCAAAGCAGCACAATCGACTTATGAGACACTGTTGACGAAAATTCAAGAAATTAATGTCGCAGAAAATCAAAAGATTCCCAATGCCAGGATTATTTCCGCAGCTTTAGTACCTGATGTACCCCAGGGACCGCGAAAGATGCTATTTATCGTCGGTGGAGCTGCTGCGGGTGTCTTATTAGGTCTGATGGCAGCCTTTGGTTTAGACTTAATAGACCGCTCTGTTAAGACAGTTAAAGAAGCCAGAGCAGTTCTTAAATATACATTGCTCGGAGTGATTCCCGCAGTGGGTAAGCATAGCAAACATAGTTCTTCTGTTGCTGGGGTTAACAGACCTATTCCTCAAATTATCGGTAGAGATATTCCGGAATTTCCCGTAGGCAATGCTTATCAAATATTACAAGCTAATTTAAAATTCCTCTGCTCGGATACTCAGTTAAAAAGTATAGTTGTCACAAGTTCTGTTAGCAAAGAAGGAAAATCGGAAGTTGCAGCAAATCTGGCTGTAGCAATGGCTAGCACGGGAAGACGGGTATTGCTAGTGGATGCAGATATGCGTCACCCCATCCAGCATCATACTTGGGGATTAACTAATGCGGTGGGTTTAAGTAATGTAATTATTGATCGATTGAATCTTAATGCTGCTGTACAAGAGGTATTACCTAATTTAGATGTACTTTGTTCTGGGGTTGTACCTCCTAATCCCATTGCTCTGCTTGATTCTCAGCGAATGGCAACATTATTGGATAATTTTACGCAAAAATATGATTTTGTCATTTTTGATACTCCAGCGGTAGTTGGAACGGCGGATGCAGCAATATTAAGTGACTTGACTGATGGTATTTTACTAGTAGTTCGTCCTGGTGTTGTCGATTTAGACAGTGCAAATGCAGCGAAGGAATATTTAACTCAGTCAAATCAGAAAGTTTTAGGGATAGTTGTTAATGGTTTGAATGTGAAAAATGAACCGAATAGCTATTTGTATTACACCAAGGAAGCGATAGAGTCGGTAACAAGTCCGAATGAGTTTTCACCAATTAAACAAACTATGTTCAAGAAAATTCCAAAAAGTGAAGTTTCTGAGTCTCAAGGAGAAAAATCATGAAAACAACTTGTTTAATTAATAATTATAATTACGCTACTTTTCTACCTGATGCTATTAACAGTGTGTTAAAACAAAGCGTAAAGTTTGATGAAATTATCATTGTCGATGATGCATCTACGGATAATTCAGCAGAAGTAATTAAGAAGTTTGATGGAGAAGCAAATATTAAATATATATTGAAGGAAAAAAATCAAGGACAATTATCTTCATTTAATGAAGGGTTTTTAGCTGCAAATGGAGATATTATCTTTTTTCTCGATGCGGATGATATGTATGAACCGGAATATTTAGAAAATGCGCTGAATTTTTATCGACGCTATCAAGAATGCGATTTTCTGTTTTGTGGGTATAAAAAATTTGGAGTAGCAGAAGGGGTATTTCAAGAATATGCATATGATTTAGATTTGGGTTATTCCGTAATTAAAACATATTGTCTTGGAGAATGGATTGGTTCTATTACTTCTACATTATCGATGCGTCGAGAAATCGTAAATAAAATTTTGCCGATTCCATATACGGATGATTGGAGGGTTCGTTCTGATGATTGTTTAATATGGGGAGCTTCTTTAGTGGGAGCGAAAAAGTTTTATATGTCTCAATGTTTGGTTATGTATAGAATACATAAACATAATAATTACCACAATGATAAATCTTTAGAGATAAATATCAGTTTTGAATATAAGAGATTGTTAAAGCGTTCGGCAATTATGAATTATATTATGCAAAAAATAGTTTAAGTTTACCTTTATTTTTAGCTTACACATCACTAAATGAGTTAAAAACTATTCCTTGTCCTACAAATAAAGATTTTCAATTATATCTGAAAATTATCTGTTTATTAGAGCCAAATTTTTATTGGAAAATTAAAGGAGTATTATTGTTGTTTGGATATTATTTAAATTTTTTTTGACTGGAAAGTTAAATAAATAAGTAATAAATAATATTTTTGAACGCAAAGGCACGCAGAGGAAAGCGCAGAGTTACACAAAGATAAATGTTGAGTAAATAAGAGTTTTATTTATTAATGCTGAGAAACTTAAAAGTTAAAAATCTATCATATTTTAAATCTGATTCAAAACTACGAGCAATTGTTAGTAATACTGGATGGTTATTTTGCGATCGCGTTTTGCGGATGGGTGGAGGTTTGTTTGTGGGAGTATGGGTAGCGCGTTATTTGGGGACTCAGCAATATGGACTTTTTAATTATGGGTTGGCTTTTGTCAGTTTATTTACACCAGTTTTTACCTTGGGTTTAGATGATGTAGTAGTGCGTCATTTAGTACGAGAATCATCAGATAAATCAGAAATTTTAGGAACTACTTTTGCTTTAAAGTTAATAGGTGGAATTGTTTCGGTTTTATTAGTAGTAGGTAGTATTTTATTCTTAGAAGGAAATAAACCATTAACAATATGGCTAGTGACAATATTAGCCATAACCGGAATTTTTCGCTCTGCTGATACTATTGATTTATGGTTTCAGTCGCAGGTGCAATCAAAGTACAGCGTGATTGCGAAAAATATCACCTATTTATTAAGTATTTTGTTGAAAGTGGGTTTAATTTTAGTTAAAGCACCGTTATTAGCATTTGCTTGGGTGACATTAGCTGAAATTGTCATGAGTGCCATTGGTTTAATTGGTATTTACCACTTTAAAGGATTTTCTAAATTATGGAATTGGAAATGGAATTTTACAACTGCAAAAAAGTTGCTTAAAGAAAGTTTTCCGTTAATTTTTTCGGGATTTGCTATTTTGATTTTTATGAAAATTGACCAGATAATGTTAGGTCAAATGAAGGGTAATAACGAAGTTGGTATTTACTCTGCGGCTGTACGTGTTTCTGAATTATGGTATTTTATTCCGACTACGATTGTTTCTTCTGTTGCTCCGGCAATTTATGCAGCTAAAGAGAAATCAGAGCATCATTACTATAAACGAATCGGACAGTTATTACGCTTATTAACGTATATCTCCCTAGCAATTTCTATTCCTATGACATTCTTTTCCAAAGATATCGTTTTGATGATATTTGGTAGTGGATATGTAGAGGCTGGAGCAATTTTAGCAGTGCATATTTGGGCTTCTTTATTTGTGTTTATGGGTGTAGCAACATCACCTTGGTTTATCGCTGAAGGATTAAATCATGTTTCTTTAGGTAAAACTTTACTCGGAGCAATTCTTAATGTCATTCTCAACTTTTTACTAATACCTGAATATTCCGGACTTGGTGCCGCGATCGCAACTATTTCATCTCAAGCTATAGCAGCTTTTTTGAGTAATGCTGTAGATAAAAGAACGCGCAAATTATTTCACATTCAAATACAGTCTTTTTTGCCTTTTTATAAATATTAATCAATAAAAAAATCTTTTAAAAAAACTCATTTTGAATTGCATTTTCCAACATATTATTTGTATTTATTATTCTCGTATATCAAAATAAAATTAAAACTATCATAAATTGGAGAACATAATCATGAGCAAACAACTAGAAACACCAATTACTTTTATTATTTTCAAGCGTCCACATACAACCATTAAAGTATTTGAACTTATTCGTCAAGTTAAACCTAAAAAGCTATTTGTGATTGCCGATGGACCTCGACATGACCGCGAAGGTGAAGCGGAAAAATGCGCTGCAACACGGGCAATTATCGAACAAGTTGATTGGGATTGTGAAGTTATTAAAAATTACTCTGAAGTGAATTTAGGCTGTGCAAAAAGAGTTTCTAGTGGTTTAGATTGGGTATTTAATAATGTAGAAGAAACAATTATTTTAGAAGATGATTGTATCCCGAATATCACATTTTCCGGTTTTGTGAAGAATTACTAGAAAAATATCGATACGATAGTAGAATTACTTCTATTGCTGCTCAAAATGCCCAATTAGGAAGAAAACGTACCGATTATAGCTATTATTTTTCATCCTACAGTCACTGTTGGGGATGGGCAAGTTGGAGACGTGCTTGGCAACATTATGATTTACATATTAAATTATGGCAAGAAATTAAACAATCAAATATTTTAGAGAACATTCTTCCCAATTCTAAAGCAGTAAGTTATTGGCAAAATATATTTGATTCTATTTATGAAAATCCTACAGGTATCACTTGGGATTATCAATGGACATTTGCTTGCTGGATGCAGGGTGGATTAAATATTATTCCTAATGTCAATTTAATTAGTAATGTTGGTGTTGGTGAGGATTCAACAAATTTTAATTCTTCTCAAAACTTTTCATTTATCAATCTTCCTACAGAAGAAATGAAATTTCCGATTATACATCCACCTTATATAGTAAAAAACTTACAAGCAGACAAGTTTATTCAATATACTGTATATCATGCAAGTCGGATAGATATTTTTAAACAAAATTTGAAGAAAATACTTCAGGATAAAAAATTAATTATGCATTCGTAAATATAGGGAATAGGGAATAGGGAATAGAGAGTAGTTTATTGAGGTAAAAAATGAAAATTGAGCGGATTGAAAAACTTGCCACTCTTTTACTAATACTGATTACTGTAGGTGCTTTAGCGATTAAACCAGTTCATGAAATTTCCGAAAATCCTTTAGGTGGTGCAATTATAGATAAATTATTAAATGCTATATCATATTTAATATTATCTGTTTTAATTGCAAACTATTGGAAAGGATTTATATATGTTGGTAGCAAAGGTGTATTTCAATTATTACTATTAATATTAATTCTATTTTCTGTATTATGGTCAGCAGATATGGCTTCGAGTTTAACATACATCCGAGGTTTAATTAGAATATATTTTCTGGCAATTTATTTAGCGATGCGCTATAGCTTCAAAGAACAAATTAGATTCATCGCTTTTGCATTGGGAACAACAACAATTTTATCAATAATTTTTCCCTTAATCCCAAGTTTTGGAGGAATTCATACAACACCAGAATTGCCTGGAATGTGGGCTGGAATTTTTGGTCATAAAAATGAATTGGGATACATGATGGCTTGGAGTGCAGGAATATTTTTACATTTAGCTTTGAGTGAATCTCGATTTCGCTGGCTGAGATTAACAATATTTGCATTATCTATTTGTTTAATTATTCTCTCTCGTTCCACAACTTCTTTAATGATTGTGATCACAATGATATGTCTTTTACCTTTATATAAACTTAGTACAAACAATAACTATAAATTACAAATAATTGCCATTAGTTTTGTTTTAATATTATTAGTTAGCGGTTTAATATTAATTGCAGGTAACGCAGAAACTATAGTTGGTACATCAGGTAAAGACCTGACTTTAAATGGACGTACAGACTTATGGGAACCTGTATTAAAGCAAATTCTCAAAAGACCTTTATTTGGCTACGGATACGCTGGATTTTGGACTAGTCCATTCGCTTCTAATACCAGATTAACTTACGAATGGGCAAGTAATTCTCATAATGGCTTTTTGGAGATAATGTTAGATGTAGGAATTGGTGGATTCTTAATTTTTATTATCGGTTTTATTCGCTTCTTTACTATGGCACTTTATCGAGTTGTATTAGTTGCGAAAAAACCTGAAGATTATTTACCAATGCAAATGCTTGTCATCATTATTATCGTGAATATTTCTGAAGCTAGATTATTAACTCCTAGCTGGAATTGGTTTATGTATTTGACAACTTCTCTAACTTTAACGATGGAATATCACAGAGTTAGAAGAAGATTACTCAATTTGGCGCAAGCTTAATACTAATTAATTATTTAGAGAATTAAAATAGAGAAATAAATCATCAATGAAAATCTTACATTTAAGTACTCATGATATTAGCGGTGGTGCTGCTAGGGCTGCATATCGATTACATAAAGGATTACAACATATTGGACTAGATTCACAAATGTTAGTGCAAGAAAAATCGAGTAGTGATAAAACAGTAATTGCGCCAAAAATCCGATTATTTCAAGGTATAGCTAAAACCAAATTGACATTTGAGACTTTACCTTTGAAGCTTTATAAAAATAGAACCAAAAGTACATTTTTTAGTCAATGGTTACCAGATAGAGTTGTTCCCCAAGTCAATAAAATTAACCCAGATATTATTAATTTGCATTGGATTAGTGGAGCTTTTATGCAAATAGAATCCATTGCAAAACTCAAACAGCCTTTAGTATGGACACTTCATGATATGTGGGTATTTACTGGAGGTTGTCACGTTGCTAGAGATTGTCAACGCTATACCCAATCTTGTGGTGCTTGCCCGCAACTCAGTAGCAATCGCGAACGCGATTTATCTCGTTGGGTACACAATCGTAAAGTTAAAGCCTTAAGCAACCTAAACCTAACCTTAATTGCTCCTAGTAATTGGATAGGTGAATGTGCTAAATCTAGCTCCTTATTTAAAAACTCACGAATAGAAGTAATTCCTCATGGATTGAACACTCAAAAATATCGACCCATTCCCCAAAATATAGCTCGCGAAATTCTCAATTTACCTCAAGATAAAAAACTAATTTTATTCGGAGCATTAGAAGCAACCAGCGATAAAAATAAAGGATTTCATTTATTACAACCAGCCTTACAAAAACTCAGTCAATCTGCTTTGAAAGATAACACTGAAGTAGTAATTTTTGGTGCTGCTCAACCAGAAAATCCACCAGAATTAGGATTCAAAACTTATTACTTAGGACATTTATATGATGATACATCTTTAGCTGCTGTTTATTCCGCTGCCGATGTAATGCTAGTTCCATCTCTACAAGAATCCTTCGGACAAACTGCCTCCGAATCCCTCGCTTGTGGAACTCCGGTAGTAGCATTTAACGCAACTGGTTTAAAAGATATAATCGACCATCAACAATGTGGTTATTTAGCCAAACCTTACGATGTCGATGATTTTGCTCAAGGAATTATTTGGGTTTTAGAAAACACTCAAAGACACGAAAAACTATCTTTCTACGCACGAGAAAAAGCACAACGAGAATTCACTCTCGAACTACAAGCAAAACGTTATTCTCAACTATTTACACAAATTATCTCGGAAAAAAAGCAATCTAAATCATCAAATAATCCCCTGATTCAAACTGCTTTTACCTCCTTACTTCTTTCCTCAGCGCTCTCAGCGTCTCTGCGGTTTATTAATAATCTTTAACCACTTAAAAAAACCATCAAGGATTAACACCAAATGACAACACCATTAGCCTTCATAATTTGTACAGAACCAGGTCGTTTAGAACCTCAATCATTGATGCTCGCAGAAAGTATTCGTAAATTCTGCGGCAACTTAAAAGATACACCAATATATAGTTTTCATCCTCGAACAGGTACACCAATTGCCATAGAAACCCAAAAAGCATTTCAACAATTAGGAGTGATTCATCAACAACTACCAATAAACCAAGAATTTCATGAATACTATTTAGCAAATAAACCCCTAACTTGTGCATACGCAGAACAAAATATAGATGCAGAAATTCTAGTTTTTCTTGATAGTGATAAATGCTTTTTTGCAGAACCAACCGAATTTTTATTACCAGCAGATTGTAACGTGCGGATGCGTCCTGAATATGGTCAAGGTATCGGTTCTACAGGTAAAAACGACCCTCATGAATGGTACTGGCAAAAACTTTACGAAGTGCTAGGAGTCAACAACGAAATATTTGTCAATGCTCCAATTGGGAACAAAAAAATTCGAGCTTATTGGAATTCCGGTTTAGTTGCTGTGAGAAGAAATGCAGGTATATTTACATCCTGGAAAGAAAATTTTGAAAAAGTCATGCGTTTAGATATTGCTCCTCCCCAGGGTATTTATTTTGTCGAACAATCCGTTTTATCCGTAACTTTATGCGCTTTATCAGAAAATGTTTCGCATTTTTCCGATAATTATAGTTATCCATTACCTTTACACAATCGATTATCAAAACAATGGCGCTTAAAAAAATGGGATGATTTAATTTCGATGCACTATTTTAATTTGTTCTACTACCATGACTGGAATCAACAAATCAAAAAACTGAAAAACTTTAATCTTGATTCTGATAAATATAAATGGCTATGTGAACGAGTAATTGCTCATCAAATGCCCCGAACTTCTGTATTACATAGACATATGTTGACGGTGAGAAAATTTGAGAAGAAGTTGAATAACTTTAATTTGAATATTAACTTGAGTGGTTGGATAGAACGGGTAGCAAATCTTTAAACTTAACCAACAAAATCCAGAAATATTTCACGATTACTTCACAGTAAAACTTATTATTTTCAATAAATGAAAACTACAATAAATAAAGCAAAAATAGCGGTCATCATGACCTGTTTTAACCGACGCGAAACAACCCTTGCTTGTCTACGTGCATTGCATCAACAAACAAATACATTTGATGTTTTTCTAACTGATGATGGTAGTTCTGATGGTACAGCAGAAGCAATCAAAGCAGAATTTCCACAAGTAAACATTCTCCAAGGAAACGGTAATTTATTTTGGGTGGGAGGAATGCGTTTAGCATTCGGAGAAGCAATTAAAAATTCTTACAATTATTACCTTTGGTTGAATGACGACACGTTTTTAGAAACCGATACCTTAGATAAATTGTTGAATATTCAAACTTGTTTAAGCGAACAACGTTGTGAAAATTCGATTATCGTAGGTACTACTCAAGATGCAATTACTAAAAAACCTACATATGGAGGAGCAGTTAAATCTAAAAAATGGTATTCCAATAAATTTGAATTTTTAGAACCAACTCAAGTTATACAGCAATGTGATGCGATGTTTGGTAATTGCGTGTTAATTCCTCATAGTGTTGTTGCAAAAGTTGGCAATATTGACGCAGCATTTATTCATAGTTTGGGAGACTTAGATTATAGTCTCAGAGCGCGTAAATTAGGCTGTTCTATTTGGATTGCACCTGGATATGTTGGTACTTGTAGTAAAAATTCTATTCGTAATAGTTGGGCTGACACTAATTTACCACTGCAACAACGCTTGCGAAAAATATTACACGTTAAAGGATTTCCTCTCAAACCTTGGACTATATTTTGTTCCCGTCATTCCGGACCATTTTGGTTAATTTACTGGTTATTACCTTATATTCGCGCCGTTATTGGTTATAAAAATATCGCTGCATCTCCAACATTTACAGAATAAATACTACAGTAAATTGCATAATACTACTCCCTTCCTGCTCTTATGATTACTGATTTTAAAAACCGCAGAGACAAGGCAGTGCGTTGCGGAGGCTCCCTCCGTTGTAGCAACTGCCGCGCAGAGTACGCAGAGAAAAGAGGTAAAAAGAGATGAACCGTACCCTATGTGTGAAAGGTAATCTTAAAGCGGTTCGGGGGACTAATTAAAAAATAACCAGAACTCATTAATATTATTCTCAATCACCAATTACCAATTACCAATTACCAATTCTATTATGGGCAAACGTTTATTAATTGTTTCTAATCTTGATTCTAGCGAGCCTTTTGGCGCTTTTACCAGACCTTTTTATCTTGGACAATATCTAGTTAAATATTTTGATGTTTGTCAACTAGGATTAGATTGTTCATCTGTTGATTACACTCAATCAATTTCTGTCGGTTCTAGAAATATTAAATCATATATTAAAGCAGTACAAAAATCTATTGATGAGTTTCGTCCAGATATTATATATGCTCAAGAAACACTTCCAAGTATAGCTGCAATCATTGCTCTTAAATTCAAAAAAAATCAAAATTGCTCTCTTGTCTTGGATTTTCATACTTTTTCTGCTTATGAATATTGGACACGTTTATCTTCAGTTAATAATTGGTTTCAAGAATTAAAACAATGCATTAAAACCTATTTTGCTCAAGGAATACTCATCTTTTCTGGTCATCCTATTATTGCTGCTGGGGAATCTACCCCAAGATTAATTTCTCAGTGGTATGGAAGAACTCCCAAACAAATATCCTGTATAGGAAATGGAGTTACAGAAGATTTATTAAATAGTCATTCTTTAAATGATACCGACCCTTATCAACAATTACGACCGGCTAAAATTGTAGTAGTTGTCGCACCAAAAACCTATGGTTTTCCAACTAATGATATGTCAGTATCTATGACAATAGATATTGCTAAAAAACTAGAAAATCAGCCAGAAAAAATCCATTTTATTGTCATAGGTCGAAATCGAGATGATATTCAAGAAACATTACCATCTAATATTTCATTCACAGGATTTTTGCCCAGTAGAAATGATTTTATAACTCACATTAAATATGCAGATATTACTCTATTACCATTTTCTAAACAAGCAGTAGCAGGAGGAGCGCGCAATAAAGCCCTTGATTATTTCGCAACTCAAAAACTAGTGATTTCCACACCTGAAGGATTGCGTGGTTTAGAAGAATTTTGCCATCTTCAACATCTCTTAGTAACAGATTACTCTACCGAAGATATTGCTCAAAAAATCTTAGATGTTGCTTTAAATCAAGCAAAATATCAACCCCTTGCTCAGGCTGCATACAACTTAATTAAAGAGAAATATTCCTGGAATGCTAGAGCGCAATCTATTGCAAATGTTCTGTTATCCACAAGTAATTCTTAACTTTTAAAACCTCTTAAACCTATGAATCGTTCCCCATTAAAATTTCTCGGCATTGAAGTTGATGCACTGAATATTTCCCAGTTGAATGCTTTAGTTGCAGACTCTATTCAACAGCAAAAAAATGGATTATTGCCAATCACAATTTGCATAGTCTGTATATTTATCATCATGACGCTCTGATGCGTAAATTCTATAACAAGGCTGACTATATCCATGTTGATGGTATGCCATTAGTATTCATTGGTAAACTACGCGGATATTCCATCGAGCGAGAACATCGAGTTACCTATGCTGACTGGGTATGGTCTTTAATGGAAGAAGCTGCTAACAAAAATTGGCGCATATTTTATTTAGGTTCCAAACCGGGAGTTGCTCAACAAGGAGCAGATATTTTACGTCAAAAATACCCTGGTTTAGAGATTGCTTGCGCTCATGGTTATATCGATGTGACTAAACATAGTCCAGAGAATCAAACTATCATCGCTGCAATCAACGCTTTCCAGCCTCACATTTTAATGGTAGGAATGAGTATGCCTCGTCAAGAACGTTGGATTCTCGATAATCTCGACCAGCTTCAGACTAATACGATTCTACCCAGTGGTGCTTGTATGGACTATGTTGCAGGTGTCGTTCCAACTCCCCCACGGTGGATGGGAAAAATGGGTTTGGAATGGTCTTATCGTCTGTTTAGCGAACCTCAAAGACTATGGAAGCGCTATTTAGTTCAACCCTGGTTTGTCGGTAAATTATTGATTCAGGAAATTCTTGGTTTTTCTGATCGAGCAAAATCTTACTAGATACTCTATTAGATTAATTCTGATAATCTAACTACTCCTATTCCGCTGGAAAATTACCTATTTCTATGAAACCTCTTTCCTCTGCGCTAAGAGCGTCTCTGCGGTTTTTTTTAATCGGTAATCTTCTGCCGGTTCGGGAGTAAACCAACTTTATTTCATACAAATCCATTTCTAATTCATCAACAGGAGACTTGATTATCGTGTCTTACGTGAATGTAGCCATAAATAGCTTCAAACCGGACTTACGCTCCGCGAAAAGTACAACTATACAGCGAGGATTATTTATCCGATTGCTGCGCGTAATTCTATTAATACTGCTCGATATTTCATCCTTGAGTATCGCTTGGAATTTAGTTATTACTTACAGTTCTCCCTTACAATCTGAATGGACAAAAAACCTCCCATTTCTATTACTCAGTTTAGGAGTTCAAATTGCTATTCTTGTTAACAGTGGTGTTTACCGAGCAGGTATGTACCGTCGCGATTATGTAAGCATTATAAAAGCAATTTCCTTATCATCTATACTGCTATTATTCATCGCTTATATCTACGACCCAAGTACTTACATTCAGCGTTCTAATTATTTATTGTATTGGCTTGTATCTATCGCTTTTATCTGTACTTTCAGAAAAATATTTGATTTATCAACTAATTTTCTGCGTCAAAAAGGTATCATTCGTCATGCAATTTTTATCATCGCCGACGCTGAAGAAAAAGAGCAATTAATCAACATTGTCGAAAAAGATAATTGTTATACAGTACAAGGTTTTGCAGAATCTAGCTGTCTTGATTGGGCTAATAGAGAAAAGACTTTTGCATTTTTAAGCAGCCAAAATGTAGAAGAAATATTTATTTCCTGGGATGCAATCAAAAACCGCTCATTTCTTTGCTGGCATTTTTATAATGCAGGAATTACTTTGCACATTCTACCAACAGAAAATAAACTTCCTTTCTCCAAATCTCAGTTTAGTTTGATTGGAGAATTACCTTTCCCCACCATTACAGCACCAATTTTTGCTGGGGTTGATTTTTGGTTCAAACGGTTGTTTGACTTTTATTTTGCGCTATTTTTAATAGTTCTACTCGCACCTGTTTATTTATCTATAGCTGTACTGATTAAACTGGATTCTCCCGGACCAATATTTTTCCGTCAAAAACGTATTGGTTTACATAATAGAGAGTTTCTAATTTGGAAATTTCGGACAATGATTACCGATGCAGAAAAAATTCAAGTTTCTTTAGAAGCTAAAAACGAAATGAAAGATGGTGTGTTTTTCAAAATGAAAAATGACCCTAGAGTAACTAGAGTCGGTCAGTTTTTACGTCGTTATAGCTTGGATGAATTACCGCAATTCTTTAATGTATTAGTCGGTGAAATGAGTTTAATTGGTCCTCGACCTTTACCAATCCGTGACGTAGAAAAATTCCAACCCAAGCATTTTATTCGTCAAGAAGTTCTCCCCGGTATTACTGGATTATGGCAAGTTTCTGGACGTTCTGAAATCGATAATTTTGATGATGTAATTAAATTAGATATGAGCTACATTGAGAATTGGTCAATATCACTTGACTTGAACATTTTTCTCCGCACTTTTAAAGTGTTATTGTACAAAACTGGCGCTTATTAAGGTTACTCTATATTTCTGTCTGAATATCTATTTAATTAGCCCACGGAGGTGGGCTTTGCTTGTTGGTTCCCCAGGATTACCGTCTGAGGGCATGGAGTTAAACAATTTTGTACAAATTGAGAAGTCTGATAAAAATCAACTAATTCCCCAACATGATTATTCACGCTCATCAAACCGATATAATCAGATATGCGTAATGCAAATTGAGGATTTTTAGTTGCAATAATAATAGTCAAACTTTGGCGTAATGATTGAATAACTTCTTCAATTCTCATGCCTCTAACTATACCCAACTCCATACAAGGTTCATCCATAATTAAAATTTTAGGTTGTAGAGCTAAAGCCCTAGCAATACAAAGTAACTGTTGTTGTACCAAAGATAAATCAATCGCTGGTTGATGCAATTTGTATTTGACTTCATTCCATAAACCCACACGATGCAGGGCAATTTCTACAATTGTATTTAGTTCATTTTTGGAATAATAACCAGTTAACTTGACTTGAGAGGCGATATTCTCATAAATGCTCATAGAAAAAGTATTTGGAGTCGGATAAATCATACCAATTTGCCGACGTAAACGATTTAAATTAGTACGATGATTAAAAATATTCTGACCAAAAAATTCTATTTGACCTTCATATCTAACGCTACTAATTTCTGATTCAATTAACCGATTGAAGGTTTTCAATAAAGTTGATTTTCCGGAATTTACGCACCCCAAAATAGCAGTTATTTTATTTTCATAACAGTCAATATAAATATTTCTAATAATCGGGTTTTCTCCATAGAATACATTTAAATTTGCAACTTTTAAAGCTACTTTCAAATTGTTCATCTTGACTGTAAATAATCTTTCTATTTCAACGAAAATTGTTTCCTTAAATACAGCCACATCAGTATCGTAGCCCAGACAACATTTGATTTGATTATCACTAATACCGCAAAAATACCTCTTAGAGAAGATGAAAAAATGCGTAAGTAAAGCTACAATTACCCATATTTAAATTTGTGTCATGCAGTAACAAGTTAACCAATATATGAAATATATGAAGTTAAAACAACTAGCTTTTATTGCAATTTTAAAAAAATCCTCAAACCATTATCTATAAAGCATTTAACCTAAACTTAACCATAATTACAAGCATATTTTAGGAAAAGCTTTACGTAATAGTGTAAAAACAATAACTTATTTTTAACCTAATACGGAGATTCTGTTAGTTGTGTGATTGCGCGCAAGCGAAAAATCTCAATTAGGAGTTTCTTTGTGAACAGTTTAAAAGTAAGAGTATTGGGTGTTGTTGCCGCAGTTGCAGCAAGTATTTCAGTTGCAGTTCCTGCTGCTATGTCTCAAAGTGCAGCTATTCGGATTGACGGTTCCAGCACCGTTTTCCCTTTAACAGAAGCAGCAGCAGAAGGATTTACCAAAGCTACAGGTGGTAAAACCCGTGTAACCGTTGGTGTATCTGGTACTGGTGGTGGTTTCAAAAAATTCTGCCGTGGAGAAACCGATATTTCCAACGCTTCTCGTCCAATTAAGTCATCAGAAATCGCCGCATGTAAAAAAGCCGGAATTAAATTCATCGAAATCCCCGTTGCTTACGATGGTTTAACAGTTGTTATCAACAAACAAAATACTTGGGCTAAAAATCTTACCCCTGCTGAACTGAAGAAAATTTGGGAACCAGCAGCACAAGGTAAAATCAAAAACTGGAACCAAGTTCGTGCTGGTTTCCCCAATGTTCCTTTAAGATTGTTTGCTCCTGGAACTGCTTCTGGAACTTTTGACTACTTCACCGAAGCAATTAACGGTAAGTCTGGTTCTAGCCGTGGAGATGTCACATCCTCTGAAGATGACAACGTATTAGTAAACGGTGTTATCCGTGACAAGGGCGCTCTCTCCTACTTCGGTTATGCTTATTACGAAGAAAACAAGAGCAAGCTGCAAGCTGCAACAATCAACGGTGTACCTCCTACCGAAGCTAATATTAGAAGCGGTAAATACACTCCTCTGTCTCGTCCTATCTTTATCTACGTCAGCGCTAAATCTGCTAACAAACCCCAAGTTAAGCAATTTGTTGAGTATTACATCAAAAATGCTCCTGCTATCAACAAAAAGTTGCTTATGTAGCTCTACCTAACACTGCTTATACCGCTATTTTGAACCGCTTTAATCGCAAACAAACTGGTTCTGTATTCGGTGGTAAAGAGAAAATTGGTGTAAAAATTAGCGAACTTTTGGCTACACCTAGAGACTAATTTATCTTAATAGTTTCCTACACCAACTATTGACTAAATAGACTGAATATAATGGGTGCATTTTACCTTGAGCATCAGCCAATTAGACATCACAACCCCCCTTTTATCCTCGAATTGGGAAAGAGGGGGGTTCCGTTGAGGGAGAGAATAACTCTAAGCGGAAAAATTTTAGAGTCAAGAATTTTGGATTTTCCATTGGTAATAGAATGGAAGCAATAAGCATCTGCTAAAAAAATGTAGGGTTTGTAAGAATCTCTTAAGTCTTGTATTAAATTGACCCCACGGATAATTCCGATTTACTGTACCATCAAAATCAAATATTGACTATTCACATCATAACGGAGAATAGTGACTAAAACATCTGCAAAACAACCGACTAAAACCGCACTATCTCCAAAGGTATTGCGGGACGTGCGGGAAAAAGTAATTGAGATTATCTTGTTTCTCGCAGCTTTTTCGTCTGTAGCAATTACGGTAGGGATTGTCTCTATCTTGCTGTATGAGTCTTTCCAATTTTTTTACCAATATTCTGAAGAAGTATCTGTTTGGCAATTTTTGACAGATACCCAGTGGACACCTTTGTTTGACGACAAGCACTTCGGGATTATGACCCTGGTGTCTGGGACTTTGGTGACTACTTTTGTGGCTTTGTGTGTTGCCATACCTTTGGGAACCATTGCCGCGATTTATCTGAGTGAATTTGCTCCGGTAAGAGTAAGGGAAACAGTTAAACCGGCTTTGGAATTGTTAGCTGGTGTTCCCACTGTTGTTTACGGTTATTTTGCTCTACTATTTGTTACACCATTCTTGCAGACTTTTTTAACTGAATTACCCTACTCAAATATGTTGAGTGCGGGGATGGTGATGGGGATTATGATTATTCCCTATATTAGTTCTTTGAGTGAAGATGCGATGCGCTCAGTTCCCGATTATTTGCGGGAAGGTTCTTACGCTACAGGTGCGACTCGTTTCCAAACTGCAATCAAGGTAATTCTACCATCGGCGATTTCCGGGATATCTGCGGCTTATATTTTGGGAATTTCCAGAGCGATTGGGGAGACAATGGTAGTTGCGATCGCAGCTGGTGGACAACCCAATTTCACTTTTAACCCGATGGAACCAGCCCAAACCATGACTGCTTATATTGTTTCTGTAAGTAAAGGTGATATTCCCTACGGTAGTTTGGAATATCAAACAATTTTCGCAGTTGGTCTGACCCTATTCTTAATGACATTAAGTTTCAATATTATTGGTCATATCCTCATTAAGCGCTATCGGGAAGTTTATTGATATGACAAGTGTAAACATTCAACAAATCCGCAAAACCATCGCTCGCAACAAGCTATCAGACCAAGTTTTTAGCTACGTCGGCTTGGCATCCATGCTGATTGGTATCGGCACTTTGCTAGTACTGCTTGTTGACTTGTTTTTTGATGGTTTACCCCGTCTGCTAAATTTGTTCCAGTTTTTGACTTCCTATCCCAGTAGTGACCCCTTAGAAGCAGGTATTTTAGCCGCTTGGGTGGGAAGCATAATTGTAATTTTAGTCACGGCTTTGGCGGCAATTCCTCTGGGGATTGCCGCAGGTATTTATCTAGAAGAGTACGCTGCAAAAAACTGGTTTACCGATGTAATCGAAATTAACGTTGCTAATTTGGCTGGGGTTCCCTCGATTATTTACGGTCTTTTAGGTCTGGGTTTGTTTGTTTATGGTTTACAGTTAGACCGTAGTGTGCTATCTGCTGGATTAACTCTGGCTCTTTTGGTGCTACCAATAATTATTGTGGCAACCCGCGAGGCAATTCGAGCTATTCCTGGTAGCATCCGCGAAGCAGCTTATGCTTGTGGAGCTTCTAAATGGCAGACCGTTTGGGATCACGTTCTACCTTACTCATTTAGCACAATCCTCACCGGGATTATCATCGCCCTAGCTAGAGCATTTGGTGAAACTGCTCCCTTGCTTGTAGTTGGTGCGGTTGCTTTTATCGCCTTCTTGCCAACAGGGTTATTTGACCCTTACACGGTTTTACCAATTCAAATGTTCAACTGGACTGATCGTCCTCAAGAAGCATTTCAGGTTGCTGCTGCTGCTGCTGGTTTCGTGCTTGTGTTTATGACCTTGGCTATGAACGGTGTTGCAATTTACATTCGCTATCGTTTAAGGAAGAACATCAATGGTAGAACTAACAAATACATCCAACCAATTACCCTTGAAAGCTGAAGTTAATTACCTCAATTTCTACTACGGTGGTAAGGTACACGCTCTCAAAGATATTATGATGCCTGTCTACGACAAAAAAGTGACGGCATTGATTGGTCCTTCTGGTTGTGGTAAAACAACCTTGCTGCGTTGCTTCAACCGGATGCATGATTTGTACCCTGGTAACAAATACCGAGGTGAAATTGCTCTACAACCGGATGGTGTAAATCTTCTTAGCCCCAAAGTAGACCCAATTGAAGTACGGATGCGGATTAGTATGGTCTTCCAAAGACCTAATCCTTTCCCCAAATCAATTTATGAAAATGTTGCTTATGGGTTGCGGGTACGAGGAGAAACCAAAAAAAGAGTTATTGACGAGAAAGTAGAAAAAGCATTGCATGGTGCAGCGTTGTGGAATGAAGTCAAAGACCGTTTGCTACAACCTGGTACTGCTCTTTCCGGTGGACAACAGCAACGTTTGTGTATTGCACGTGCTTTAGCTGCTGACCCAGAAATTATCCTATTCGACGAACCCACATCTGCTCTTGACCCAATGTCTACAGATAGCATCGAACAGTTAATTTCTCAAATTAAAAACCAAGTGACTGTTTGATTGTGACTCACAATATGCAACAAGCGCAACGTATATCTGACTTTACGGCTTTCATGTATGTGGGTAACTTGATTGAGTTTAACGACACATATACTATTTTCAATCATCCCAGAGAGAAACAAACATCCGATTACATTAACGGTCGTTTTGGTTAATTATTAAACGGCAATGCTCAGAAGTCGGGTTTTTATCAGATATAAATGTTCTACCCATAGTGATTTTAAAAACCCGACTTCTTAATCGAACTAGAAGTCGGGTTTTTAAAAAAGTTGTAACTGTACTACTGATACTAATTCTAAAAACCCGACTTCTTGCACCCAGAGTTTATCTTAAACTCAAATGTCCGGAAACGTAATCACGGGTACGTTGATTGAGAGGATTCTTGAATATTTGTTCTGTGGTACCAAATTCAAGCATTTGTCCTACACGGTTTTCATCAGTACTGAAGAATGCGATAAAGTCGGCGATACGTTGCGCTTGTTGCATATTATCACTGACAATGACAATTGTTAATTTACCGCGCAAACTCTCAATTAATTCTTCAATCTTCATCGTTGCAACAGGTTCTAATACTGAACAAGGTTCATCCATTAGCAATACTCTTGGTTTCACAGCTAAAGTACGTGCAATACACAAACGCTGTTGTTGACCACTAGATAAACTTAATGCAGATTTATTCAGGTTGTTCTTGACTTCATCCCACAATACTGCATCTTTGATTGCAGACTCGACGATACCATCTAATTCAGATTTGGGGCAATGTCTAGCGACGCGGATTCCATAAGCTACATTATCATAAATGCTCATGGGAAATAAATTCGGCTTTGGGAAAACCATACCGATTTGACGGCGTAATCGATTAAGATTGACACGAGAAGAGTAGATATCTTGACCGAAAAATTCAACCTTTCCATCAACTTTGATATTAGCCTCTAATTCACCGATGCGATTCAGAGATTTAATCAAAGCCGATTTACCACAACCGGAAGAACCAATAAGCGCTGTTACTTGCTGCTGGTAAATATTTAAGGACACTCCTTGAAGTGCTTTAAAACTACCGTAGTACAAAGCAAGATTTTTGACGGTAATGGCTGGAATTAACTTACTCATGAAGAAACAAACTTTGTAAATACAAACAAATAAACTGCAACCGAACAAACCTGAAAAAAATACGAGTCTCACTTTCTTTTTCTGGTAGTAATTAGATCAGAAAAGATATTTAACAATCAATGTTTCATCCCACTCATTTCTCTCAACTCTACAAAAAAAAATTCGACTACTCCCATTTCAAGCATTAACATCAAATTTTGTATAATTACCTACTTTTTGCTTCTATTCAGTAAATGAACTAATACCACAGCCCTGAGATTAATTGCTAGAGTAATAACCTACAAAATTAAATAGGACTTAGGTAATCGGCATGAAAAATCAAGACTTTGGAATTGATTTATTAAGTGGCAATGACATAAATCCTCGCTATATCAAATTAATCGGAAGCGACATCAAAAAATATACCTCATTCACGAGAAGGGAAGTCGAGTTTGTTTGAGAAATCTGACTTATAAGATTTCTAAGTTAAAAATTATTACATAGAATAAATAAGATTTATAAAATTAAATTATCCATGAATTATACTTAGTACAAAACATGATTTTTTCCGCGATAAATATCATTTAAGTATTTACAATCAAACTAATTTAATCAGAAAAAAAAGATAATATATAGCTTCCAAAAAAATGCTAATATTGATATACGGGATTATGTAAAATTGGGTAAAACTAGTCTAAAGTATGAGATTTTGAAGTTAGTAATTCATACTTTATACTTACTCACAATAATTATCTGGTTTCGCTCCATGCATCTATCTTTTCTTGAGTTTTTCTTAGGTTTGTGCAATCCAGATTTCCAGAGCCAAATACATGATTAAGTCATTTCTCCTAAATAGTTTGTTCGTTCCGTTGCGACAAGTTTCTCCACAAATGTTGCTAGCTTCAGCAACTTTACACGGTTTACTACTTGTAGCACCAATATCCTCCAATTCGACCAATGTGGATACAAAAGACACTACAAATGTATCAGAAGCAGGAACCGATGAAAGCTTACTTAATCAAGATAGTTCTCTCATCCAACAAGGAACGACAGGCTCCTTAAAGCAAGGAGACGTGGTAAAAGTACCCGGAGAACCACCCCTACTAAGTGATTTGGAAAATGCAACCAATGAAGACAATACAACTCCTGATTTAACTAATACTGATTCGGGTGCTTTGGATGAAACACCTACTTCTAATTTTTCATCTGGTGGAGATGATATTTCCTCGTCCCCAGAATTTCCAACCACAAGTGATGATGTATCCTTAAGTGAACCTAATTCAGAACCACAGATTGCTTTTAAACCTTCTCAACCAGTTGACGAACCAGCATCCGAACCAATTATTGAATCAGTAGCAGAATCTACAAATACAGTATCCGAAACAGAAGAAACAACACAATCAGAATCTACAAATACAGCATCTGAACCAGAACAAATAGCACAATCAGAATCTACCGATTCAACAACTGAATCACAACCAGAAGAAACATCTTCTGAACCAAACAACACAACAACAGAACGTGCTGTAAATCCATTTGCTGACTTCCCCAATTACAGCAACCTTAGACCTATTTTTTGCGGAGTACAAAACGCAAGATTAGATAGACGTACTCGACTTACATCTGATTCGTTAGATGCAGTTGCAGCTTATTTTGAGAACAGATTAGCAGCTACAGATTTCCAAGTAGAAAAACTCACTGACGAACCTGATACAAAAGTTTATCAAGTTTCCAAAGAAAATCTAACTCAATTTTTGCAACTTTTTGCAACTAAAGAGCCGGGTACAATGATTCTTTTGTCTTCAGAGAGAGTTGATTGTTACAGATTAAGCAATCAAAATCTGCAAGAAAATTCTCAGATTGAGCAACAAGCATTTGATGTAACATTCAGCAACCTTTACACTCAATTTGGTTGGACAGAAGAAAAGGATTTTGCAGTCACTCCCGAAGTAGAAAAAGTCTTGGGTAAAGATGTAAAAAATACTCCTGAAGAATTAGCTCTAGTTATCAAAAGTAACCTAGAATCGGAAGGTTTTGAAGTATCTCAAATCAAAAAGGATGAAGCCTCTGAGCTTGTCTATGAAGTTAAGAAAGGTGAGTTTATCAAGTATATTTCTTTTGTACCTACAAAAGAAGGTAAAGGAGCAATTGTTCTTTTGTTGAAAAATACTCCTGCTTAATCTGTAATTGATTTTATAGGTAATAAGAATGTAGAGACGCGAATCTTTGCGTCTCTATAAACGTTTTGGTTATCCAATTGGTTTTATACTTCAAATCAGCAATATAGAATATTAATTCGACATAATATCTTATGTAAAGAGACGTTGCAGTGCAACGTCTCTACATTTTAATAGGTTATAAATTAAATATTTCGGTAGCGTAGATAGACTATTTATTCGCTGATTTTGGCATCTTCAACTGGCTGATCCCAAAAATGTAAATAAATCAACTCTAATCGATTACCCAGCGTAGAAAAATAATTCACACGACGCACACGCAATATTACAAAAAGCTGAAAAAAAGCAAATGCTAGAATAGCTACCCCAATGCCTGCTGCACTACTAATCAATGCTTGCAAAATCGAATCTGCAACAGCACTACTATTGCTCCCTTCTGCACCACCATTTCTAAAAGTCATGAAAGTGGTAATTAAACTACCAGCAGTACCCAAAATGCCCAATAAAGGTGCAATAATAATTATGCTCTCTAACAGTTTGTCACTTCCGCCGATATCAACTAATTCTTGATCCGCCGCTGCTTTTACTGCTAAATGAAAGCTTTCCTGAGTTGGATTATTCAGTTTTAGCGGTGCAGAAAGAAAACGTGCAATTGCTAAATCTTTATTACCCCTTGCGATTTTTTCTGCTTTGCTCAAATCGTATTGTGCTACCCTTAGCACATCCTGGACTACCTGTCTTTCCTCAATCACCAACCTCAACCAAAACCAACCGCGCTGCATCGCATAGGCTAAAGTAATAACCGATAGAATTAGCAGGGGAAACATCATGAAGCCCCCTGCGAAGAAAGTGTCAAATAATCTGGTCATTTCTACTCAGGTAAGCGCTTAATGTAACAAATGATTTGCCGTATTAAGTAGAATACCTGAATTAGATGTTCTGTTAGGTTAAGGATAGGTTGATGAAAAAATAAGCTGAATTTAAAGCTAACAATTACTGAACACGGATTGAAATGGATTACACGGATTCCACGGATTTTAGGGATTTAATTACTAATTACCCATTACTAATTCCTTACTTGTTACGCAAAATATTGATAGCAGCACCCGCAGCAGCACCGTTAATTGTATTACTCAAGGTGCTTTTACGGTTGGTAATTTCTCCTGCTACGGTACCACCGGCGGCACCAACTCCGACATCTTGAACAAGGTTACGATCTCTTTTGTTTCTTCTACCGCTATTTGCAGCATTCACGGCAGCACCAGCAGCAGCACCATTAGCAGCGTTGGTGAATATGGAATCGTTGTTGGTAATAATTCCGGTAATCGCACCAGCAGCAGCACCAATTCCTACGTCTTCGAGTAATTTATCATCAGCAGCAGCAGGTTTTGCTGGTACGAAAGTAGCACCGAATATACCTGTAGCTAATAAGCTGGGTAAGAATACACTTTTGAATGTTCTATTTAATGTTCTATTCATTTCTACACCTTCTGTTGATAACTTGTGGGAATGTTGGAATGTTGGAAATATTTTGTT
Source organism: Richelia sp. SL_2_1 (assembly GCA_012033205.1). Taxonomy (GTDB): domain Bacteria; phylum Cyanobacteriota; class Cyanobacteriia; order Cyanobacteriales; family Nostocaceae; genus Rivularia. Next base: position 12,154 of record JAAUSO010000039.1, on the reverse strand, counting down.
AATATCTTGCATTTTCTGCGAGAGCTAATTTTCTCGCTAAGGAAATAAATTGAAGTATGAAAGCTGTTTTTTGTGGTAATTATTGCAAGATATCGGATTGGAGATTTTTTTTAACAACTTTGACCCACTTAATTAACATTCTAGACAAAAAAAATCTTTGTGGTAGAAATCTGATATTGAATATTTCAAATTTATGACTAAAGTCATAGAAGTCGGATTTTTCAAATAAAGCCGACTTCTGAGCTAAAAAGCAGCTAAATTATATATAAAGGGCATCCCTGCCCGCTCCACAAGAATTAGAATAATTTAGCTTATATGATTTAAATGCACAACAGCTTATGATTAAATTACTGTCGCTGTTTTTCTCTCTTCAAAGTATCCACAGAATCATTAATAGATTTAATCGCTTGTGGGGGAATCTCTAATTGGGAATCTTCCATTACTTTTAAGCTGTTTTCAAAATCAGTCACTGCTTGATTTAATTCTTCTGCCGATAAATCACGAACTTTCCCTTGGAAATTCAATGCAATATTACTCAAAGCATAGGCAGCATCGTGACGAATCCATTTCGATTCATCTTCTAAAGCTTTGACTAACACAGGAAAAGCATTTTTAGTATCTCCACCCAAATTTGCGATCGCGCTTGCAGCACTATAACGCACTCGCGCTTCTTTGTCGTACAATGCTACTGTTAAAGCTGCTTCAGCTATTTTAGCTTGAGTACCCATTCCACCTAATGCACGAGCAGCATTGATTCTGGCTTCTACATTTTCACTTCGCAATACCTCCATTAAGGTAGATACTGCATAGTTGATGCTTATAACTGCTGTTTGTTCTAGGTTAGTATTATCCGGTGTCTGTGCTGAAGCTGTGTTAATAACGAGTAAGGATGAGGAGAAGCACAGCAATGTTAGAGAAATGGTAGATACAAATCTGTAACTAATCGCTGTAGCTGAAGCTTTTACGGACAAGTTTAAATAAATGCTTTTCATAAAGCTGTTTGATCATATCATCAGTTCAGTACTGTTATACACTTAACAATCCCTTCACTGCACTTCCGTAAATCTACTGTTTTTTTATTTTCCCACTATAGCAAATTTCGGTTGAGTCCAATACAACCTCACCCCCATCCCCTCTCCGTATATTAGGAGAGGGGTTAAGAGAGCGGGGTGAGGTAATATTTGTATTCCACCCAAGTGAAAACCACTATATTCCTTTTGATAAAAGTTGAATTTGACATAGCAAGTACAGGTTTAATTTTTAAGATAATTATCAAACAATATATTTAAAGATTACTTTGAGCAAATCTTTTTTCTGAAAGGGTTTTGTTAAATAATCCGATGCTTTTACCATTTTGGCTTTAACTCTATTGATGATTCCTTTTCTTCCTGTCACCATAATTACCGGCGTTTCTTTCAAGGAAGAATGTTTCCTTAATAGAGAACACAATTCATATCCATCTAATGTCGGCATACTAATATCTAATAAAATTATATCCGGCTTTAAGCGGACAATTTGCATTAGGGCTTTTAGTGGATCATTGATGCCAATTACAGAAAATATTTTATCATCTAGATACATTTTGATAGCGTTGACTACGGCTCTACTATCATCAATACAAACAACGGTATAAGTCTTGAGATTCTCTTCTTGCTGATAATCGCTATAACGATAATTTTTTAAAGCATTTTGTTGATAAACTGCTATTTGAGATTTTCTAATGAAATTAAGATAGTGGATTTCATTTTCTTCTACGGTTGAATAATCCTCTTTAATCGCATCATCAGCCTGATTAATCCTTGTATTTAGAAAGCTATTTTTGTTATCATGTACCTCGTCATTATTTTGATTAACATCAGGTTGAGATGCGTTTAAACTTGAATTATCTAAATCTTGAGTTTGACCGCTGAGTTCTGTATAATTTTCACTAAAAGCATCATCGTTATCTTTCAAATTATCAAATAAGTCTACTTCTGGATTTTGATAATCTTCCGCTTTTTCTAAATCTAACGACAAATATTTTTTTAAAGAAAATTGATTATTTTGCATATCTAATTAATTCGGTTTCAATTTACTACTCAAAATGCTTTCACTAAATAAAGAAAAGCCAAAAATGTCTAATAAATAGTCAATTTTACTCTTTAGATAGTTATTAACATTCCGTTAAGCCTTCCTTATAACGTCACACATTTAAATACTAGAACAAAAATAAGGAACTTTGATCCGAATCATTTAGGTAAATTTCAACATTGCAAAATTATTTTAAAATAATCAAGCAATGTAGTTATAACACCTTATTAGTTTTTTATCCTATCAGTAAAGTTCTAAATATTACATATACTTCCATGCTATTTGGTAAAAACAATTAAATCATGGGAATTCAACAACTTATTTAAACGAAATGTCGTGATATTTAATACTTATATGCTTTTTTAAACTTAAGTAGTTGAGTCAAAACACTGTAAATCTCGTTGTAAAAATATTGCCTTCGATAAACCATCTTTGCTAAAAACTAATCATCTGTTAGCGATAAATAAAATATAATGATAGATTATTGTATTGAGTTTAACTAGACACTTAAAAACGACCTGTCAATTACCTTTTGTACCGAAAGAAGCAATTTCGAGAAGTTGCACAAATGATATCAAATCAATCAATATGTTTAAGAGTAGAGCAAAACGCTTCCCGTTTAGATAGTTATCTTTCTCAAAAGAAAACCGATTTATCGCGCTCGCGAATTCAGCAGTTAATCGAACAAGGTAACGTTGAACTGAATGGTGAAGTGTGTCACTCGAAAAAAATGGCAATAAAAGCAGGGGATTTGATTATTTTAACGATACCCCAACCCGAACCTTTAGAATTGCGTTCGCAAAATATACCTTTAGATATTCTCTACGAAGACGATCACATATTAATTTTAAATAAACCAGCAGGTTTAGTAGTTCATCCCGCACCAGGTCATCCCGATGGAACTTTAGTGAATGCACTTTTAGCCCATTGTCCCAATTTACCAGGAATTGGCGGTGTTCAACGTCCCGGAATTGTCCACAGACTTGATAAAGATACCACAGGCGCGATCGCGATCGCCAAAACTGAAGTTGCACATCACAATTTACAAGCCCAGCTTAAAGCCAAAACTGCACGACGAGAATATCTTGGTGTAGTCTATGGTGTTACCAAACAAGAATCGGGTACCATTAATTTACCCATAGGTCGTCATCCCAAAGAACGCAAAAAAATGGCAGTTGTCCCCGTAGAAAAAGGTGGACGAGAAGCTATTACCCATTGGCAAATCAAAGAACGTCTGGGAAACTATACATTAATGCATTTTCAGTTAGAAACTGGACGTACCCATCAAATTCGCGTCCATAGCGCTCAAATCGGTCATCCTATTGTCGGAGATTCCGTTTATAGTTCCGGTCGTTCGGTAGGAGTGAACTTACCCGGACAAGCTTTACACGCTTGGAAACTTCAGTTACAACATCCTATTTCTAACAATTTAGTTGAAGTTATTGCACCTCTTCCTCAAGTATTTTTAACTTTATTACAAGTTTTACGACGACGTTAAGCGAGTTTCTGCAATTTATCCTACTTCAAATAGAAAATACCAATCCTATTTATAAATTTGGAAATTCATCTTTACATAAATAAATTAATATTGAAACACTATATTGACTGAAAACTCAAGCAATAATTCCGGTGATAGCAAGATTCTCACGGAATATTTGTATAATCAAACGTTAACCATTTGTTTTGATTAACTATCTCCAGATATAAGTTACTTTTGATACTTGCTTTTCAGCAAAATATCTTTATTTATCCGGGTTTTAATGAGATAATTACGCAAAAATAATTATTTTAGTATTATTTATATCTAAATATAAATACAGATAATTAATTTATAACTTTGAATAAAGAAAAGTATCTAAATGTTAAGCTAATTTTTGAAATATATGCTTGTAAGGTTTACAGTTAAAGAATTTGAGTCAATTAGACAAAGGGATGATTTTTGTTAATAAACTTAATATAAAAAAAGTTCAACTGATATATACAATACAGACAAGGTTTTAAAGCAATTACAAATCAAGCAAAAAAATCAAGCCTTTTTAGACTATTTATTTGCGGAAAGCAACGCAATTGCTTAATAGTAAAATCTGCAAAAATTGCCATAGATTGGTTTAATTTATGGTGCAAGATTGAACAGCTTTAAACCAATTTAAAGTAAAGAAAATCAGGAGATAAGAATAAAATGCTTGATGCTTTTTCTAAAGTTGTTGAACAAGCTGATAAAAAAGGTGCTTACCTCGGTGAAAACGAAATCAATGCATTATCAGCAATGGTTGCTGATAGTAATAAGCGCTTAGATGTAGTTAATAGACTCAGCAGCAACTCTTCTTCGATTGTGGCAAATGCTTACCGTGCTTTAGTTGCAGAACGTCCGCAAGTCTTTAATGCTGGTGGTGCTTGTTTCCACAATCGTAATCAAGCCGCTTGCATTCGCGACATGGGATTTATTTTGCGATATGTTACCTATTCCATGCTTTCAGGAGATACAAGCGCAATGGATGACCGTTGCTTAAACGGTTTAAGAGAAACCTATCAAGCTTTAGGTACTCCTGGTGATGCTGTAGCTTCCGGAATTCAAAAAATGAAAGATGCTGCTATCGGAATAGCTAACGATTCCAACAAAATTACCAAAGGTGATTGCAGCCAATTAATGTCGGAACTAGGAAGCTATTTCGACCGTGCTGCTTCCGCTGTAGTTTAATCGACTTTCTCTGAATCATACTTTTTGTCAGAGTAGTTTTTCGGTAATTTTTTGTCATTTGTAAATGCAAATGATCATAATCTGTAAGCAAGAACGCACCCAGGATTTGATTTAACCAACTGTACCCAAATAAAGGAATATCGAGAATTATGAAAACACCTTTGACTGAAGCAATATCAACCGCAGACGTTCGCGGTTCTTACTTAAGTAACACCGAAATGCAAGCTGTTTTCGGTCGGTTTAACCGCGCTAAAGCAGGTTTAGAAGCAGCCAAAGCGTTTTCTCAAAATGGTCAAAAATGGGCAGAAGCAGCAGCAAATCATGTATATCAAAAATTTCCCTACACAACGCAAATGCAGGGACCACAATACGCATCTACCAACGAAGGTAAAAACAAGTGCGTGCGTGATATTGACCACTACTTACGTACTATTAGCTACTGTTGTGTAGTTGGCGGTACTGGTCCTTTGGATGAATATGTTGTTGCTGGATTAAGCGAATTAAACGCCGCTCTTGGTTTATCTCCTAGCTGGTATGTAGCTGCTCTAGAATTTGTCCGCGATAATCATGGTTTAAATGGAGACGTAGCCGGTGAAGCCAACATTTATCTTAATTATGCAATCAATGCATTGAGTTAAGATAGCCTGTTTATTTATCCTCAAAGTTTGCTCGTGAAGCGTTAAAAACCAGGAATATCGAGAGTGAAAAAGCGAATATGGCTTGATTACCCCCGATATTCCAGGTTTATTTGCATAAGTTGTGAGAATCAATGTATTTTGAGTATTTTGACATTTGGTAATTAAACCCGATTTGTTGAATTAAAAAGCCTGTAATCAAAGGAACAATTGTAAATATGACTAGTTCAGTCGCGGAAAGATTAGCAATTAAAGACGTAGTTGGGAATAAAGTAGAACTGCGTCAAAATTGGAACGAAGATGATTTACAGATGGTGTTTAGAGCAGCTTACACCCACATTTTCGGTCGTCAAGGAATATATACTAACGAAAAATTTACTAGCGCCGAGTCTTTATTACGCAACGGTAAAATTGATGTACGGCAGTTTATTGAAACCTTAGCAAAATCGGAATTTTACAAAGAATGCTTCTTTCAAAGTAATTCCCAAGTACGGTTTATTGAATTAAACTACAAACATTTACTAGGACGTGCGCCCTACGAGCAATCAGAAATTGCTTATCATACAGACTTGTACGCCGCAAAGGGTTACGATGCAGAAATTGAATCCTACCTCTATAGTTCCGAATACGAAACCGCCTTCGGAAGTTATACCGTTCCCTATTACCGTGGATTTAGCTCAATTCCCGGCATGAAAACTGTAGGGTATAACCGGATATTTGCATTACATAGAGGCTTCGGTAACAGCGATAACGCCCAATATGGTGGTAAAAATTCACGCTTGCGCGGACAAATTTCCCGAAACCAAGCAAACATGATTATACCGCCAACCTCCCCTGCATCAAGCTTTACATCAACAGCACCAACATTGATTAGTTCCGCACCACGGGGAGACAATCGAATGTTTGTCATTGAAGCCATCGCAGGTAGACTTAACAGCAAAGTATCCGTGCGTCGTAGTAAACAAGTTTATACTGTACCTTATAGCCGTCTCTCAGACACATACCAAGAAATTCACAAACGCGGCGGTAAGATAACTAAAATTACTCCAGCTTAGAAAAGGGTAATGGGTAATGGGTAATGGGTAATGGAGCATTGGTTGAGAATTTTACTTTGTTCCCAATTCCCAATTCCCAATTCCCAATTCCCAATTCTCAATTTTTATGAACGAACCAATATTTTCTGCGGAAACTGCGGAAGCAGCTTTGCAAAGTGAAGATAATCAAATTCGCTACTATGCTGCCTGGTGGTTGGGAAAGCATCAAGTACAAGAAAGTTGTGCGGCTTTGTGTGAAGCTTTATTTGATCAACGCTATCGCATCCCGTCGGGTGGATATCCTTTACGTCGTCAAGCTGCACGCGCATTGGGACAGTTAAAGAATCGATCAGCTGTAGAAGCTTTAATTAAAGCTTGCGAATGTAACGATTTTCGGTTGCGAGAAGCAGCAATTCAAGCTTTAGCTGCTATTGGCGATCGCAAAGCTGTAAATGCTTTGTTGGAAATGATGCAATCGGATCGAATTGAACCATACGAAGCTTTGATTGAAGCTCTAGCAACTTTCAAAGTTGATTCAGCCCGTTGTTTAATTGAACCTTATTTAAATCATGCTTCCGAAAGAATACAATGTGCCGCAGCTCGATATTTTTATTTTTTGACTCAAGAATCACAATACCTTGAATGCATTTTTAAATACCTCAATCATGAAAATATGTACGTGCGTTGGGCAGCGGTTTTTGATTTAGGTGCGGTTGCACATCATCAAGCAGTAGAAGCTATTCTTACAGCTAGAGTTCCGTCGAGTTTGAAATTGTTAAATTTGAAGCGAATTTTAGAAACTGTATTAGATAGCGATACTCCTCAACAACAGACATCCCAATTAATTTTTCAAGCAATTGATGATTTGTTAATTCAGCTTTGAAGGTCAAAGGTTAAAGGTTAAAGGTCAAAGGTCAAAATTTATAACTCCTAATTCCTAACTCCTAATTTAACTATTCCATGAACGTATCAGATTTTCCAGATATTTCGGAAATTAATGCTTTTCTCGAATCTTTAAAACATCACAATCCTCATGTTAGTGCTGCTGCTGTTACAGCGTTAGTTGAATCGGCACCCAAAACAGTACAACCATTAATTGATGCTTTTGATGATTCTACCGACCAAAGCATACAGGCTTATATTATTCAGGCATTGGCTCTTATTGGAAACCCAGAAGCTCTTGATTTATTAACTGAAGTTGTAGGTACAGAGGTTGCCAATCATTGCCAAGGAAACGTTCGTCGCATCGCAGCAAGGGGACTTGGACGTATCGGCAGCACTTCAAGTAATCCGCAAATTATCCACCACGCTTCACAAAAGCTGATTTGGGCGCTACTTAATCCCCAAGACTGGGGTTTACGTTATGCTGCTGCGGTTTCTTTACAAGAAATTGCCACACCTTCTGCCAATATCGCTTTACAGCAAGCATTAAAGCAAGAAGATGACAAAGTTGTACAATCCCGAATTTCAGCAGCCTTAAACACCCCTGCTCTCTTTGCTCATGGAAACGTTCGCTGATAACTTTTTTACTCTACGCCTTCATTTACAAGCTTTTTCAGCTTTTTTTGATTTGGCGATCGCCAAATAATTTTCAAATCTTTACATTTAGTTAATATTTGTTTTTGTTAACAACTATTAAGTAGGGCATCGCTGAACCCAATTGTATCATAGTACTCAATTACTTGCGATACATAGGGTTTTGGGATAGTTAATAAAACTTGATAAATAAATAGATGAGCAATTTTAAGTAAATATACAAACTTTTGTAACAATAAAAAGCCAGTGTTTTCAGGCAAAGTTCTTATATGTGAAGGATTTGAGGTTTTTCTTATTGCAGTATCGTATTTATTAACATTTTGTAATAAATTATGTTCTGATAGCAGTGTATAAACATAATTTGGAGGGGTTAAATAACAGGCAAAACTTAAAAGAGACAATCAGTTTGTCAAGGTTGTCGATTTCTCATAAAATAAGCCAAGATTCTCATATTTCTAATTCGGTATTGTCGAAGAAAGAAATTGAGAAAAACAAAAAGGCAGTTAAAACAACATCTGTTATATCCCATCCATTGATAAAACACTGCCATTTTTAATCAAGGCATACATAAAAACTAAGCAATCAGGAGAAAAAGTCGATGTTAGATGCATTCGCAAAGGTAGTTTCTCAAGCCGACTCCAGAGGTGAATTCTTGAGCAACGAGCAATTAGATGCTCTGAGCAACATGGTGAAAGAAGGCAACAAACGCCTAGATACTGTTAATCGCATTACCAGCAATGCTTCTCAAATCGTTACCGATGCGGCTCGTGCATTATTTGAAGAACAGCCCCAGTTAATTGCTCCTGGTGGAAACGCTTATACCAACCGTCGTATGGCTGCTTGCTTACGCGACATGGAAATCATCTTGCGTTATGTAACTTATTCCATGATCGCAGGTGACGCGAGCGTACTAGATGACCGTTGCTTGAATGGTTTGCGCGAAACTTACCAAGCTTTGGGTACACCCGGTTCTTCCGTAGCAGTTGGTGTTCAAAAAATGAAAGATACTGCGATCAAAATGGCTAACGATCCCAATGGAATCACCAAGGGTGATTGCAGCCAGTTAATGTCTGAATTGGGTGGTTACTTTGACCGTGCTGCTGCTGCGGTTGCGTAGTCAAAGACTGTAAGAGCAAAAATACAGAAACCCGGAGCCGGAAATCGAAATCGGTATCCAGGCAAAAAAAAAGAACAAGATATAAAAGGAGATTGTAAGACATGAAGACACCAATTACCGAAGCAATTGCATCTGCCGATACCCAAGGTCGTTTCTTAAGCAACACCGAATTGCAGGCTGTTAACGGTCGCTTTGATCGCGCTGCTGCTAGCATGGAAGCTGCTCGTGCTTTGACCAACAAAGCTCAGCAATTGATTGATGGTGCTGCTCAAGCTGTTTATCAGAAGTTTCCTTACACCACTCAAATGCAAGGACCTCAGTTTGCTGCTGATTCTCGCGGTAAGTCCAAGTGCGCTCGTGATGTTGGTCACTACCTACGCATGGTAACTTACTGTTTGGTAGCTGGTGGTACAGGTCCTATGGACGAGTACTTAATTGCAGGTTTGGATGAAATCAACCGTTCTTTTGACTTGTCTCCTAGCTGGTATATAGAAGCTTTGAAGTACATCAAAGGCAATCACGGTTTAAGCGGTCAAGCTGCTAACGAAGCTAACACTTACATGGATTACGCAATCAACGCCTTAAGCTAAATATTGCGGTCAGCCCGGAGAGGGATGCAAGTGCTGGATGGGGTTTATCACCTAGCGGTTGTATCGGTCTCCGGGCATTGTTTTTAAAAGATAGATAAAAAAATATCAAAAATCGGTTCACCATTTGTGTGAAAATAAAAGGGGATAATAGCAATGGCGATTACATCAGCAGCATCCAGATTGGGAACAGAAGCCTTTGATGAGTCACCGCGAGTGGAATTACGCCTCAACGCCACCAAGGAAGATATAGAAAGCGTAATTCGTGCTACGTACAAACAGCTTTTAGGTAATGATTATTTAATGGCTGCGGAAAGACTCATAAGTGCAGAGTCACTTTTGCGTGACGGTAACATGAGCGTGCGCGAGTTTGTGCGTGCAGTTGCAAAATCGGAATTGTATAAGAACAAGTTTTTCTACAACAATTTCCAAACTAGATTTATCGAACTAAATTACAAGCATTTATTAGGTCGCGCTCCTTACGATGAGTCGGAAGTTAGCTACCACAACGATTTGTATCATAACCAAGGGTACGACGTTGAGATAGATTCCTACATTGATTCAATGGAGTATACCGAAAATTTTGGTGATAACATAGTACCTTATTATCGGGGATTTGCGACTCAATCGGGGCAAAAAACCGTAGGATTTAATCGGATGTTCCGCTTATATCGGGGTTATGCCAATAGCGATCGCGCTCAGGTAGAAGGAAACAAGTCTCGTTTAGCCAGGGAATTAGGAACCAACAGTGCATCTTCAATTGTTGGACCATCAGGTAGTAATAGTAACTGGAGTTACCGTGCAAGTAACGATGTATCTCCGAGAAAAAATGTAGGAAACGCAGTTGGAGTAGGAGACCGATCCTATCGCATCGAAGTAACGGGTCAGCTTTCTCCAGGGTATCCCAAAGTAAGACGCAGCAGCTACGCAATTGTCGTACCTTACGAACGTTTATCAAATAAGATGCAAGAAATTCTCCGTAAAGGTGGAAAAATCGTCAGCATCACCCAAGCTTAAGGGGGTTCGGGGGAGACAAGGGGATGGGGGGGGGAAATAACTCCGGTGATCCTAACTCCTGTAGACGTAGCAGTGCTACGTCTCTACAACTCGTAACTCCTCATTCCCATTCTCTCAATCCAAAATCTAAAATCCAAAATCATCAAGGAGGGATAATTTAATGTACGGACAAACAACAGTTGGTACAAATGGAATTTCTAGCGCTAGTAGCCGGATGTTTCGTTATGAAGTTGTAGGTTTGCGCCAGAACGAACAAACAGATAAAAATAATTATCAAATTCGTCGTAGCGGTAGCGTATTTATGACGGTACCGTACAATAGAATGAACGAAGAAATGCAGCGAGTAACGCGCATGGGCGGTAAGATTATCAATATTGAGCAAGTTACTGCTGAATCTGCGCTCAAACCTGATAGCGAATCCGAACCGAAAAAATCTAAATCGCAGAGTAAATAAATAGTATTGAGGGTGATGGATGATTGAACCGAGTGCGGAAGAATATTCAACAGATAACGCACCACCGTTAACCCCACAACAAGCGATTGTCAATTTACAATCTTCAGATTTAAGTCTCCGCTATTATGCTGCTTGGTGGCTGGGTAAGTTTCGTGTCAATAATCCGGAAGTCGTTGATACCTTAATTGCAGCTTTAGATGATGAAGCCGATAGAACAGAGTTAGGTGGCTATCCATTACGACGTAATGCTGCAAGAGCATTGGGTAAATTAAGTGATAACCGAGCCGTGCCGGGTTTAATTAAATGCCTAGAATGCTCTGACTTTTACGTAAGGGAAGCCGCAGCCCAATCTTTAGAAATGTTGGGTGATCCAAGAGCTATTCCTGCATTATTAAAGCTATTAGATGGAGGTGTGGCAGCTGCGATACAAATACCCGGAAGACCTCACTTAATCCAGCCTTACGAAGCAGTATTAGAGGCTTTAGGAGCAATTGGTGCTACTGTTGCCATAGATATGATTCAGCCATTTCTCGAACATCCGGTAATCCGAGTGCAGTGCGCCGCAGCTAGAGCAATGTATCAATTAACAAGTGAACCAGAATATGGAGAGCGTTTGGTACAAGTATTGCAAAACAGCGATTTAAAATTGCGTCGCATGGCATTAAGTGACTTGGGTGCCATCGGGTATATGAAAGCAGCAGACACAATTGCGATCGCCGCCGTTGAAAACAGCTTTAAACTTATAGCTCTCAAGGGTTTATTAGAGCATCAACTCAAAGGCGAAGAAACACTTACCCTCAACGATAACGCCATCAAGTTAATGCAATTAATGGATTCGCTTTTATAGTGGACAGTTGACAGTTGACAGTTGACAGTTGACAGTTGACAGTTAATTAACTCCAAACTCCAAACTCCCAACTCCTAACTCCTAAACTCCTAACTCCTAACTCCCCAACTCCTAACTCCCAACTCCTAACTCCTAACTCCCAATCCCAACCTCATAACT